>JBNJGR010000045.1:0-16782 GCA_051747885.1 Bacteroidota bacterium | reverse complement strand
CCGGGCAGGAAGGCTTCGATGCCGAATACATCGACAATCATACCACCTTTGGTGCGGCACTTGATGTAACCTTTGATGATTTCGTCTTTTTCGAGCGATTCGTTTACACGTTCCCATGAGCGGGTTGCGCGGGCTTTTTTGTGCGAAAGGATCATCTGTCCTTTTTTGTCCTCAAGGCTTTCGATGTAAACATCTACTTTGTCGCCAACTTTCAAATCAGGGTTATACCTGAATTCGTTCAGGCTCACAATTCCGTCCGATTTGTAGCCGATGTCAACAACTACTTCGCGTTTGTTCATGGAGATAACCGTACCTTCGAGAACTTCTTTTTCCGAAACAGTATTTAATGTATCGTCGTAAAGTTTTTCAAGTTCCTTTTTTTCTTTGTCGGAATACGATTCAATTCCACTTTCGAGGCTGTCCCAGTCGAATTCTTCCGGTTCTTTCTTGGTTTCATCAGCTTTAGCTTCAACAGGTTCAGCTTCGGTCTCCTCTTTTGTTTTTTCTGGCTGAGGTGAAGTTTCTTCTACTTTTTCTTCTTTTGCAGGAGCTTCCTCTTTTTCAGCTGATTCTTCAATAGGGGCTGCTTCTTTTTCAACCGCTTCTTCGGTTTCTTTTTCAGTTTCTTCAGCCTTAGCTTCAGCAGGTTCTTCTTTGGGTGTTTCGGCAGTTTCTTCTGCTTGAAGGTCTTCTTGTTTTTCAGCGGATTTTTCTTCCGCCTTTTCAGAAGCCTTTTTTTCTTCCTGAGCAGGTGTATCAGCTATTTTCTTAGCTTCCTGTTCAACATTTTCATTTTTCTTTTCAGTCATGTAATTCTTAATAAATTAATAAGTTAGACATTATTTTGTTTTTAATTCGCGCGCAAAAATATAACTTAATTCACTTATATCAAAGGTTTTCAGTATTTTATTTTAGTTGATTGACAATTCTGTAACATTCGCGGTACCAGGTAAATTGTTAAAATTGGTTTTTCTTTCAAACCCTTTCGTGCATGCGGTTTTATTTTATTAATTTTGACATCCGTTTTAGGATTAAACCAAATTTTACAATGAAAGGAATTATTCTTGCCGGTGGCGCCGGAACACGTCTATACCCGATTACCCAATCCATTTCGAAACAGATTATTCCGGTTTACGATAAGCCGATGATTTACTACCCGCTGTCAGTTTTAATGCTGGCAGGAATCAGGGAGATTTTGATTATTTCAACACCCACGGATATAAGTCTTTATAAAAATTTGCTGGGCAACGGGAAGCAGCTTGGGTTAGATATTTCCTATAAAATACAACCGTCGCCCGATGGGCTTGCTCAGGCATTTATTTTGGGCGAAGACTTTATAGGTGACGACAATGTTTGCATGATTCTCGGCGACAATATTTTTTACGGCTATAATTTCCGGTCGATTCTTGAAGATGCAGCCCGGCTTGAAGACGGCGCTGTTGTATTTGGTTATTACGTGAACGACCCGGAAAGATATGGTGTGGTTGATTTTGATAAAAACGGGAAAGTGATATCTATTGAGGAGAAACCCAAACAGCCTAAATCGAATTACGCGGTTACCGGTTTGTATTTCTACTCCAACGATGTGGTTGAAAAAGCCAAAAAGCTGAAACCCTCGGCAAGGGGTGAACTGGAAATTACCGACCTGAACCGGATTTATCTTGAGGAAAACAGGCTGAATGTTAAATTGCTCGGGCGTGGTTTTGCCTGGCTCGATACAGGTACGCACGACAGCTTACTGCAGGCTTCTAATTTTATTGCCACTATTGAGCAACGGCAGGGGTTAAAAGTGTCGTGTATTGAAGAAATTGCCTACAAAAAAGGTTTCATAAATAAGGAGCAATTGTTGGAACTGGCACAGCCGTTAACTAAAAACCAATATGGAGAATACTTGCTTCGGCTGGCTGAAAAACAAATCATTTCATTTTAACAGTCCATGAAGATTACAGAAACATCGCTTCCGGGATTACTTATTATCGAGCCTCGTGTTTTTGAAGATTCACGAGGGTATTTTTTTGAGTCGTACCAGGAAGAAAGATATACAGAAGCAGGAATAAATACTTCCTTTATACAAGACAACGAATCGAAATCAGTATATGGTGTGGTGCGTGGATTGCATTACCAGCTGGCACCCTGGTCGCAGGCGAAGCTTGTACGTGTGATACAGGGCTGTGTTTTCGATGTGGCAGTTGATTTGCGTAAGGGGGCACCCACTTTTGGCCAGTGGTTTGGATTTGAACTCAGTGAACAAAACAAATTGCAAATGTTCGTTCCCCGGGGCTTTGCACATGGCTTCTCTGTACTCAGTGAAACAGCAGTTTTTTCGTATAAATGTGATAATATTTACAATCACGAGGCCGAAAGATCCATCAATCCCAATGATTCCACGTTGAAAATTAACTGGAACCTTGAAGGTGCCGACCCAATTATTTCGGAAAAAGATGTGGCTGCTCCAATGCTGGCCAATGCAGAAATGAATTTTATTTTTGAAAAATGAAGATACTTGTAACCGGAGCATACGGGCAATTGGGTAATGAAATAAAAGTCTTTTCAGAAAAATATCCGGACTTTCGGTTTATTTTTACTGATGTTGATTCACTCGATATTACTAATGAAAATCATGTTCGGGAATTTTTCGAAAAGGAAAAGCCGGAAATGGTTGTAAACTGTGCTGCTTTTACTGCTGTCGATAAAGCTGAAACCGAAATGGAGGCTGCTCAAAAAGTAAATGCAAAAGCACCCGCTTTGCTGGCAAAATATACACAACAGCACAATTCCGTTTTTATTCACATATCAACCGATTATGTTTTTAACGGCAAATCTTTTGTTCCTTATAGCGAAACAGACCCGGTTCAGCCAGAGAGTGTTTACGGTAAAACAAAACTTGCCGGCGAGAATTTTATTATGTCATCTGACTCAAAGGCTTTAATAATCCGCACCTCCTGGTTGTATTCATCTTACGGAAATAACTTTGTGAAAACTATGCTGCGGTTGGGGGCAGAACGGGATTTGCTTAAAGTAGTTTTCGATCAGGTGGGAACTCCCACCTATGCCGCCGATCTGGCAAAAGCAGTACTCAAAATCCTATCGGTTTACCATATAGAGCCGGGGAATTTTAAACCCGGTATTTACCATTTTTCAAACGAAGGAGTGGCCAGCTGGTACGATTTTGCTCAAAGTATTTTCGAAATTTCCGGATTGAAATGTCAAGTGATGCCGGTTCTTTCCGAGGAATTTCCAACAATAGCAAAACGACCGCATTACAGTGTACTGAATAAATCGAAAATAAAAAGTACATTTAATCTTGAGATTCCATATTGGAAAGTCAGTTTGGAAACTTGTCTGAAAAAACTTTTAAAAAAACAGAATAATGGAAAATAAAGAATTGCTGAAACAGGTCAGGGAAAGAGCCAGTGAATGGCTTTCGGAAACCTACGATGAGGAAACCCGGAAAGAAGTCCGGCACATGCTCGACAGTGATGACACTACTAAATTAATTGATTCGTTTTACAAACACCTCGAGTTTGGCACCGGCGGGCTGCGTGGCATAATGGGCGTGGGTACCAACCGGGTAAACAAATACACTATTGGTGCTGCAACCCAAGGCTTGTCAAATTACCTGAAAAAGAATTTTGCTGATCTCCCGCAAATTAAAGTAGCCATTGGGCACGACTGCCGCAATAACAGTCGCTTTTTTGCTGAAACCTGTGCAAAAATTTTTACGGCCAACGGAATTAAAACCTATTTGTTCGATGATTTGCGCCCAACACCCGAACTCTCATTTGCAATCCGTGAACTGGGGTGCCAGAGTGGGATTATCCTTACGGCATCGCATAACCCAAAAGAATATAACGGTTACAAAGCTTACTGGGACGACGGTTCACAAATTGTTGCCCCGCATGATGTGAATATTGTAAACGAAGTGGCGAAAATAAAACCGGAAGAAATCAAATTCGACGGACCCGATGAGTTGATTGAAATTTTGGGCGAAGAAATGGACCAGAAATTTCTGGAAATGGTAAAAACAGTATCTATTTCACCCGATGTGGTTGAAAGGCACCACGACATAAAGATTGTTTTTACGCCTATTCATGGCACCGCTGTTAAACTGGTTCCGGCTGCCCTCAAAAAGTTTGGTTTTACGAACATCATTCACATTCCTGAACAGGATGTAGTTAGTGGTGAATTTCCGACTGTAGTTTCGCCCAACCCCGAAGAAGAAGCCGCCATGGAAATGGCTATTGAAAAAGCACAAGAAGTTGATGCCGATTTGGTAATGGCAACCGATCCTGATGGCGACCGTTTGGGAGTGGCTGTAAAAAATGATAAAGGGACATTTATAATCGTAAACGGAAACCAGACTGCGCTTTTGTTTTTTTACTATATCATTACAAAAATGAAGGAAGCCGGTGCCATGGAAGGCAATGAATATATTGTGAAAACAATAGTTTCTACCGAAATGATTGCCGAAATAGCCCGCAAAAATAATGTGCAGTATTTTGATGTTTATACCGGTTTTAAATTTATTGCCGAAGTTATGCGGGAATACGAAGGGAAGAAGAAATACATTGGCGGCGGCGAAGAAAGTTTTGGTTTTTTGCCTTCCGATTTTGTGCGCGATAAAGATGCTGTTTCGTCGTGTGCACTCATGGCAGAAATAGCAGCCTGGGCCATCGATCAGGGTAAAACTTTATACGAACTGTTGCAGGATATTTACCTTGAATACGGCTTTTCAAAAGAAAAAACAATTTCTGTTTACCGGCCGGGCAAATCAGGAGCCGATGAGATTCAGCAAATGATGAATGATTTTCGTAAACAACCACCACAGGAACTGGGTGGTTCGCCTTTGGAATTGGTAAAAGATTATTCCACCCTGGTGGCCAAAAATCTGCTTACAGGCGATGATAGAAAAATCAACCAGAAAGTCACGTCAAACGTGCTTCAGTTTTTTACCAAAGACGGCACTAAAATTTCGGTCCGTCCATCGGGAACAGAGCCCAAGATTAAATTCTATTTTGAAGTGAAAGGCGAACTGAAATCACGGGAAGATTTTGATAAAGCTGAACAAAAAGCCGATGCAAAAATTGAGGCTATTATGAAAGAATTGAAATTATAATTTTCTTTATATGAAATAAAATTATTGACAGAATTTTTGAATTAATCAACTAAATAAAAAATCAATGATGAGAAAGAGTATTTTAGTTTTTGCATTGCTGTTTTTTTCAGCAACCTACGTTATGGCACAAACGCCCGAGCGCCCCCCAATGAAACCCGAAATGACCGAAATTTGGGATCCGGAAGTTCCGGTGGTTACTCCCGGGGAAAAACCAATGGACGCCCCGTCGGATGCAATTATTTTATTTGATGGTACAGACCTTTCCCGGGAGTGGACAAGCCAGGACGGCGGCAAACCTCAATGGACCGTTGAAAATGCTGCGGTTACTGTTAAACAGGGAGCCGGAGCTATCAAAACCAAACGGGTTTTCGAAGATTTTCAGTTGCACATCGAATGGCGTTCGCCTTCTGAAGTTGTTAGCGAAAGCCAGGGACGCGGCAACAGTGGTGTATTTTTGCAGGACCGTTACGAAGTACAGGTACTCGACAATTACAACAACCGCACTTACCGAAACGGTCAGGCCGCAAGTTTGTACAAACAGCATGCGCCGCTGGTAAATGCCTGCAAAGCGCCGGGTGAGTGGCAAACCTACGACATTATTTACACCGCACCGCGTTTTAACAACGACGGTACCTATTTCACTCCCCCCATGGTTACTGTGCTTCACAACGGAGTTTTAGTGCAGAATAATGTGAAGCTCCGCGGCCCGACAGAGTATATCGGAGTTCCCGAGTACAGTGTGAAAGAACATGGCCCCGGAAGTATTATGTTGCAGGATCATGGAAATCCGGTAAGTTTCCGCAATATTTGGATAAGAGAATTATAAACACTGTATTTTTACATACATTTATGGCCCGGGTTATATTCCGGGCTTTTTTTTAACTGATTTTATGGCACTGAAATATATTCTGGTTGTTATTACAGTATTACTCACAGGAGGGCAGATTCTGGCTCAAAATCAATCATTTTCATCAAAACTACCTTTGGTTTTTATAGATACCAATGGAAGGCAAATTCCCGATGAACCCAAAATTCTTGTGGATATGGGAATTATCTGGAACGGAGAAGGAGAAGAAAACCACACCTCAGATGATTTTAATCATTACTACGGAAAAGTCGGAATTGAAATACGTGGTTCCTCTTCTCAAATGTTTCCCAAAAAATCGTATGGTTTTGAAACAAGGAACCAGCTGGGCGAAGACATTGATTTCCCAATACTTGGTTTGCCTGAAGAAGAAGACTGGATTTTATATGCTCCGTATTCCGATAAATCGCTCATCCGCAATGTGCTGACGTTTTCACTGGCTAAACCTTTGGGGCATTATACTTCGAGGTGCCGTTTCGTGGAGCTTTTTCTGAATAACGAGTATCACGGCATTTATGTGTTGATGGAAAAAATTAAAAGGGAAGATACCCGAGTGGATATTGCAACGCTTAATCCTGATGAAACAGAAGGAGAAGATTTAACCGGCGGTTATATTGTTAAAATTGACAAAACAACCGGCAGCGGGGGAGACGGTTGGTATTCAAAATACAAAAATGCAAATGGGAATTCAACCTATTATCAGTATGAGGTTCCTGATGACGAGGAAATTGTTCAGCCACAGAAAGATTATATACAGGATTACATAAATGATTTTGAAGATGCGGTTTATAACAAGAAATATGAAGGTGAAGGCAGCTACCGCGATTACATTAATGTGAATACATTTATCGATTTTATATTAATAAGTGAACTTACTAAAAACATTGATGCCTACCGGTTAAGCACATTTTTGTTCAAAGACAAAGGTGGAAAGCTGAATGCGGGGCCCATTTGGGATTTTAACCTGGCCTATGGTAACGCTGATTACCTGGATGGCTGGAATACTAACGGTTTTCAGATTCAGGCAAAACTGGAAGGAGACCATTGGGGAAATCCATTTTGGTGGCCTGCTTTTTGGGGCGACAAGGTTTTTGTTGACCAGATGAAATGCAGATGGAACGAAATGCGTGAAGACGCCTGGTCCAATCAGCGAATTTTTGAAGTAGCCGACAGTCTTGTAGCTGCAATGGGAAGTGCTGTTGACCGTAATTTTAACCGCTGGCCTGTTTTGGGTGAATATATTTGGCCCAATTATTATGTTGGAACTAACCACCAGGCTGAAGTAAACTGGATGAAAAACTGGCTCGAAGAGCGGCTTTGGTGGCTCGATTCCAATCTGCCGGGGCAATGTGGCGAAGATGTACCTCCCGTTATTACTGAGTTTGCTGCAGAAGTTTTTCCCAACCCATTTTCTTCGGAACTAAAACTCAGTGTTGCCAGCGATGTAAATATTACGCTTACCCTTAAACTTTTTAATGCAAACGGCTCTTTGGTAAAATCTATCCCTTTTTCTGTAGTGGAAGGCGAACAGGAATTTTCAATGAATACTGACTATTTACCCAATGGGTTATACATTTATTCGCTTGAAAAAAATTATGAAATTATTCAAAAAGGAAAACTTGTGAAATATTAACCAGCTTAATTGTTGAGCATTATTTTTAATTTAGTTTATATGTTGTTAAATAATTTTCCTTTTATTATATGTATTTTATTTTCAGTTGTCCGGGTTTATGGCCAGAACCAAACATTTTCTTCAAAACTACCCCTGGTTTTTATCGATACCAACGGCAGGCAAATTCCTGATGAACCCAAAATTCTTGTGGATATGGGAATTATTTGGAATGGTGATGGTGAAGAAAACCATACCTCAGATGAATTCAATCACTATTACGGTAAAATTGGAATAGAATTACGTGGTTCAACTTCTCAATCATTCCCTAAAAAGTCTTATGGATTTGAAACAAGGAACCAACTGGGCGAAGACATTGATTTTCCAATACTTGGATTGCCTGAAGAAGAAGACTGGATTTTATATGCTCCGTATTCCGATAAGTCGCTCATCCGCAATGTGCTGACGTTTTCGCTGGCAAAACCTTTGGGGCACTATGCTTCGAGGTGCCGGTTCGTGGAACTTTTTCTAAATAACGAATACCAGGGTATTTATGTGCTGATGGAAAAAATAAAACGGGAAGATACCCGCGTGGATATCGAAAAGCTGACCCCCGATAAAACGGGTGGAGTGGATTTGACCGGTGGTTATATTGTTAAAATCGATAAAACAACCGGAAGCGGGGGGGAAGGGTGGCACTCAAATTATCAAAATTCAGATGGAAATTTTACTTATTATCAATATGAAGTTCCTGCTTTCGACGAAATTATACCCGAACAAAAACAATACATTCAAAATTATATTGATTCATTTGAGGAAGCTCTTTTCGAAGAACATTTTGAAGGAAGGGACAGCTACATTCACTACATTAATATGGCATCGTTTATTGACTATATATTAATGAACGAATTAACTAAAAATGTGGATGCTTACCGCTTGAGCACTTTCTTTTATAAAGACAGAAATGAGAAACTCAGGGCAGGTCCAATATGGGATTATAACCTGGCCTACGGGAATGTAAATTACGATGATGCCTGGCTTACTGAAGGTTTTCAACTTGAAAATCAGAAAGGATATAATCCTTTTTGGTGGGAAAAACTTTGGGCCGATTCTGTTTTTGTGAATTATCAAAAATGCCGCTGGGAAATGATGCGGGAAGACCATTGGTCTGATGAGTATATTTTTGAAATGGTTGACAGCCTTGTTGCTTCGTTGGAAAATGCGGTAGAACGAAACTTTGAACGGTGGCCCGTACTGGGCAAACCTGTTTGGCCAAATTATTTCATCACCGAAAGCTATGGGGAAGAGATTAACTGGTTGAAAAACTGGCTGGAAGAGCGGCTTTGGTGGCTCGACAACAACATGCCCGGCAACTGTATTTATGAATGGCCACCTCATATTGAGGATATTGATGTGTTGGTTTATCCTAATCCGGTTACCACAACAGTAAATCTTAATGTTGTATCGGGGTCAGGTACGGAGCTTCATTTCAGGCTTTTTAATGTAAGTGGTTCATTGGTAATGGAAAGGAAGTTCAGTATTGCCGAGGGAGAACAGTTGATTTCAATCCGGGCAGGCGAATTACCCAAAGGCATTTACTTGTATGTTTTGTCAGAAGATTATTCTCCTTTTCAAAAAGGAAAACTTGTTAAATATTAGATTTTATTTGAGTTTTTCTTTAAATATTTTTCTGAATTTCTCCACTTTTGGCGCCACAATAAATTGACAATAAGGCTGGTTTTTATTTCGTTCAAAATAATCTTTATGGTTGTCTTCGGCCTTGTAAAATGCATCAAAAGCAGTCACTTCAGTTACAATCGGGTCTTCATAAACTTTTTCCTCTTCAAAAAGCCGGATGACTTTTTCGGCTGTTTGTTTTTGTTTTTCTGAATGGTAGAAAATTGCCGAACGGTATTGCGTACCCACATCGTTTCCCTGGCGGTTGAGTGTTGTAGGATTATGCGTCATAAAAAACACCTCCAGAATTTCCGAAAAACTTACAATTTGAGGATCGTAGGTAATTTGTACTACTTCGGCATGCCCGGTTGTGCCGTTACAAACTTCGCGGTATGCCGGATTTTTTACATGGCCGCCGCTGTAGCCGGGTTGTACCTCAATTACTCCGTTCAATTCTTTGTAAACCGCTTCGGTACACCAAAAACATCCGCCACCGAGTGTGGCCTTTTCAATATTATTTTCTGCTTCTGAACTTGTGTTCATAATAACTGCGAATAAAATAATTACTAAACTCTTTATTTTCTGACTCTAAACCGTGAAAACACTTTTTTTTCAAATTCCCATGCAAACCTGAATTGCCCCAGTAATCCACTAATTATCAAAAGCAATATTTGATACGAAGGAAAAACAATTAAAATGTAAAGCGGAATTTTAATCCACAGGCTGGTCTCGGGTGATATTTCCATCCAGGTAAAAACAAATTTACGCACATAAAGCGAGGCGCTGCCGGTTACTGAAAAAATTATCAAAATGAGTGCCAGCTGGAAGTCACTTTTTATATTCCACTTCCGCTTTAACTTTTCGAGCATGCTTTTATATTAGTATTTACAGAATAAACAATATTTGGGAGACGATGTTTTCCGGATGTTTAAATTTGGTGGGTTTGAAAGATAATGAATCCGTAGAGAGCAAAACGGAGTAACCGGAACAGTGCGTATCTTAAAAAACGTTTGGAGGGGTAACCGGAGGCGCCTACAAGCATACTTACTGCCGACCAGGGCAAGGGTGTAAGTGCGGCAACAATTATTAGAAACAGGCCATATTTTTTCAGTTTGGGACCAATATCCTTGAAGAATCTAATCCGGATATACCGAAAAGTAACTCTTTTATGTAAAAACTGGCCAATTAAAAAAGTAACATAACCGAGCACATAAGAGGCTATCGCAAAAAAGGCTACATTGTAAAAGTAATGGGCAATGTTTGCTTTATTCACAGCCCAAATCATGAATAATTCAGGGGGAATAATGCCGAAAAAGAATTCGGATGCTACATAAATGAGGTAGATAATCTCGGGGCGGGCATAAAACCGTTCAATCCATACATCAGGGTTTCTGGAAACTACGATTTTATCGAAAAAAAAGTAGGCAATCAGCAAAACCGCAAGCCATACTAACCCGCGTAGTCCGTTACGTAAAAGAAATCGCATTCTCGAACTGAGTTTCATGGCCTTTGCTGATTTTTTAATTGTGTGAAAAATACAACAAATAATTTAAACGTACTTTTTAAGTGATGTTCAATTACAAAAATGTTGCCAAAGGAAGAATTGTTTAATTTTGGAAGAAACCAAAAGCACTAATTCCCGGGCCCGCAAGTTGAGCAAATCTTATTTTTGCATAATGCCAGACTTCGATTTTATTTCCATTGCTTTCGCCTGGCTGCCATCTTTTTTTTATATTCTTTAAAGTCTGTATGCCTTCGTCTTCAAGCACTTTCTCCGCCGACCGGGCCGGACGAAAATGTTCCATTTTGCCATCTGTGTTAATGATGAATTTCACATAAATGTCGCCGGTTATTCTATTTTTTTGTGCATTGACAGGATATCTCACTTTTTGGGCAACCTCCATTTTGAACGCTTTTCTGCCTCCCTGAAATTGAGGTTTCTTACTAATGTTTAGGCTGCTGTCAACCGGATGAAAAAAAAACTCTTCGGCAGTTTGTTTGCCCCGGTAAAAGGCTACACGGGCCATCGGTTTTTCATCCGAGTCGTAAAAAGTGCCTTCGCCATGGAGGTTTAACGGAAACCCCTGCAGGGCACTGCCCGAAAAAACCTGCTTTCCGTTTTTATTAAATTGTTCAACCTGCAACCCCACATCTTTTTTTATCAGCTTTCTTATTTGAAAATCACCCTTTCTTTTTTTGTTGTCGAAGATGAAAAACACCGAATCTGATTTTTGAACCACTGCCGAATGAAATTTGGGTGTTTCCCACTTTCCGTTTAGATGAGCCGAACTGTATATTTCAAAGATACTGTCATTCAAATTTTTTTGCTCAAATTTAACAATGGCATTTTGAGGAGAATTGTATAACATGCCGTTTGCGTTCATGTAAAGTGTTTCCTGAGCATTGGCAAATGAAGCGCAAAAAATAATAATCAGCAGGTACAAATGGGTAATAACTGGAGTCGATTTTTTCATTTTAATTCAAGATTTTTATATTTCAGGTTGATATTATTTTTAAGTGAACCTAATCATTTTTATTCTGAAAGGCAATTGTTGACTGGGACTATTTCAAGATAAATTATTCATCTATTTCCAGTTTTCCTCCAACAGGTAATTGCTAATGCTGGTCAATTGCTGATCGGTGAGGTTGGGGAACCCTGCCATTGGCGGATAATCCATTCGCTTGCGGCCCGGTTCTTTTATCCATTGTTTCAGCTCTTCAATGTTGTTTTCATAAACGGGAACCACCTCGGTTAACGGCGGGCCTACCAGGCGCTGGTTTGCTGCGTGGCAAACGGCACAATTGTTATTAAACAGAGCTTCGCCGGGAGAAACCGGTCCTTCATCGGTTTCCACTTCAGGCATTAAAAGTCCTTCGTGGGCTTTTTGCACTTCCTTCCAATGGGCAGCAGTACGTTCGGCCATCATTTGCCTATGGGTTTTTAGTGCATTTTCGCGGTACATATGCCGGCCGGTTCCCATAAAACCTACCAATACAGTAAAAAGTACAACCAACCATACATACCTGCGGCCAACAATTTCCTTTTGGTCATTCAGCAGTATCCAAAGTTGCCAGACTACAATTATAGCAACAGTAACGCCTCCTGTTATTACCCAGAACAAACCCCAGGTAACGCCTTGTGTTGGAAGCGTGAGAAACAGCAACGGACCAAAAATAAATTGCATTCCTGTGGCCGCGAGAGCCAGGTTCAGCATTTGTTTTTTTATGGTTCTTTTCGAAAGATTTTCGAATTGTCCGGTTGTGTCGTATCCCTTGCGACCAAACCAAAAAGCCAGGAAAAAACCGGTAATGGCCATGCAGGCAGTAATAAAATGAAAGTAGCGTGGAAAAACATTTGGCAGGGTTAGTGCATCGAAAAATCCACTGACTTCTGCCCATTTTTCAGGGAAGAGCATCAGGTTTATGTTGGTCAGAAAAATAAATGGGATCATTAAAAAGCTGAAAACCCCGATGCTTAGTATTCCAAGGTGTAAAGCTTTGTTATCGGCCAGCCGGTCCCACGAAAATTTGTGGAGGTAAAAAATTAGAAAAGCCATTGCCACCCAGGGAACAATTGAAATCCACATGGCGCCCGTGAGTGCATTGGCAGAATAAAAATAAATGGTGTACAGCACATTGATGGAAAGCAGAGGGGCAACACCCAAAACCACTGCCAGACTTTTATTTACAGTAATTGTAGAGGCAATTTCTCGTGCCAGCGTGTCGTAATCTTTGTTTTTCAGGCCACGCAATTCGTACCAAAATGTGAGAATACTTCCGCCCACCATTAAATTTATAAACAGGATGTGGAGCAGAAAAGAGAAAATAAGTATGACTACCAGGATCCACTCGGGAAGTGGTAAATCCAGTGGAATATCCTTTGGGATGGGGATTTGGTTTATTAATGCTGTTATCATTTTTCTGAATTGTTTTCAGGTTTGTAATCCAGTTTTTTTACATCAACTCCTTTAATCTGGGCGCCTTCCAACTGTTGTGGCCTTTTTTGCTGTTCGGCAATGTAAGCAGCCAACGCATCCAGTTCCGCATCGTTTCCCGGGAAAGGCGGCATGTAGTACCTCACGTTATGCATATTTTTCATGTAGGCTTTCATGGCCTCGGGATTGAGCGGTTCCTGCCTGCCGTACATTTTCTCAAAATTTACGACAACCGAATTAATGCCGTGAGTGGTGTGGCAGCGGGTGCAGGTAATATTGAACACAGCTTCACCTGCCTCCAGTTTGTTGTCTTCGGTGATGGTTGAGATGGAGGAGTAGGGGGTGTGTTTCAGCAAACCACTTTGCTGGTACAACGGGTATTCCTCAACCAAAAATCCGTTGGCATACATGTATTCGCCAATTACATAAGGTTTTCGGATAAATTCGCGCAGCCGCTCAAATGTTCCTAAAAATATAAACGATACCAAAACAGGAATTATGAGTAAATATTTTGGCAGGCGTTTAGGGGCGAATGTTCCTAAAATGCTGATGAAAAATCCGACTGAAACAGATACAATCATTACTGTCATCAGTGAATCGTACCATGCCTGAAACTGTTGGGTTCCGAGGGCAACCGGAAGGTTTCCTATCATTGCTCGTGGAATATACCAGTAATACGTGTATGCGCCCACAGCAGCTATGGGCATCCACAGTAAAATCCAAAACGAAATGTGTTTTAAAATTTCAGGTCGCCAGGCATTGTCTTTTTTTAGCATGAAAGCAGTGTAAAGCAGTGCAAAACAGCCTGCCATCATCATGGCAACAGGCGTACGGAAAATGAGTTGTGGAAAATAGAGTGGATTGAAAAAGCCGCTGGCCATTGTTTTTTTGGCTTCCCAGCTTCCCGGATCCATCATAAAACCAAGGATGCCAACAATTATGGCCATGGTGAGAAATGAAAAGAAACTGAGCCATACTCCGAAAATGATGTGCCTTTTTTTATTACGGACTGATTGTTTGGATTTTTTCCACGTGAGGAAATAAATCATTATAAAAATGACCTCGAGAACAAAGACAATCCATTCGCTGAACCAGGCAAAATAAAAAACGCGGATGAGGCTGCCGATAGAAGCAGGGTTGGCAAGCGAAGTGGCAAACCAAATGCCCACACCGGTAAGTGCGCCAATGGTGGTAGTAATTATAAAAGCGAAGAATAGTAACTTGCGTGCTACTTCGTCCCATGCTTCGCCTTTTTCGTTGTTGCGCTTTTTTTTCTGGTAGCCTCTGAATTCGAGGAAGGTTACAAGCGGGATGAAACCGACTGCAAGGGCGTGGTTAATTATTACATGGATTATAGCTATTAATGCAACCAGCATTCGGTTGCCCATGAAATCGAGATGAAACAGTGGAAAATCCATAGATTAGTGGTTTTTTTATTGCTCAAAATATAGTAATTATTTTCATATGTTCTGTACGCAAAGAAATAAAAAAACCAGAACAAATCGTTCTGGTTCTTTTTAATTCATGGTTTGCGATAATCCAACTATTCATTTATTAGAATTGTCTTTTTCCGCATTTCCTTTTTGATCTTCAATATTTTTTTCCATCTGTTTTTTTTGTTTTTCCAGTTTATCGATTGCCGATTTTATTTTGGCAACTTTTTGTTTGTCTTTCTGTTCCTTTAGTTTTTCTTTTTGACCTGCCAGGTTTTTATTAATTTCAATCAGCTGATCTTTCTTTTTTTCAATTTTTTCTGATTTTATGGCTTCATCAAAAATTAATTCTTCGGGTGCTTCTTTATCCTGAGGTGTTTCTTTTTCGGCAGTTACTTTGGGAATAAATTCTTTTCCTTCCATCCGACGTTGATTCACAAAATTAGGCGAAACAATTTCAATTCTATTTTTATGAAGCACATCCATTACTTTGGCATTAAGAAGCGAGCGCGTGCTGTAAAATTTTGAGCTGTCTTCCAGAAACCCGTGTATTTGATAGACTACTGAAAAATCGCCTAAATTGGTAATATATACATACGGATCGGTTAGGTTGGCTTCTAAGGCGGCTTCTTTCAGCGCTTCTTCAATTTTGGTACGCGACACATCGTAGCCCAATGAAACAGAAGTAGAAATGACCGAGTTGGTTTTCCGCGTTAATTTTACCGGGTTGGAGGCAATGTATAAGTTAGGGATGGTTAAAAAGTTGCTGTCCTCCAGCTGTATTTCAGTATGAAAAATACTTTTTTTGGTAACCCGTCCCTGCATTTGGTCAATTTTTATGAGGTCACCGTTGCGGAAGCGTTTCATGGAATTGTTCATAATTCCTGCAATAAGGTTGCCTAGTAAGGTTGTGGAACTCAGTGCTATAGTGGCACTGATGATGATTCCCAGAAACGACAGGATCTGGCCTTTTAGCTCACTTTCAATCGGCAGTGTTAAAATAAGTGCCAGTGTGCCAAAAAGAACCAGAAACAGTGAAATTGAGTTTTTGGTAACATTTCCCCTGGAAGTTACTGACGACAGCCGCCTGAAAATATAATTATTCAGAACAAGCAGTAAAACCAGTAGTAGTAAAATGCTCCCGGGTTCGGCGAGGGATTTCAGAATGTTGAAAATTTGTTCCATGGGTATTTTTTATTGCATTGCTTCCGAATTTACGAACTTTTTTGTTTCAGGCAACTAACGTAATGCTTTAAAACAGGATGGAATATATTATGAATTACACTTAAAAATATGCAATCACATTTTTAATTGCAAAGATTTTAATGCATTGGAAAGACTGTTTTATAACAACTGTTTTTATTTGCCTGATACTTCCAGAACTACGATTTCGGAGCGGCTGTTTGTCCTTATTGGCGGCCCCCAGGTACCGTAACCCGATGAAACATAAAAATGGGTATTGTTGATTTTTCCGTACCCGCGGCTGATTTCGAACATTGATCCGGTGATGTAGTTAAACGGCCACATTTGCCCGTTATGAGTATGACCGGAAACCTGCAGGTCGATGTTATGTTCCGCTGCATCAGTAAGTTTATATGGTTGGTGGTCGAGCATGTAAACCGGATTTTTAATGTTGGCCGCTGAAAGTAACTCCTCTATTGTTTTTCGAGGTTTCCCGCTCATGCGTTCGCCGGTCATATCTTCGCGGCCGATAATTGCAGTGTCGTCGGGTAAAATTGCAGTACTGTCGCGCAGTACGGTTATGTGATGATCTTCGAGGTATTTTTCAGCTACGTCTGCATTCCCGTAAAACTCGTGATTTCCCAAAACGGCAAAAACACCATGCCTGGCTTCCAGTTTTTTTAACTGGTCACCCATGTTATTTTCAATTACCGGCCCCAGGTCTTCATCGAACACATCGCCGGCCAGCAACACCACATCGGCGTTTTGCGCGTTTATTAGTTTTACCAGCCGCTTTAGCCGTCCGTTGGAAATCATCATTCCCAGGTGAATATCGGATGCAAGCACAACAGTTTGTTTGCCGTTGGGTACCGGTTTGTTTAACTGAATGGTCTGCTTTCGCACAACCGGAACAGTGGCACTGATATAACCTGCAACAAGAATAACTGCCGAAAGCGCATACACCA
>JBNJGR010000044.1:0-16785 GCA_051747885.1 Bacteroidota bacterium | reverse complement strand
CAAATAAACCCTGTTTCAGGTCTTCTGCCGACAAGCTGGTTTCTTTTGAGCCAATTTCGTAGTATATCATATTTGTTAGATTTTGCAATAAACAATTTTAGTAGGCAGCAGTAGGATGTAGTAGGCAGCCGTTCCGTTGTTCTATGTTGTAATTTATTTTCGAATTTTTCATTGTTTTCGTGGTAGAAATCTTTCAGGATTGTCAGCCATGCTGTTCAACATCTTTCCAATTTCATCATAAGTATTTACCAGATTGGAATGTTCATGAGAAGCGATGTATTTTGAAGCAAAAGCTAAATCCAGCCAAATAGTTGTTTCAGTTGCTTCACCATCAGCGTCTGTCATTTTTAATGAAAAATATTTTGGGTATTTTCTTTTTCTGTATCCTTCACCAATACAAGTGCAAACTGACCTTGATGATCTCCTGATTTGATCAGTCATTGAGTACTTTTCCTCAACCGGAAATTTTTTAGTAAGTTCAAAAATATCCTTGGCTGCCTGAAAAGCCATCTGATAAACTTTCAAACTTTTATATCCTCTAATCATAATATACTGACTTATATAGAACTAAGACTGCCTACTGCTACTAACTACTGCCTACTTATCTCTTCACTCTTGCATTTCCTTTCCAGATGCTCCACACCATATCTTCGTCGGCGGGTTGGGCGTAGTCGGTAAGGAATGTGGCAGCCATAGCGCCGGTGGCCCATCCAAACTGCGGCCATTTTTCGGGTTCCCATCCTTTCAGAATACCATAAAGCAAACCACCAACAAATCCGTCGCCTCCGCCAATTCGGTCGAGTACGTTTATGCGGCGAGGTTCAATTACCTGCCAGTTGTCGTCACCCTCGAGCATGATGGCTCCCCACATGTGTTCATTTACACTCACCACTTCGCGCAGGGTGGTAGCAAATACCGAAGCATTGGGAAATGTTTCTTTCACCCTTTTGATGAGGCCTTTAAATCCGTCGATTTTAGCACCGATTCCTTCGCCACCGGCGGGTGGACCTTCAATGCCAAAACAGAGCTGGAAATCTTCCTCGTTGCCGATTAAGATGTCCGAAACTTTGGCGATTTCAGTGAAGTTTTTTCGCAATTCTATATCGCGACCTTTCCAGAAAGATGCCCGGAAGTTCAGATCGAATGAAATGCGGGTGCCGTGTTTTTTTGCAGCCCGTGCAATTTCGAGGCAGAATTTGCTGGACTCCTCTGAGAGTGCAGCAATAAGCCCTGACATGTGCACAACCTGTACGCCTTCTTCTCCAAAAATCCGCTCGAGGTCAAAATCTTTTGCATTCAGCGTGCGGCCCACTTCACCGGCGCGATCATTAAATACCCGTGGGCCACGGGAGCCAAAACCGCTGTCGGCAATGTTAATCTGGTGGCGGTATCCCCAGGGAGAACCTTGTTCAACCTCCGGGCCTTCGTAGTCCATGTGGCGTGCTTTCAGATTGCTTTGTATAAACTTTGCAATGGGGCTGTCCTTTACAAAAGTTGTAAGCACTTTTACGGGAAGGTCCAGGTACGATGAAATACTGGCCACATTGGTTTCGGCGCTGGTTGCATACAACGTAAATTTATCGCTCGCATGAACCGGTTGTCCGTTGTCGGGTATAATTCGTGTCCCCATACTGGTTGGAACCAGCATGGCATATTTGCAGTTTTTTTTCAATTCAATACTCATAATATCTGTTTTTTGTGTTCAAATTTTTTCCGGTAACGTAAACGGAACTTCTTTTAAATAAAGCCGGCACTCACGTACCGGCTAAAGGTTCTATGCTCCCCTTGTTGGATGAGGTTTTATGCTCGTTAATTCTTCAATTTTAACCGGCCGTTTTTCGTCAATTGATTTACGCGCAGCCACACCAATGAGGCACGACATGGCGCCATCGCGTGTTCCGGCTGAGTGTTTGTAAGGATCGGCCATGTCCGGATCGCGAAATATTTTATCCTGCAGGCGCGAGTCGCCGCCACCGTGGCCGCCACGTGCTGCTTCAATTTTTATCATTTCAAAGTCACGGTCGAAATTCTTCATTTTGAAAATCTCATCGTAGCGGGCTTCACCCGGTTCACTTTGGTTCATTTCTGCAGCGTGCAGTTCGGCCTGGTTAATCTTTTCCTGACGGCGCCACGGTATATCTTCCCATGTTTCAATGCGGCCATCCCTTCCGTTGAAAGCTATCCTCCATCCTTCATAAGGAGAATAAGTTGTTAGTGAATAATTTACAATAACATTGTTGGCGTATCTGATTTGTACTGACATTTTATCGAAAATATCGATGTCTTCCCGCCACAGACAGTTGTCGCGGATATACCCATCGTATTTTTCATTTTTTACATACAAGTCCATGTCGTGCTTACTTTGAGTAATGTCCCAGTAATAGTCGCATTTGTCGGTATAAGCGCAATTGCGGCAATTGGCACCCCTGAAATTGTTGTTTTTCCCATAGTGTTCCAGTGCACCGTATGCGGTTACTTCAACCGGGTCGGAATCGATGAACCAGTTCAGTAAATCGAAATGGTGTGTAGCCTTATGGACGAGTAAGGTGCCGCCTTTGTCGCGTTCGCCATGCCAGCGTCTGAAATAGGAGGCTCCGTGGTAAATATTCAGGTACCAGTGAAAATCGACCGATGTGATTTCACCCACCGGTTTTTCAGCCAGTTGTTCTTTTATTGCAGAAAAAAGTGTTCCATAGCGGTAGTTAAATCCAACTGTGCATTTTCGGCCGGTACGTTCTTCGGCATCGAGAATGGCCTGACTTTTATCTTCGTCAGTGGTCATGGGTTTTTCGGTAAGCACATCGGCTCCCATTTCCATAGCCTTGATGATGAATTCGTGGTGGGTTGAATCCACAGTGGTAACAATTACCATTTCAGGTTTGGTTTCGTTCATCATCTTTTCGAAATCAGAAAATACCGGACAGTCAACCCCCATGTAGTCTAAAGCGAACTGGAGTCGCCCGGGGTTAATGTCGCAAAGTCCTACAAATTCAACAATATCGCTGTAGTTTTCAACTACACGCTTTCCCCAGAAACCAATTCCGCGTATTCCGGTTCCTACTATGGCAATTTTTTTCTTCGACTGGCCTGCCACAGCTGCTCCTGCTGTGCCCGACAGTATTGATGCACCTGCTGCGGCGCCTGCTGCTGTTGTTAAAAAATCTCTGCGTTTCATAGTTTTATTGTTTAGAGACAGGGAATGTCCTGTCGTTGCATTAATAAATATTTATTCAATTTTCAATTATTCTATACGCCTCCAAAAGCGTTGTATCCGCCGTCAACAGGTATTACAACACCGGTAATAAAGCTTGAGATATCAGATAGTAAAAAAAGGGTTGCTCCCTGTAAATCTTCCGGTTCACCGAATTTACCCATAGGGGTGTTATCTACAATTTTTTGTCCCCGGGGGGAGAAATTGCCCGTTTTTTCATCCATCACCAAAAAGCGGTTTTGGTTGGTAATGAAAAAGCCGGGTGCAATGGCATTTACCCGAATTCCCACTTTGGCCAAGTGTACAGCCAGCCATTCCGTAAAATTATTAACGGAAGCTTTGGCAGCTGAATATGCCGGAATTTTTGTAAGCGGCCGATAGGAGTTCATGGATGAAATATTAAGTACTACTCCCTTTTTATGTGAAAGCATATCTTTGGTGAAAACCATTGTTGGCAGTAGTGTGCCTTTAAAATTTAAGGCAAACACTTTATCAAAACCTTCCATTTCCAATCCGTAAAATGTGTCTTCCAGGTTATCAATATCTTCCTCCTTCATTTGCTCCACTTTTGTGGTAGCCTGCGGGCTGTTTCCTCCTGCGCCGTTTATCAGGATGTCAATGTCGCCCAGCTGGGCGTTGATAATTGTTTTGGCCTGCTCAAGTGATTCTTTGTCTAAAACATTGGCGGCAACTCCAATTACCTCTGTGTTTGATTCACCAGTAATTTCTTCTGCTACTTTATCGGCAATTTCTTTGTTGATGTCGGCAATGGCGATTTTCATCCCAGTTGAAGCCATAGCCCTGACCATTGTGCTGCCAAGCACACCGGCACCACCGGTTATTACACAAACTTTTCCACGAAGGTCTTCAAATGATATTGGTTTTAACATGCTATTTTATTTAAATTCTTTATAATAATCAACATTTTCTTTGGTTACGATATCGATGGAAGTATAGTTTTCTTTTGAAACTACTCTTTTTTGAACCACATGCCTGAATAATTTATTGATAGCGCTGTATCCCTGCTCCTCAGGACGCTGGCAAATGAGAAACTGAACAATGTCTTTTTTCAGGTACGAAATGTTTTCTTTGAGAAGATCGTGGCCGATAACTCTCAGCTTGTTTTGATGTTTGTATTTTTCAATTAAACGCCCCATATTGAAAACTTTAGAGTTGGTTACAAAAATGCCTTTAATATTTTTTTTATCAATCATTTTCACAACAGGTTCCATCCATTTTTCATCCGAAGTATCAGGAATTTCAATGGTAAAGAGTTGGTTGTTGTCGTAGCTGTTTTTTGAGTACCAGTCGTAAAATCCTTTTTCACGCTGCACTAGATGGTTTTGGTTATCCATTTCTTTGGCAAAATGAATGATGAGGATATTTCCGGCGGGCAGCATCAGATCGAGTAGTTTCCCCGAAACCAATCCACTCTGGTAAGAATTTTGACCGATATAGCCGAGCTGATTGGCATTTTTTATTTCAGAATCGATGAAAACGAATGGAATGTTTTGCGTTTTCAATTCTCCTATAAATTGCAATGCTTCTTTTTTGAAAAACGGAGCTAAAATGACTCCATCGGGATGTAACTCCAGAATTTTTTCTGCCGTTTTTACAAAACTTTGTGGGTTGTTTTGCTGAAAAGTAAACCTTACCAGCTCTACGCTGTATTGCTGAAGTTCTGAAATACGTTTTTTTACGCCAATTACAGGTTTATTCCAATATCCGTCAGAAGAAGGAGGCTGTGGGAACAGGGTGGCAAATACAGCAGATTTTTTTGAAGCAAGTGTGCTGGCCAGAATATTGGGCTGGTAATTTAGCTCGTTAATAATTTTCAGAATTTTATTTTTAGTTGATTCAGCCACTTCTCCGCGGCTGTGAAGAACCCTATCAACTGTTCCGATCGATACTTTTGCTTTTTCAGCAATGTCTTTAATCCGTATTTGTTTGTTGTTTTTTATAATGATTTAATTTTCAGGTGCATAAAAACATTCATATTGTAATTAGATACAAAATTAATGAAAATTTTTTGTTTTCGTGTTCGTACACGGGAAACATTCAATATGCTATACAACAATTTTAAATAGCTGAATGTGGGTTGGTTGATTTTCAATCCGGAAAAAAGTGGAGAATTATTTTGGTTGCGAATCAGGTTTTGTTTCGAGCAGCTGCGGATTTTTAACCATGTGTTTTATAAACCTGAAAAGCCTTCCGCCATGCGAACCGTCAACAACGCGGTGGTCGAGGGTAGCAGAGAGTGTAAACACTTTGCGTGGAACAATTTCGTCGTTAACAACCACGGGTTTTTTGTAAACTTTTCCTATAATTAAAACAATTGAAACGTTTGAGGAGGGCAGGAGGGCAGCATATCCCGTATCCAGACCCAGGTTGCCAATATTTGAAACTACATATGAGCCAAAGCTATCGGAAGAAAGATTTAAACCGGGCAGCGAAAGTCCCCAGTCGATGGTTACAATTTTATAGAGGTTGAACAACCATGTGCGGAATGGCCATGCAATGGATGAAAGCATATGTTTCGACTGCATAGCTTTATTTTCGTCGCCTTTGCGCGACTGTTTAATTTTTTCGGCCATTATTTCCGATAATTCCTTAATGGTAACCTGGTCGGCATTTTCAATTTTAACGGAACCCATTTCTCCGTTTTTCAGCAAAACGCTTACCATTCCGTCAACCTGACTGCGTTTAACTACTTTTCCTCTTTTTATGTAGGCATTGAGTTCGGGCACCTCCTGGCTGAATGCCCTGCCAATTATCAGTGTCATTAAGTGGGTCAGTGTAGTTTTAATACCCTCTTTACGTTTTTGGGAAATGAATTTTTCAAGTTCGGTTACGTCGATTTCAACCGAACCGTAAATTTTTGAATCCCTTGGTTTCCGATAAATTGATGAGGCTACTTTTCGCCAGTCTGTATTGAGATTTTCCGAAGTTTCTGTCATTGCAGATAAATAAGTTAGGGCAAAATTAGTTTTTATTAAGCTAAAAAAGAATTATTATTCTTAATTCATGTTGAAATATTTCACGTGGTTTTCCAGGTAGTATTCAACACTGATTATTCTTCTTCCCGCCGGGTGAAAATATTTTTCATTTTTTGCAACAATTCTCCAAAGTTGTTGTAATCTTCAGTGAATGTGAAACCTACACCCTGGGTGTAAGGCGCCGTTTCGTAAATTAGGTTGTTATTTGAACGGTTGTATGCTTTAAACTGAATCTTTCCATTCGGAATTAGTTTTACATTAACATCGAAATCGCCCACAAGCTGACTGCTGTTGGTTGAGTTGGGATTATTGTTGTTCCCAATGTTTCCGTTAATTGATACTCTGTCGTTAAAAATTTGGGTGCTCATTGCCAGTTCTATTTCGTCGTTTGTTAACTGGTTTCCGGGGCGGTAATTAAGGCCAATATCCACATTGTTGCTTATTTGCGAAAGCCAGTTGCTCAATTGGTTCGAAAAGAGTTCACTGGCCGTAGTGCCAATCAGGTTCGGGTTTTGCGCTTCAAAGGTCCCCCGGAGGTATTCAGGGGTGTAAAATTTACCAAGCACCACCAGCGACAGAATTTGTTTATTTAAATCTTCAGGAGTACTGAAATATTGCCGTAATTCCTCAACTAACCGGTTTTCAACAGTTGGAAAGTCAATGGCAAAGTCTATTTCGGGATTAGATAAATTTTCTGTAAGTAAAATTTTACATTCAACAGGAACACGTTGGCTTTGGTATATATTTTTTTCATTATTACCAATCAAATCGTACAGGGAAGCTTTTAGTCTGTAAACCGCATTAATGTCGATTGTAGCATCATAAGGATTTCCCGACCACTCAATGGAACCTCCCTGTTCAATTGTAAAACGTTTATTGATTACATTTTGAAGCGTAAAGAGATAATCGCCCTGCTCAACCGTGTAGTTTCCCGAAAGTGTAATATTTCCTTCGTTATCCATTCCGAAAAGTAAAACTCCTTCGCCCTGTGCTTTTATCACATCACCAATCTGTGAGTTGTAAATAAGCTGTGCCCTGGCTTCGGGAGTTGCGTTAATAGAGAGGTTAAGGCTGAAATCCCCGTCATCGTTTTCAGTAAATATGAATTCCTGGGGTTCGTCATCGTCTGATGAAACAAATTCAATAAAATCGTAGCGTTCAATTTCTCCCTCGTTTTCCAGCGAAATGTTAACATTGGTGCCGGCTAAAGTAGTAGCATTACCAGTCATTCTTACCCGTTGCCCCCTGCCTGTAATAGTAAGCCTTCCGCTGCCTACTACCTTTCCAAAAAACTGGCTGTTGTCTCTCAGGGTAGTGTTAATGGCTACAATTTTTGGAGTATAAATCGAGAGGTCGTAAATCATATCCTGAAAATTGGTGTGTACTAGAGTACCGTTAAAAGTGCCACGGTTTCCTGATTTGTCGTTAATTGTAATCCTGTCAAAAAGCAACGTGTCGCCTTTAAAATATACTGAATCGGTAAAATGATAGCTTACCTGCGTATAGTCGATGGTTAATTCAGCATTTGTTCCATGCAACGCACCGTCGAACAAAATTTTATCGGTAGTGCCGTGGATTTTCAGTTTGCCAGAGGCACTTCCGCTGATATCTGAAAAAGTTTTTTGAATAACAGTTTCAAGAATTACAAGTGAAAGACTGTCAGCATTTGCCTCATAATTTAATTCGTTGTTTTCAGGGTTGTAATAGCCTTCGGCAAAAAGATTTAAGCGGTTGTTGTTTGTAATTCTTAGTTCAGAGTTAAGAACTGGTTCTATGTAATCCCATTCGTTGGTTAGCACAACATCTCCTATTTTTTGATTATTATAATTGAAATTGTTGATGGTCATATCTGAAAAGAGTATTCGCTTGCCGAAAAAATCCTGGATGCCGGCCGATCCGTCAACTGTTCCCCCGAGTGGGAGGTCTTTATTCAGGTATGTGCCAATATTTCTCAAATTAAAATTTTCAAGGTCAATGGCCAGTATTTTCGATTCGTCTTCAGAAATAACACCACTTAAACTGAGGTATTGATTTTTATTGAAAATATTGAAATCATTTATTTCAACGTGGGTACTGTCGGCTGTAATGGTGAAAGGACTTATCTGCCATACCGTGTCAGCAATGATAATGTGTGTTGGGAAGCCTTCAATTTCGATGTGCGGGAGATTAGAATTTCTATTTTCGGTAAAAATGGTTCTGGTTTTAACTTCCCCGCTGTAACTCATGTCATCAGGATCTCCCCATTCTATTTGGTTGTCAATGGTATTGCTTTCAATTTCGGAGCTGATGGTTAAATTATCCATGCTCATTCCGTTTCTCAGGCGTATTTCCCCAAACCTGAATTTTGACGTGTAGTTTCCGTTATCAGGGTTGTTACTAATGAAAATATTTCTTACCACCAGGTTGTTGGTGTTGAAACCCGGAATACTTCCTTTAACTTCAAAAACCGATTGTTCTGAATCGAGTCTTCCGTAGAGCAAAAAAGGAGTTTCAATTTTGAGTCCGGGTGAAAAAACTGCGGTAAGTTCATCGAGGCTGTTCACATCGAGCTGAAAGCCAAAATTATTATCTTTTGCAGTGGCCAGTTTTTCGTAATTAATGGCAGGAATATAACGGCTCATACTTTTTTCAAACGAATTGAGTATGTTTTGAAAATGGTAATCGCCATTTATTTCAATATCAAAAAAATCGGAGGTGAACGAGAGGTATTTCATTGCCCCGCCGGTAACCGACTGAAGTTCCATTCCTCCAAGGTTGAACTCCCCGTTGCGGTTTTTGTAAATACCATTTTCAACGGCAATGGAACCGGCGAGATTATCCAGTTTGTCGCCGGTAAAATTGGCTGCCATTGTTAGCGATAATTCAGAGTTGGGGAAATTTGTGCTCAGGTTTAGTTTGCCTGGCAGCGCTTTATCCATTTCAACCCTGAAATCGAAAACAGGCACTTCGGGATTGAAATTCAATGTCCCGAGAAAATCAAACTGGAGATTAGGATCATTCACTATGGCTAAGCCATCGAACATGCGGTTATCTAAAATGCCATCAATCTGAATGTTTTTGTAATTGTATCCGTTAATGTTCACACTGTCAACTTTTCCGTTGAAAGTTGCTGCCACCGACTGGTCGTCACGGTCGAAGTATCCGTCAACCGTTCCGTCAAAGGTAATATCCTCCATCAGGTCGATTCCCAAAAGTTCACCAATCATAAAATCTTCGGTGGCAACTTTTCCCCTGTAAATAACCTGTCTCTCCTCGTCCGGAGTAACCGACACGTCGGTGTTAACAATCCCCATATCGCTGGAAAGGGTTCCAAATGCAACAAAATCATTTAAAAATCCGGTAAAGTTTCCCTGGTAAGAGAAAATCCCGGCTTTGTACAGCGACTCGGAAAAACGGAGGTTGCCGGTTCCCCATTTTTCAGGTAGTTTAATTCGGCTCAAATCCTGAAATGAAGTTTGCGAATTTTTAAGTTCCACGAACAGGTAAAGGTTTTCGGGATCCGAAATGTCGTTGGCGTAAAACTCAAATTCGGCCGATGTGTTTTGGCCGGTGTTTAACACTAGGTCTCTGCCCTTTAAATCATCGAGGCTTCCGTAAATCCGGCCCGAAAAATCCACTACCTGGTTCATGCCTTTCAACGCCGGAATTAGTTGCGAAATGTCGTAAAAACTGATTTTTGAGTGAGAGAACGTGAAATCGAATTGTGCAATGGCCGATGAATTTTCCGTTTCATCGGAAGGAAATTCAATCATGAATTCACTTTCGGAAACGTTAGATCGATCGGTTTTCAAGGTGAGAGCGGTCAGATTAATTTTCTTGTTGACCAAACTAAAATCTGATTGAAGTTCAGTGATTTTAAAATTTTCACTGTCGTTAAAAGCAAGTTGGTCGATTTTAAAGAACAAGGAATCCTGCGCCAGTGAAAAATCAGAAACATTTAGTATTAAATCCTGAATCTGGTACAGTTTTATTTCTTCGTCTGTTGTAAAATTCTGAATTGAAGTCTCGGGGCTGTAAAAATTAAAATTGTTACAATAAAATTGCCATTCAGCTGGGGTGGTGTTTCTGTTTTGAAGCGAATCAATAATAAAATTAAAATTAAACCGGCCGGTCGAATCGCTGTTTACTTTAATTCGGCTGTCCGAAAAGGTCAGTTGGCCCAGTACAATTTTCTTTTTTCTGAATTGAAAGCTGTCGATTTTTGCAGACACGTTAGGTGAAAATATCAGGGTATCCTGCTGCTGATCTTCCACCAGCACATCTTCCAAAATAATACTTCTGAAAAGTGAGATATCAACTCTTCCCACGTTAATCCTGGCATCGATCCTGTCTGACAGCCGCGATGCAATTTTTTGGGTAAGAAAAGTTTGAACATTGCTGCTGTGCAACGCCCAGTATGCCCCGGCCAGCAAGCCAATTATGAATGCCAGGACAATCAATCCTATTTTCCAGCCTTTTTTAATATTTTTGCCCTTTAAATTTTTAAACGAACTTAACTTTTTTCGGGAACAAAATTAGGAATAGTTCCTTTAGTTATTAACTGCTATAGTTTGATAAATAGTTAAAATGTGTTTTATCGAATAAGTAAGGTTTCGCTAAAAGTAACGATTCAAATGAAAAATACAATATGACAGAGGATAAAAAAAGTGGAATTACCATTTTGGGTATCGAATCGTCGTGCGACGACACCTCGGCAGCCATCATACGCGATGGTGTAATTTTGTCGAATGTGGTTGCCGGGCAAAAAGTTCACGAGGAATATGGCGGAGTGGTTCCTGAGCTGGCTTCGCGCGCGCATCAGCAAAATATTATCCCGGTAGTTGATTTGGCATTGAAACGTGCCGGAATTACCAAAGAAGAAGTTTCGGCAACTGCTTTTACCCGCGGCCCGGGATTATTGGGCTCTTTACTGGTGGGAACTTCGTTTGCCAAAGGCTTTTCGCTGGCTTCCGGAATTCCGCTCATCGAGGTAAATCATTTGCGGGGTCACGTGCTGGCGCTTTTCATAAAAGAAAAAAATACGGAATTCAATCCGCCGCGGTTTCCGTTTTTATGTTTGCTGGTTTCAGGGGGAAATTCACAAATTATTAAAGTGCACGATTACCTGCACATGGAAGTAATTGGCCAAACCATTGACGATGCTGCCGGCGAAGCTTTCGACAAATGTGCTAAGGTGATGGGATTGCCCTATCCCGGCGGGCCGCATGTGGACAGGCTGGCAAAAGAGGGAAATCCCCACAGGTTTGAATTCTCGAAACCCCGGATTTCCGGGCTCGATTACAGTTTCAGCGGGTTAAAAACAAACTTTCTGTATTTTTTGCGCGATAACTTAAAAGAGAACAACAATTTTATTGAAGAAAATAAAAATGATCTCTGCGCCTCGCTACAACATACCATTATTGAAATTCTTTTAAATAAACTAAAACGGGCCGCAAAAGAAACTGGCATTAAAGAAATTGCACTTGCAGGTGGGGTTTCGGCTAATTCGGGTTTGCGAAGTGCGCTAAAAAAAGAAGCCAGCAAAAAAGGATGGCACTTAATTATTCCAAAGTTTGAATATACCATGGACAATGCCGCCATGATTGCCATTACCGGCTACTACAAATACCTGAACAAAGAATTTGCCGCTCAAAATGTTGTTCCGTTTGCCCGCACACAACTTTGATATATTATGATTTTTCAGAATAAATTGATACACGGAACTTTAATCAGACGCTACAAACGCTTTCTGGCTGATGTAAAACTCGATGATGGTTCCGAAGTAATTGCCCACTGTACCAACTCCGGCTCAATGAAAAGTTGCCTCGAAAACGGGGCCGAAGTTTATTTGTCGCCTGTAAACGATCCCAAACGGAAAACAAAATTTACCTGGGAAATGATAAAAATTAACGGCGACTGGGTGGGTATCAATACCGGAAACCCAAACAAGCTGGCTTTTGAAGCTATTTCAGCCGGTGATATTCCTGGTCTTACTGGTTATACCAAAGTGAAACGCGAGGTGAAATTTAACGATTCGCGCTTTGATGTTTTTGCCCAAAACGACCACGAAAAATGTTTTGTGGAAGTTAAAAATGTAACACTGAAAGAAGGGAAAAACGCCCTATTCCCTGATGCGGTTACATCCCGCGGTCTGAAACATTTAAAAACACTAATTGATGTGAAGAAGCAGGGAATGCGTGCCGTGATGCTTTACATTGTTCAGCGCAGCGATGTGAAAATTTTTGCCCCTGCCCGCGAAATTGATCCGGACTATTCAAACATGCTGAAAAAAGCCGTTGATTCTGGCGTGGAAGTAATTCCTATGCAGGCAAAGGTTTTGCCTGAAAAAATTGAGCTGGTTAGAAAGTTGCCTTTCGAAATTTAGTTTCTGAACAGGTTGGAGGAGTTATTCCTCTTCCGGTGGTTCAATTCGTCCGTAAAATGAAATGGCCTGCCGGTTGGTGCTGATAACATTCAACGTGGCATACCCCAGTTCAGAAATTTTAAAGGAGAAGCTGATATTATCCATTCCTTTTTTTACATCGAAATCAACCATGTAGCCGTTTTCGTCTTTTTCCATTTTGTATTCTTCAACCGGCTCGGTAAAGTCGAATGCTGAGTTGCGGCCACCGTAATCGACATGGTAAGCCCGACCATAAAAAGGCAGGTACGAATCAATGGTGTCGCTTTTTATTTTAACGTCAAATGTATAATTCAGGTAAATGCTTCCGCCACCCATGGGCATGGCATGTGTGGGCCTGAAAACAAAGTCTTTTTCATTCAGAATGTTTTTGATTTCTTTCTTTTTTTCAGCCTGGCGTTCAGCCCTGATTTCCTTCCGGCTTTTCTTTTCCTGCGTTTGCGCGTTGGTTATTGTAGTTATCGTAATCAATGTTATCAACAAAAAAAATATCTTTTTCATGGTATTCCGGTTTTTTAATTGGTGCAATAAAATTAATTTCGCTTCACTGTTCATCAGGACTGAATTTGCAAAAACTATTCCAGTATTATTATTACGTTTTTAAAAGCAAATTGTTATGAATAAGAAATACATAGGCGCCCATGTGAGTGCTGCCGGCGGAGTGGAGAATGCACTGGTAAATGCACATAAAATAGGAGCAACCGCTTTTGCATTGTTTACTAAAAATCAGCGGCAATGGAAAGCAAAACCGCTGACTGAGGAGAATATTGAAAAGTTTAAAGAAAACTGTGAAAAGTACGGTTACAAAGCGGGGCAGATTTTACCGCACGACAGCTACCTGATTAACCTGGGCCATCCTGAAAAGGAGGCGCTTCAAAAATCGCGCAATGCATTTTTTGATGAAATGCAGCGCTGCGAGCAGCTGGGTATCGATCGTCTCAATTTTCATCCGGGCAGTCACCTCAATAAAATCAGCGAAAAAGAGTGCCTGGCAACTATAGCCGAATCCATCAACCTGGCATTGGAAGAAACAAAAGGAGTTACAGCCGTAATTGAAAATACAGCAGGGCAGGGCACCAATCTTGGGTTTTCATTTTATCAGATTAAGGAAATTATAGATCAAGTGGAGGATAAAAGCAGGGTGGGAGTGTGCATCGACACCTGCCACGCCTATTCGGCAGGTTACGACATTTTGAATAATTTTGAAGATGTTTTTCGTGAATTTGAAGAAGTGATTGGTTTTAGCTATTTGAAAGGAATGCACCTGAATGACTCGAAAAAAGATTTAGGTTCAAAAGTTGACCGGCATGACAGTTTAGGTGAGGGAACCCTCGGCTGGGAGCCTTTCCGAATGATTATGAATGACAGCCGGTTTGACGGAATTCCTTTGATATTGGAAACACCTGACGACCAGCGTTGGGCAGAAGAGATTAAAACGCTGAAAAATATGCAGCAATGAGTGAAACGGTTTATTTAAACGGGAAGTTTGTGCCGGGAGATGTAGCTTCCATTTCACCCAATGATCGCGGTTTTCTTTTTGCCGATGGCGTTTACGAAGTGATAAAATATTACAACGGCAAACCCTTCCGGTTTGAAGATCACCTTGAAAGGCTGAAACGGAGTTTAAACGAGATTGATATCAGTTTTCCAGGTACAGATTCACTGGAAAATGTATTTGAAACACTAATAACCAAAAATAATTTTAGCAATACCCATGCAGGAATATACGTGCAGATTACCCGCGGTACGTCGCCACGTTCTCACCACTTTCCGGCTGGTATTTCGCCCACTATTTATGCTTATGCTTTTGAATTACCCTCTTTTAAAGAAAAACTGGAAAAGGGAATAAAGGTCATTACCCGCGAAGATATCCGCTGGCTCCGCTGCGACATTAAATCGGTTGCTTTGTTGCCCAATACCATGCTTTATAACCAGGCAGTTCAAAACGGGGCAGGTGAGTGTGTATTAATCAGAAACGGAAAAGTTACAGAAGCCACCCATTCCAGTGTTTTTGGAATAAGGGACGGTGTGGTTTTTACGCATCCGCAATCGAATTTGATTTTGCCTGGAATTAACAGAGAAGTGGTTTTGGAAATTTGCCATCATAACAAGATACCGGTTAAGCAGGAAGCCATACGGGAAAATGAAATATACGAAATGGATGAATTGTTTCTTTCCGGAACAGGAAGTGAAATAATGCCTGTGGTTCAGGTTGATCAAAAACAAATTGGCAATAAAAAACCGGGCGGGATTACCCGGCTGATTCAATCTGAATTTTTTAAGATGACAAGTTCTTAACTGATCGAACTCCAGTCGAAGCCGGTTTTGCCGGCGCGCAGGCTTTTGATCAGAATTCTGTTTTCAGGCTGTTGCAAGCCCGGATCATTATCAAGTAAATCGGTTGCTACATCGCGTGCCATTTTCAGTATTTCCCCATCTTTTCCCAGGTTGGCAATTTTCAGGTCGAACCCAATGCCGCTTTGCTGCGTCCCTTCCATGTCGCCGGGTCCGCGGAGTTTCATATCCACTTCTGCAATGTCGAAACCATCGTTGGTGCGCACCATGGTTGACAACCGTTTCCGGCTTTCGTTGCTGATTTTGTACGACGACATTAAAATGCAGTACGACTGCTCTGCGCCGCGGCCAACCCTTCCGCGTAACTGGTGCAGCTGCGACAGACCGTACCGCTCGGCGCTCTCGATTACCATTACCGAGGCGTTGGGAACATCCACACCCACCTCGATTACAGTGGTTGCCACCAGTATTTGGGTTTCCCCTTTTTTGAACTTTTGCATGGCATTTTCTTTCTGGTCGGGTTTTATTCTGCCATGTACCATGCCCACTTTCACATCCGGAAATGCTTCCGAAATATGACGGAATCCTTCTTCCAGGTTTTTCAAATCCATTTTTTCCGATTCGGTAATCAACGGGTAAACCACATAAATCTGCCGGCCTTTTTGCAGCTGCATTCTCATAAAGTTGTTCACCTGTTTCCTTTTATTTTCAAAAAAGTGATGTGTTTCAATGGGTTTCCGTCCGGGCGGAAGTTCATCAATTACTGAAACATCCAAATCGCCGTAAACAGTCATGGCCAGCGTGCGTGGTATTGGTGTGGCAGTCATCACCAGCACATGTGGCGGAATTAATTCGTTCTTTTTCCAGAGCTTTGCCCGCTGGGCCACACCAAAACGATGCTGTTCGTCGATAACAACCAGCCCCAGTTTTTTAAAGTTGACTACATCTTCAATCAGGGCATGGGTGCCAATTAAAATTTGCAGGGTACCATTTTTTAGTTCTTCGTGAAGTTGCCGCCGTTCGCTTTTTTTGGTGGAGCCGGTGAGCAGCCCTACTTTTAAGGGCATGTTTTGCAAAAAACCGGAAAGCGACTGAAAGTGTTGCTGGGCAAGGATTTCGGTGGGAGCCATCAGGCAACTCTGCAATCCGTTGTCCATAGCCAAAAGCATGGTCATTAATGCCACCAGGGTTTTGCCGCTGCCCACATCGCCCTGTAAAAGCCGGTTCATTTGGACGTTCCGGTTCACATCGCGACGAATTTCTTTCATCACTCTTTTTTGGGCACCCGTCAGTTCAAACGGTAAAAAATCGTTATAAAACGTATTGAAATTATACCCCACTTCTTTAAAATGGTACCCTTTGAACTTGTTTTCGCGGTGATGTTTTAACGCCAGTATTTTCAGCTGAATTAAAAAAAGCTCTTCAAACTTCAGTCTGAAACGGGCATTTTTGAGTTCGGTGGTCGTTTCAGGTTTGTGGATGGCAGTCAGCGCTTTTTCCAGCGAAATGAGTTTGAGCTTTTTTAGAATGGTGTGCGGCAACGTTTCATCAATTTTGCCTTTTGCCAGCTGAAGTAATGTGAGTTGAAGTTTATGAATTGTTTTTGAATTGAGGTACTTGTTTTTCATTTTTTCGGTGGTGATGTAATACCCCTGAAAAAGCCCCGATGGTTTCAGCTGTTTTTCCTCTTCTGTTTCCATTTCGGGATGCACCACATTTATCCGCCCATTAAATTCCGACGGTTTCCCAAAAACAATGTATTCTTTGTTGAGCTTTAGATTTTCTTTTTGCCACTTTATGGCACGGAACCACACCAGTTCCAGGCTGCCGGTTTCATCGTAAAAACGCGCGGTGAGCCTTTGTTTGTTTCCTTCGCCCACTGT
>JBNJGR010000043.1:0-16832 GCA_051747885.1 Bacteroidota bacterium | reverse complement strand
TGCTGTAGAAGTAACACCGCTGGAATCGGCTATTTCACGAGTAGTGGAATCGCTTGAACTTAAACCCGGTTTCAGCTCTTTTTTCGTTGACTGGGTAAATGAACTCGAACAAAGTATCAACGTATATATTGACTTTACCTACACCGAGAACGGTGAAGAGCGATCATTGACTTCTGTATTTTCTTCGAACCTGGAAGAAGACCGGCGTTTTGTGGAAAATCTCGATTTAGGGCCTGATGATCCTTTAAATGTAAAGATACGTGTATCTGATATTTACGGGAATATGTCTGAACCTGTTGACATGGGTACCATTACATTGCTCGAGGACACTGAAATACCTAAAGATGACTGGTTTTTACCTGCTGCCAACGACTCGGTAGGTGGCGTGCCTCAAGCGTTTGGTAATAACGTTGAAGGCCGTCTTCATTATACTATCGATGGCATTATCGACGAAGGTGAAAACCTCAACTTTATGCATACCGGCGGGCGCGGGCGCACTGGCGATCCGGCCGACGGAAACATGCCCTGGAATGTTATTATCGACCTTGGCGACCATTACGAACTGAGCCGGATTGTTACCGTGCAAAGGCATACCAACTTCTGTGGAGAGCTTTGCCGCGGGCAATACTATCAGGCCGAAAATGTAGGTATTTACGAAATGTATATTTGGGACGATGATACCGAAGATTGGGTTTACGTATCTGAAAACAAAATTGAAGTTCCGGAAGGGTTAAGCGAACTCGAATTTGTGAAAAAAGGACGTAACGGAGATATGGCTTACATGTATCCCGACGAACCTCAATATACCAAGCCTACACGCTGGTTTAGGTACAGGGCCATGAAAAGTTTCAATGGCAATTATACCCTGGATAATGCGAACTGCTTGTCGGAAATAACGCTTTATGGCAGAAAGGCAAATTAAATTCTTTTAAGTAAACAGAGATTTAAAGATTTAAATTTATGAGAAATATATTATTATTTACAATAATGGTTGTCGCCACCTTCATGTGGTCATGCGATGGCATGTACGACAAACAGGAACAGTTTGAAGGGGAAATTGTGTATCCGGCCAAGTACGATACTGTTATCGGGCATATTGGTTTCGAGCGGGTAGAAATTGACCTGCTGAAAGCCGGACGCCTTCCCAGCGAAGAAATCAACCTGGGAAAAGCCCAAAAAACACGTATCGAGTACGATGACCAGGTAATTACAATCGATTCGCTGGTTTCTTACGTAAACATTACCGGGCTTACCCAATCGAAACTTTACCGTTTCAGGATTTTCACAATTGACCAGTACGGAAATGAATCGGTGCCGCAGGAAATTGCACTGATTCCTTATACTACCAGCGATCTTAATTCGATTGCAGTAGCCCCGCCCAGAATTATGGCTTCACCTTCGGCGGCAGTTGTTGACTGGCCCAATGGGATTACTTCAGTTCTGATGGATTATTATGGATTGAATTTTGAATACACCGATAAAGATGGTGAAATGCAAACCGGTGAAAGAGGTGAAGATTCAAGATTCTTCATTGGTAATGTTGAAGCCGGGCAGCCGGTACAGCTGGATATGGAATATAAAATTGTTCCGAAAGTTAACCGCGAACCTATTTTGGATACGGTTATTTTCGAGGACCAGCTCACTATAAATATGCCTACTACTTCCTCAACTTTCACACCCGCTGAAAGAGGAATTCTGGAGGCAAACGGTGCCACTACTTTCTCTGCCGACGGGCTTGCCGAATTTGAGCACCTTGTTTATCCGGTGCATGCCAATTCACTTCAGGATATCTTTTATTTTCCGAACCTGAAAAGTCTTGATTTAACAGGGGGAGACGTGTTTCCAACATTGCCTGTAACGGTTTATAACGGAGGCGTAACCGATGAAGTTGGAGGTGGTGAATATGCACCATTCGTGCGTAAAGCAGGCGATATTTCATCAAGTAATGTACAGGCTTTGAAAGACTTGCTTGAAGCCGGAATTCTCGAGAAAGTTTACTATCGCCCCAACTCAATGGGCTTGGATGATTTGCTCATGCCGTATGTTGAAAGCGGTGTAGTGGAATTGGTTGAAGGACCTGAGAGCGTATTGGTAGATAACCAGTTCCATCTCGACGGACTTGTGCAGGATGGAAACTGGAGAATGGAGGTTACCTATCCGGCAGAAGACGCACCCGAAGGCGAAGGCATAGAAAATGTGTATAAGGTTGTAAGTCAGGCAACAAGTTCATCATTTGTACTTGCTCTTCCGCAAGGATTTCAGTTTAACGCTGAAGAGTACAGGTATTTGAAAATGGATGTATATGCTCCGCCCAAAAGCGCATTTGAAGGTATTTACGAACCGTTCCAGTGCTTCTGGCCACGGATTATGAATAACCTTTGGTCGTTTGGCCAGTTTAGTAATTTTGGTCAGGAATACTGGGATATGGGGCATATTTGCATGGATGATGCTGATCTTCAGAATTGGACAGAGGTTACTTTCGATATGCAAGGAGCCGTTGGAAGACACAACAGGGTGTTTGTACTGAATATCGGTACTGAACCCTGGATTGACTTCGACAGTGAGGATATTGTTTACTATTTGGCCAATATCAGATTTGAAAAGGAATAAGTTTTAAGTTTGAATAAATTAAAAAAGCCCGTCCTGTTTAGGATGGGCTTTTTTATTGATAGCTATTTTTCCTTCTTTTTGAAAATACTTTTTATTGATTTCCACAAGCCTTTCTTTTCTTCCTCTTTCTTCTCAGGCTCCCGGGCTTCGTTTAGTTTTTCTTCTTTCGACTGTCCTGCAAAAAGCCTGTTGAGCAGGTTGTCCCGGCGTTCCATTTCCAGCATCTCTTTATAGGGCGGAATATCTAAATCGGCCAGTAATTGATCTTCAAGGTTGGGGAATTGGGTATTTTTAAGATTTTGGTAACGGGGATTGCCGTATAATTTATGAAAAAACTTACCCACTATGGGCAGTGCCATGTATGATCCCTGGCCGTAAGTAATGGTGCGGAAATGAATTCCGGGTTCTTCGCCTCCAACCCAGCAACCGGTTACCAAATGCGGTGTTAATCCTACAAACCAGCCGTCGGAGTGGTTTTGTGTGGTTCCGGTTTTTCCGGCAAAATCGCCGGGGATTTTGTAAACCGACCGGATTTTGGTGCCGGTTCCTTCGTTTACAGCCGATTCCATCATGTGTGTAATTACCCGGCAGTTTACCGGATTGAGATCGGTTAGCTTGCCAGCCGGGCGTTTAAACTCTTCAAGCAATTCGTTATTACTGTTCGAAATGGAAACAAGGTAATAAGGTTCAACCTGCATTCCGCGGTTTACAATTGTTGCATACGATAGCAGTAAATCTTTCAAACTAATTGATGCAACTCCCAACGCCAGTGACGGAACCCGGGGCAACTGGGTTTTTATGCCTAAATCACGGGTAGTTTCAATTACGTTGTGAATCCCGGCCTGCATTAAAACATCTACAGCAATAGTATTTACCGATTCAGAAAGTGCACCTTCCATAGTGTAAAAACCGGTATATTCTTCGTGAGAATTGGATGGCGACCAGTCATTATAATCCTCGTAAACTTTTTTCTCGTTGGGAATATACTCAAACGGGCTGATACCATTCTCGAGTGCTGCGAGATAAACAAAAGGCTTAAACGTAGATCCTACCTGGCGTTCAGATAGTACATGATCGTATTGGAAGAAACGGAAATCGATACCCCCAACCCACGACTTTAGTTCTCCCGTTGAGGGTTCAAGTGCCATAAATCCGGCATTAAGGAAACGCAGATAATGTTTTATTGAATCGAGAGGTGTAGTTTCAATTTCCTGCAGGCCATCCCATGTAAACAAGCGGGTTGTGATTTTTTGGCTGAAGGCGGTATTAATTTGTTCATCAGAATAACCGGCTTTAACCAATTTTTTGTAACGGTCCGATCGCTGAACGGCCCTTTCAAGAATTTCCGGGTTGTTTCGCCAGGGGTCTGCATTTGCCCAGTGGTTGTCGAAAACACCTTGCAGGTTTTTCATGTATTCAGTAACCGATTGCCGGGCAAAATACTGGTAATCGTAGTTGATGGTTGTTTGTATCTTCAAACCGTCAGTATAAAGATTATACGGTTTCCCGTTTTCTTTCACATGGTTGGCACACCATTCCAGTAATTCAGGTTTCAGCATTTCAATAAAATAGGATGCCGGCCCTTCGTTATAAGAAATCCGCCTGTAATTAATTTCCAGGGGGAGTGTCATTAATGAGTCTCCGGCAGCTTCTGAAAGGAATTCGTTTTTCACCATTTGGGCGATAACCACGTTGCGGCGCTGTGTCGATTTTTCGGGGTTAATACGCGGATTGTACCTGTTGTTAGCCTTTAACATTCCTATCAGAACGGCTGCTTCATTAACTGTCAATTCACCGGGTTTCTTGTTAAAAAAACGTTCGGCAGCCACCTCAATTCCATAAATGTTTTCGCCAAACGGGACAGTGTTTAAGTAAAGTGTTAAAATTTCCTCTTTGCTGTAAATGCGTTCCAAACGGTAGGCAATAATGGCCTCACGCAGTTTGTTTACCGGTAAAGAGAGTATTCCCACATCGTTGCGGGGGAAAAGGTTTTTGGCTACCTGCTGGCTTATGGTACTCCCGCCTCCGGAACTGCGGTCCTGCAACAAAATGGTTTTCACCAAAACTCTCAGCAGTGCAACTTCGTCAATGCCCCGGTGTTCGTAAAACCGTTCATCCTCTGTGGCAACCAGTGCGTTTATTACATTGGGCGAAATTTCATCGAAGCTTACATTACTACGGTTTTCAACATAGTAACGGCCAAGCAACTTGCCTTCTTCCGAGAAAACTTCAGAAGCCTGTGGGTTTACAATTTCGTTAAGCTGGCGTGTGGAAGGCACGTGTCCGGTAAATCCAAAATAAACCAGCAGAAAAAAAAGAAAAAAAAGGATGAGTCCTACCGCTGCCGTTTGCAGGCTAATTATGAGAACGCGTCTTCCGGTACTTTTCTTCTGTTTTTTTCTTCTCTTTTTTGCCGGAGTTTTTTTTACAGCCGATTTATTTTTTGTTTTCTGTGTTGCCATGTTTTTTGAATAAAAGGCAAAATTATACATTATAACGGATAAATGGTGCTGATGTTTTGTGTTATTGCTTTTTGAAAGGTAAATGGGCAGTTGGTTTTCAGTGATTTACTTTTTTAATAAATTTGTTTAGCCAAATAATGGAACCGTATAACTAAAAACCTTACTATGATAAAAAAAATTTTCAGGAATATTGCACGTTTAATTTTGGTATTGGGCGCGCTTCTTTTGGTTGCATTTATCAGCCTTCATTTTTATTACACTGTCATAAATTTTAAAGCTAAAAAGCAGCTTTCGGAAGTGAATTTACTGGAAGAAAATGGCTTCCGGTTTCGTGATCTTAATAAAAATGGCAAGCTGGATATTTATGAAGACAGCCGACGTAGTATTGATGAGCGGGTTGAAGATTTGTTGGGCCAAATGACGGTGAAAGAAAAAGTTGGTATGATGTGGCATCCGCCAATTGGGGTTGGGCAAAAAGGAGAGGTGCTGGGAAAACCCAATCCTTCTGCCATGAGTCTTGTTTCAACGTGGGATGTAATTGGCAATAAGAAAATTAATCACTTCAATCTTTTTACTATTCCCGATTCTGAAAACGTGGCCCGATGGTACAACGAAGTACAGGAAATTGCCGCACAAACCAGGCTGGGTATTCCACTTACCATAAGTTCTGATCCCCGGCATGGGATAAATAATTTTATTGGTTCAGATTTGCTGGGAAGTGATTTTTCGAAATGGCCCGAACCGGTTGGCCTGGCAGCAACTTTCGATTCTTCGCTGGTGGCGGAATTTGGCAGGATAGCCAACCAGGAATACCGTGCCGTTGGAATACGTACCGCTTTGCACCCTATGGCCGATTTAGCAACGGAGCCGCGCTGGGCCAGGGTGAATGGCACTTTTGGCGAAGATGCTCATTTGGCAGCAAAGTTAACAGCCGCCTATATTTATGGATTCCAGGGAGAAAAATTTGGTGCTGAAAGTGTGGCGTGTATGACTAAACACTGGCCGGGTGGCGGCCCCCAAAAAGATGGTGAAGATGCCCACTTTGGTTATGGCGCTGACCAGGCTTATCCCGGAAATAATTTCGATTACCATCTTATTCCTTTTGAAGCGGCACTAAAAGCAGGGACTGCAATGATAATGCCCTATTACGGTGTGCCAACCGGCCAGACAAACGAAGATGTGGGAATGAGTTTTAACCGGGAAATAATTTCCGGCTTGCTCCGTGAGGAATACGGTTTTGATGGAATTGTATGTACTGACTGGAGCATTATCGAAGGATTTAAAATCTTCGGATTTGAGCTGGTGGAGGCTAAAAGCTGGGGGGTTGAAGATTTGACCATAAAAAAACGGATTAAAAAAGCGATTGATGCCGGTGTGGATCAGTTTGGCGGAAACATGAATACGAAAGAGCTGGTTGAGCTTGTGGAAGATGATATAGTGAGCGAAGCCCGGCTGGATGAATCGGTTGCCCGGTTGCTGCACGCCAAGTTTAAAATGGGTTTGTTCGATAATCCGTTTGTTGATGTTGAAAAGGCAAAGCAAACAGTTGGAAATCCTGAATTTGTTGAAAAGGGTAAGCTGGCTCAGCGCAAATCGATAGTTTTACTGAAAAATGAAATGACCACTGACAGTACTTTTGTTTTGCCGTTGAAAAAGAATCCGAAGATTTTTATCGAAAATATTGAACGTGAAACCGCAGAAAAATATGCAGCTGTTGTGGATAGCCTCCACAAAGCCGACTTTGCAGTTTTGCGGCTGCAGGCTCCCTGGGAACCCCGTAGCGGAGATATTGTGGAGAATTTATTTCATCAGGGCGCTCTCGACTTTAAAGAACCTGAATTAACACGTATTCTTGATATTATGAAACAAAAACCTGCTGTGGTTTGTATTTACCTCGACCGGCCGGCTGTTATTCCTGAAATTGCCGAAAATGCAGCTGCCTTGTTATGCGATTTCGGTGCTTACGATGACGCACTGCTCGATGTGGTTTTTGGTGAATTCATTCCTGAAGGTCGCCTTCCATTCGAGCTGCCTTCGTCGATGTCAGCAGTTAAAAACCAGAAAGAAGATGTTCCTTACGACAGCGAACAACCTTTGTTTGAGTTCGGGTTCGGACTGAATTATTAATTGATTAAACAATATAACCGATGGAAATAAAAGGGTTTACAACTTTGGCGTTGAATGTCCCCTTTGCGAAAGATGATCCGCACAACAGCCTGCAAATGCCGCTTTACGAATCGGTGGCTTTTGAATTCGATTCGGCTGAACAAATTGAAGCCAACTTTAAAGGCGAATATGCCGCCCACGTTTATTCGCGCTCATCGAGCCCAACGGTGGAATATTTTGAGCAAAAACTGAAAGCTTTAACTAGAAGCCGCGAAGTGCTGGCAGTGAGTTCGGGCATGGCAGCAGTTTCGAATACAATTATGGCAATTGCAAATGCCGGGAAAAATATAATTTCGGGGCATCAGTTGTTTGGGCACACTTATGCTCTCTTCAGCCAAACACTGCCCGGGTTTGGTGTGGAAACCCGTTTTTCGGATTTGAAAAAGAAAGAGGAAATTGAAAAACTGATTGATGAAAACACCAGTGCTATTTTTTTTGAAACAGTTACCAATCCGCAACTGGAAATTGCCGATATTGAAATGCTTGCTGAAATTGCCCGGAAATACGATTTGCTTTTAATTGCCGACAGTACATTAACTCCACCCAATACTTTTAATGCTTCAAAATGGGGAGTAAATATTGAAGTTATTTCCACCACAAAATACATTTCAGGCGGGGCAACTGCTTTTGGAGGAGCCATCATTGATCACGGTAATTTTAACTGGAAGAAAAATCCCAACTTTTCAGCATACACTGAAAAATTCGGGGACAATGCCTTTATCGCAAAACTACGCAAAAACATTTACCGAAACACAGGTGGCAGCATGGCTCCGCAAACTGCCCGTTTTATGATTAACGGGCTCGATATTCTGGAACTGCGTGTAGAAAAATGTTACCAAAATTGTCTGGCACTGGGCGCTTTTTTTCAGTCGCATCCAAAAGTAAAGGCAATTGAATATCCCGGTTTAAAAAGTTCAAATCAATATCATTTAGCAGAAAAATATTACAGCGGTGTTCCGGGGACGATTATGTCTTTCGACCTGGAATCGAAAGAGGCCTGTTTTTCATTTATGAACAGGCTGGGAATCATTCGGCGGGCTACTAACCTAAACGACAACAAAACGCTGATAATTCATCCGTATTCCACAATTTATGCTGAATTTTCAGAAGCTGAACGCAGCGAGGCCGGCATTCGCGATACCATGCTGCGTCTTTCGGTGGGAATTGAAAATGTGGAGGATTTAATCGCCGATATCGGGCGGGCGTTGTTCTGATAAGAAGCAATCTGCTAACTCGCCATTAGTTGTATCAGCTTTGTATCAGAAAATCGGACAACGCTTTAGGTAATTGTGCATCAATTATAAATTTCACGAGGCAATTTTATGAATGCTTTTTATATTTGTCAGTTTTGCAGCATACTCAAGGCAGGCAAGAAAATCTTCTCGCTCCAAATCAGGATAGTCGCTTAGTAATTCTTCAATTGTCATTCCGGAAGCTAAAAGTTCAAGTAGATTTTCCACTGGATACCTCAACCCGCGAATTGTTGGCTTTCCATGACAAATTTCAGGGTCAATGGTAATTCTGTCTAGCAAGCTTTTCATATGCATTTTTGTCAAAAGTAATAAATTCAATTATCACTTGTTATTTTTCCACGCCACTTTTTGTTCCGGTTGGTTTTCCTGTCCCAGAATTTCACTGTACAATTCCGGTCTCCTGGCTTTGATGTAACGGCTGCCACCGGCCTTTTTCAGTTTCCAGGGCGTAATTGTGGTTGTAACCACATCGTTGCCCAACGCACGGCATTCGGCAATTACATCGCCAAACGGATCGATTATCATGGAACATCCGTTTTTCAACTGGTCGTCGTCCATGCCAATGGGGTTGGCAAAAACGGCATAAATGGCATTGTCGTAAGCCCTTGCAGGAAGCCACTTCATCAGCCATTCCCGCCCTTTCATGCCGTCAAATTCCAGCCGCAGCGAAGTGGGATCGTTTTCGCGTTTTTCCCAGAGTTTTGGATCGCAAAAGCCTGCTCCCGGGCGGGGTGACGGAGTGCACATGGTAACGTGTGGCATGAAAATTATATCGGCGCCCAACAGTTTGGTCGCCCGAACATTTTCAACAATGTTGTTGTCGTAACAAATTAAAATCCCGCATTTCCAGCCCATGAGGTCAAATACGGTGTATCCATTTCCGGGTGTAATGTGTGGATTAATAAACGGGTGCAGCTTATGGTGTTTGGCCACCAGCCCGTTTTTATCGACACACACGTAGGCTTTAAAAATATTGTCGTTTGCATCTTTCTCAAAAAGACCGGCAAGAATGGCCATATCGTATTTTTGGGCAATTCGGGTAAGCGCTGTAATGCTTTCGCCTTCGGGAACCGGTTCGGCCAGGTCGAGCATCTGCTTTTTGGAAAGACGCTGCGCAAAGGTATAACCGGTAATGGAACACTCGTGAAAAGAGATAACTTTCGAGCCCTCGGCTGATGCTTTTTTTGTGAGCGATTTGATTATTGAAAGATTGTATTTTTTATCTCCGCTTTTATGTTCGAACTGGGCGGTGGAAATTTTTAGTTTCTCCATTTTGAATAGTTTGCATTTTGAGGGACTAATTTACATATTTTATTCAGCCCGGAGAGCCTGAACATATCAAATCCTACTTCTGCTCTTCAACAACAAACTGAGCTTCGCCCAGGCAAACTTCACCTTCCTCATTGATTCCTTCCACAAAAATCTTGTAAGTGCCGGGTTGGTCTGAGGTAGAAAAAGAATATTCAACTAAATCATTTTTCAGGGTTATTTCGGGTTCCCAGAACAATGTTGTCCGGTAGTCGGGGATTTCCCTGTTCTTATTTTCAGGAGTATATTTAGGGACGTAGAAACTTTTCTCTGAAGCGTAACCTGCAATACTTTTTTCAATTACACCTTTCACGGCACGTGCGGGAATATCCTTGTCGCCGCGGCGTGTGTAAATGGCAATTACCCCGTTTGAACCTTCGGTGCCGAAAGTGGCCAGGTTTTGCGACGATTTCAGTATCTCCACTTTGTCAATATCTCCCATCGGAATTGATTTCACCGCTTCAATTACGCGTTGGTCCGGCGCCTCTTCCTCATTGCTTCCCGGACCAGTTCTGATTGTATTATTTCCTGTTAACAAAGGGACACCGTCAATCAGAAACAGTGGCGTGGAATTTCCGTCGAAATTGCTGGTTCCTCTGATGCTAACCTGTTCGCTGTTAATGTCGAGTCCGGGAACTTTCCCCGAAAGAAAATCCAGAATGTTGCCCGATGATGCCTCTTTTTCAGGAACCTGCACCACATGATCGGCATTTTCGTAGATCCGGAAATGGCCGTCGTTTTCCACCGGCGAACGAACCGGTTCAGAGGTGTGCAACCGTTTAGCTTTTGCCCTTTGTTTCGCATCAAACCTGTTCCATTCCTGAACGGCGGTGTATTTAATTTGATGCAAACCGGCAGAAATATCGGGGAACCCGGCTGCCTGCATCAAATCACTTTCTTGTGGTGTAATTTTTTTCAAAACCGGGTTCAGCATTATCGCTGTACTTTGCCGGCCTTTTTCGTTTTTTGCCTGAATGAGCACTTTTGCAGTGTCGTTAAAAACCAGTCCGGGGAATGTGAATTCTCCCGTTTTGCCTGTTGTATCAGTAAGGAAGGCCATTTCTGCATCTTTTTCAATAACAAGTGAAATTTCGCCTTCGTAGATAGGTTGACCGGTAATCACATCTGTGGCCACGCCTTTCAAATCAATTCCGGCAGTTTGGCTGAACTCCAGTGGTTGATTCATGGGAGGCACTTTATTCCAGAAATAGCTGCTCCATCCGTTCGTGAGCATCAGCAACCTGAGTTTTGTTTCGGAGGGTAATCCGGCATCGGTAAAATAATCAGTTGACGGGCCTGCGAAATCGTTTAGTTCGGAATCGATTAACAGCGATGATAAAATGTTCTGAGAAATATTGCTTTCGGGAAACGCATTTTCATGAACCACGGCCAGTGACAAATGGCTTTCGCTTGTAGCAGATGGAGAATTTTTCCCGGAAATGTTCAGTTTTACTTCACTTCTTTGCGCGTATGAATCTGAATCGGTTTGTATTTTCAATTCATTCAGTTTAAAGTTTTTTGAAAAAAGCAATCTTTCTGAAACCGGTTTTAGATTGTTGTCTAACAAAACCAGCCGGTTTATGCCACCTTTCAGCATTTTGCTGTCGAATTTGAGGACCTGGTTTTCACTTTCAATTTTAACGGGTCGGTAAAAAAGCACCTCGCCACGGAACATGTTGGCAATGTAATATGTTTCGCCGTTAAATTTGCCGGAGTTTCCTTTGATGTTGACAATGAGTTCGTTGCTGGTATGGTTAACCAGCTGGATTTTTATTCCTTCTGCTGAAACCAGCGAATCGAAACTGAAACGGAAGGATTGGAATCCATTGATTCTGGCATGGTACGATTTTCCCGGTTCAGGTGTAAGAAAGAAAATTCCCATGCCCCGGTAGTCGGTATTGAAAGTTGTTACTGTTTCACCTGCTTCGTTGGAGACAATTCCGCTGGCATCAATTCCATATCCGTTTTTGTCAGTTATTTTAAAAGCAACCAGGTTGGAAGTGTTTTCGAGCAAAACGCCTCCTTCGGGCAAAAATGAAGCATCGGCTGCCATTTTACGCGAACCGGTTGAACGCTCAATTCTGTCGATAGCCCGCAATGAACCTGCGGGGCGAGCAATTTTTATCGGTTTTTGAAAAAAGGACGATTCGCCAAAATTGAGCAGATAATCGGTAAAAGCCTGTAAAATATATCCACCATTTTTCAGCGTGTCAGGAAATGAAATGCCTGAATGTGCCTGGCCGTTTAAGCTTAACAGAATTGATTCTGAGACAATTGTGCCGCTTTCATGCACAAGATTGATGTAAATGTTTTCGGCTCCGGGGATGAGTTTTCCTGAACGGCTGTCAGTCAGATAACTTTTAAACCAGATGGTTTCCCCGGTAAAGTAAAATTCCCTGTCGGTGTGCAGATAAATCTTTTCAACCGGTACTTTTTCGCTTGATTCAACCCAGGTTTCAATATTCTGAGCCATTGTGCCGGTCAGGGTGCCCAGCACGAATATTACAAACAGTGCAATTTTTGTTTTCATGAAGAAATTATTCAGCGTGAACCAAAGACATTTACGTTTCTTGCTTCTTTAAGTTTATGACAAGCCAGCTGGTTTTTTCCCTGAATTGCAGTGCGTAAAAGTTTAAGGTCGGTTTTTTCCAGATGACTCACTCATCTGTATTTGTTTGAAGAAATTCAAGATTTCTTTTCAACCCTTTAAAACGAGTACGTTTCACCGCCGATTTTTTGAAAAGCTGATTGAATAGCGGCTTGTCCATTTTGTACCAATCTTCGCGAGTGAGTTCAAGTATTTTTTGGGAAGGTTTTAAGTTAGTCTCATTGTGTGGTTCCGGTTTCAGGTTCCAGGGGCAAACATCCTGGCAAATATCGCAGCCAAAAATACGGTTTTCAAATTGTCCTTTCAGGTTTTTGTCCAGTTCGCCTTTCAGTTCAATGGTTTGGTAAGAAATGCATTTCCGGGCATCGATTACGCGGTTGTCCACGATGGCATTTGTCGGACAGGCATCGATACAACGCGTACAGTTTCCGCAGTGGTCGCTGACAATTTTAGGTTGGTCAAACGGGAGTTCGATGTCGAGAATGAGTTCGCCGATGAAAAAGAAGCTGCCGTGTTCCACCGAAATCAGGTTGCTGTTTTTCCCAATCCACCCGAGTCCGGCCCGCCGTGCCCATGCGCGCTCCAGCACCGGTGCCGAATCCACAAACGGTCGCCCGTTGCAGGGGCCAAATTCATCGTTTATAAATTGCAGCAAACTTTTCAGTTTGTCTTTCATTACAAAATGGTAATCGGTGCCGTAAGCGTATTTCGAAATTACCGGGGCATCAGGGTCTTTCTGTGTTTCGCGGGTATGGTAATTTTGAAGGACAATCAGGATGGTTTTCGCATTCTCATAAAGCAGTCGCGGGTCGAGGCGTTTCTCTTTGTTGCGTTCCATGTAGCCCATTTCGCCATTCATGCCGGCATCGAGCCAGCTTTGGAAGTGCTCATTTTCTTCAGTGAGTTCTGTGACGGGAAGAATGGCACAATCGAGAAATCCCAGCTCTTTTGCTTTCGATTTTATTTTTTCTGATATTTTTTCTGAATTTTGCATTTTCTTTATATCCCTTCGCATCCCTAAGGGTTACGCAGTTCCCTTAGGGTATATTTGTTGTATTCTTTATTTTACTGGACACCCAAATTTCTAATGATATATTTTATCATATCTGGTTTTTCAATTTTCTTTTAAACCCTAAGGGAGCTTCGCGACCCTTAGGGATTGCAACTAACGCAAATTAAACTTTTCCCTGTAAATATCATCCGCATTGCTTTTATGGTAAAAGATAAAATTTTCCCGGTTTTCAAACCATGATATTACCTCTTCCCGTTCAACCTTTGTAACTCCTTCTGTGATTATTGATTTGTATGAGCTGAACTTCCAGTTTTCCGGAGATGTACAGAAACCATGTTTCACGGGGTTGTTGTGAATGTAAACAACAGCCATTTGCCGGTACTCTTCAGAATTTATAAGATTTCGGTCAACCGACTGGCAAAATAAACCTCCCCTTGTTCCTCGTTTGTAGTTTATTTTTTTGAATTAGCTACAATTAATTGCGAAACCCTAAGGGAGCTTCGCGACCCTTAGGGGTTTTTTAAAAGAACCCCAATTCCAACCGGGCTTCCTCGCTCATCATCGATTTGTCCCATGGAGGATCGAAAGTTAAATCTACATTTACATCTTCAATTCCTTCAACTGCACGAACGGCTTTGGTAATATCGTCCATTAAAATATCCACAACCGGGCAGCCTGGCGCTGTGAGGGTCATCACAATTTGTGCATGATTGTTTTCATCCACATCCACGTTGTAAATCAACCCTAAATCGTAAACATTTACGGGGATTTCGGGGTCATAAACTTCTTTCAGGTTCTCTATTATCTGATCTATTCTTTTATCCATTTTGGGTTCCTCCTTCTTTTTCCATCCTGTCATAAGCAACAGCATACAAACGGATTTGTTTTACCATGGCCAGCAGCCCGTTAGAGCGGGTGGGCGACAGGTGTTGCTTCAGTCCAAGATCGTCAATAAAATGCAAATCATTTTCAATAATTTCTTTGGGTTTCCGACCCGAAACAACGCGTAAGAGCAGTGCTACCAATCCTTTTACAATAACAGCATCACTCTCCCCCCTGAAGTAAACTTTACCGTCTTTTTTTTCGGAAACCAGCCAAACTCTCGACTGGCAACCTTTTATCAGGTTCTGGTCATTTTTTTCTTCCGGGGGAAGGTCCTCCAGTTCGTTCCCCAGTTCTATGAGGTACGAATATTTATCCATCCAGTCTTCGTAAACCGAAAATTCTTCAATTATCTCTTGCTGAACTTTTTCAATTGTCATATTTCAAATAAAAATGTGAAATTAAGGATACAAATGTCGGAAATTTTTGTGTCCGTACAAATTTATGCCGCATTTTGCCGGAATTGTTACCAGTGTTTTAATATATTCAGCATCAGGGTTGTTTTGACATTTTTCGTGCAAGCACGCTAATGTAAAACAGCTGGAAGCTGTGGTAAATCATAATGGGCAGCAAAAAAATTCCGGCACCGCCGATACCGCTGAACAACACACTGGCAAACACTGAACCGTGCACCAGTGATTTTTTTGTTCCGGCAAACTGAAATGTTATCCGGTCTTCGCGGTTAAAATGCATTTTGCCTGCCAGCCACCCTGTAAAATTCAAAACAATAAAAAAGAGCAGGATAACTGCCGCGAAAAGTCCGCCAAGCGTCAGCCAGCTCACGGATGAAAATATACCCGACATAAATGAACGGCTGAACGATTCATAAACAATAAGCAGGATGATGATTTTATCGAATGCTGCCAGTTTGGGCAGGTGACGGTTTACCCGGTGCACAAAATAACGGTGCAGCAAAAGCCCGGCAACCACGGGAACAATTATCTGTGTAATGAGTTGAAGCAGAACATGTGAAAAGTCAAAACCGGTTGACTGGCTTGTAAGGAAAAGTCCCATCCAGAATGGAGTCATCACAATGCCAATAATGCCTGAAATGCTCGCATTGAAAATAGCTCCCGGAATGTTGCCGCCGGCTATGGAAACCATTACCACCGAGGAAGAAACTGTGGACGGAAGGGCTGCCAGAAAAAACAGGCCCATCCAGAAAATTTCATGGTTGGTTGCTTTAAGCAGTGGATAAAATGGTAAAATAAGCAGTGGGAAAAGCAGGAATGTGGTGAGCTGTATGGCCACATGCATTTTCCAGTTGCTCATGCCGGTTTTCAACCTGGCCGGGTCGAGTTTAAGGCCGTAAAAAAAGAAAATAAGTACTACCCCGATGTCAATGACCAATCCCAGATGAACCGGCTTTAGATTCATGCCAATGCCCGGTTTCAGCCAGGCTGCCAAAATCGTCAGAAACAATCCGGAAATAAACCAGTCGGGCAGGTACTTTTTCATTTTAAACAAACATTGCCACCACTTTTTTCAGGGCCTGTAAAAACTGGTCAATTTCCTCTTTGGTGTTGTACAGACCAAATGAAGCCCGCACTGTTCCGGGGATATTGTAATGTTGCATCACCGGGTCAGCACAGTGGTGACCGGTGCGAACTGCAATTCCCATTTTGTCGAGCATTGTTCCCAGGTCAAATGAATGAATTCCTTCTATGTTAAAGGAAATAACACTTGATTTTTCGGGGGCTTCGCCGTAAATTTTCATCCCCTTAATTTCTTTTAGTCCGGCAGTGGCGTATTCCAGTAATTCGTGCTCCCATTCCCAAATGTTTACCAGTCCGATATCCAGAAGCATATCGATGGAAGCCCCAAAAGCGATGACACTTGTTATGTTGGGTGTTCCGGCTTCAAACTTGAAGGGAATTTCGCTGAAAGTTGTTTTGTCGAAAGAAACTTCGGAAATCATTTCGCCACCTCCCTGGTAGGGTGGCATTTCGGCGAGCCATTTTCGTTTTCCGTAAAGGACGCCCACTCCGTTGGGGCCGTACATTTTATGGGCCGAAAAAGCATAGAAATCGGCATCGAGTTCCTGCACGTCAACCGGTATGTGCTGCACTGCCTGCGCGCCGTCAATAAAAACCGGAATGTTTTTACTGTGGGCGGTTTCAATAATCTGTTTCACCGGGTTGATGGTGCCCAAAACATTTGAAACATGCGTTACAGCCACCAGTTTTGTTTTGGATGATATTAAATTCTGAAGAGCACCCGATTGCAGTATGCCGGAATCGGAGAAGGGCAGTTTAACGATTTTGGCGCCTTTGTTTATGGCCTGTATTTGCCAGGGAACAATGTTGGAGTGATGTTCCATTTCGGAAACAATTATTTCGTCACCTGATTTGATAAACTGTTCGCAAAACGATGTGGCCACCAGGTTTACACTTTCGGTGGTGCCTTTCGTGAAAATGATTTCTTCCCTTGCTCCGGCATTGATGAATTTTTGCACTTTGTCGCGTGTTTCCTCAAAATCGGCAGTGGATTTGTCGGCCATGTAGTGTGCTGCCCGGTGAATGTTTCCGTAA
>JBNJGR010000042.1:0-17003 GCA_051747885.1 Bacteroidota bacterium | reverse complement strand
GAAGGGGAAAGCTATGGACGCTTTTTGAAGATGATTGATGATTTACAAACCCCTAAACACAAAACCAATCATAAATACAGAAGATGCTTTCCCCTTTTTTAAGCTCTATTTTTGAAAATAAAACCAACCATTAAATCATAACAAAGATAAGTAAAAAAGATTTTACAATAAAACTAGTTACACCAGAAATATTGACGAAATCGTAGTGTAACTGTCTGTTTTCCCAATATGGGAAACATTGTATCTATTTGGGAATAAGGATTATTTGATAAAACCACTCAAATAACGCATAAACACTATATTTGCAGAAAAAAATGGGAAGAAACAGAAAAAAACCTTATTACGAGAGAATTCGGATAGAAGACATCGGATCGGAAGGGAAAGCACTGGCAAAAGTTGGTGATTTGATAGTTTTTACCAAATTAGCCATTCCTGGTGACGTAGTTGATTTGCAGGTTACAAAAAAACGTAAAAAATACCAGGAAGCTTTTGTTACAAAAGTTCACGAGTATTCAATAGACAGAGTTGAGGCGTTTTGCAAACACTTTGGCACCTGTGGTGGCTGTAAATGGCAATTCCTTCCTTACGAAAAACAACTTACCTACAAAAAAAAGCAGGTAGAAGATCAACTGGAAAGAATTGGTAAAGTTTCGTTGCCTGAAGTTTCTCCTATTTTAGGTTCAGAAAAAAATACATTCTACAGGAATAAACTTGAGTTTACTTTTTCGAACAAGAAATGGCTGACTGATGAAGAAATAAAATCAGGCAAAGATTTTTCCAATTCAGATTCACTGGGATTTCATGCTCCGGGTATGTTCGACAAAGTAATAAACATTGAAAAATGCTGGCTGCAACCCGAGCCTTCCAATAAAATCAGAAACTTCATTTACAATTATGCGCTTGAAAACAATCTCGAATTTTTCGATATCCGCGAGAAGAAAGGTTTTTTGCGCACACTGATTATCAGAACAAGCAGTACCGACGAAACAATGGTAATTCTTTCTCTTTTTCACGAGGATGAAAACAAAAGGATAAAACTGCTTGACGCGGTAAAAGAAGAATTCCCCGAAATTACGTCACTCATGTATGTAATAAACGAAAAAGGCAACGATACCATTACCGACCAGGAAATTGAACTTTTTCACGGACGCGACCATATTTTTGAAGAAATGGAAGGACTGAAGTTTAAAATTGGTCCGAAAAGCTTTTACCAAACCAATTCAGAACAGGCTTACCGGCTTTACAAAGTGGCACGCGATTTTGCAGACCTTAAAGGCAGTGAAACAGTTTATGACTTATATACCGGTACGGGCACAATTGCCAATTTTATTGCCCGCAATGCAAAAAAAGTGGTAGGAATTGAATATGTTCCGGAAGCCATAAACGATGCAAAAATAAATGCAGAAATAAACAATATTGACAATACTATTTTCTTTTCAGGGGACATTAAAGAAGTAATGAGCAATGCATTTATTAATCAGTTTGGCCATCCGGATGTTGTGATAACCGATCCGCCGAGGGCAGGAATGCATAAAGACGTGGTTTCAACATTGACTACCATTAAACCTGACAAAATTGTTTACGTCAGTTGTAATCCTGCAACCCAGGCTCGTGACATTTCATTATTGAGTGAATTTTACAAGGTGAGCAAGGTGCAACCGGTTGATATGTTTCCACACACCCATCATGTAGAAAATGTGGTTCTTCTCGAAATAATTTAACTTATATAACCGAATTAAACAAAAAGCTCAAACCATATGTATTATAGATTTGTTATGCTAAACAAATTTATCGTTAAAAAAAACATAACTTTAAGGATTATTTGCCTTAATTTTAGTATATTGATAACTCAAAATCTATAAAAATCGGGAAAATGAAAAGGACACTATTACTTCTATTGGGTTTATTACCTATGTACTTATTGGGTCAAACCAATCAGGAATTTCTGGAAAACGTAACCATTAAGGTTGAAAAAACACAAATTAACACCGCAGCCAGTGATTTTGGCCCTGCATTTGTCGAAAATCAACTGTGGTTTTCAGCATTTGACAATGCTGAAATAAACAAGTTGCAACAAGGTGAAACCGAAAATGTATTCTACAACATTTTTGCTTCGCCGGTTGATTCTAAAGGACATCTTCAAACCGGCAAGGAGGGAAAACTTAATGACATCAGCGCCGGGTATCATGCCGGACCGGTTTCCTATTGCAAACAAACCGGAGAACTGTATGTAACATTAAGCAATTTCGAAAATCCGGATGTTGAAAATGTGGTTTTTCAAAAAGCCAACATTCCTTTAAAAATTATTGTACTGAAAAAGTCAGGGTCAGGATGGAGCTACGTTAGTGATTTACCTTTCAACAGCTCTAAGTATTCAGTAGGTCATCCGGCAATTTCAGTTACCGGAGACACACTCATTTTTGCTTCCGACATCCCTGAAAAAGGAATGGGCGGAATTGATCTGTACATGACCGTTAGGGAAAACGAAAAATGGGGAGAAATGGTAAATCTGGGCGAGAGAATTAATACCAGCGGCGATGAAATGTTTCCTTTTTTGCAAGAAGGAAAACGATTAATGTTCGCTTCAAATGGATTACCGGCAGGACAGGGCAACCTGGACATTTATTATGCAAATATGTCAGGAAACAGTTTTGAAACGCCAAAAAACCTCGGAGAATTAAATTCACCTGAAGACGACTTTGGGCTGGTTATCCATCCCGAAGGAGAAGTTGGTTATTTTGTTTCACGAAAATCCGGCGGAGAAGGTGACGACGACATCTACAAAGTTATTTTTGAAGGCCAATACGATCTCAGGTTATTGGTTCAGGATGCAAAAACCCAGGAACCAATCAACAATGTTAAGGTGAATTTTAATGATAACACCACGCTTTATACCAACAACCAGGGAGTAATTACCAGGGATCTTGAAAACGAAACGGATTACTCAGCCATTACCGAACACGAGGGCTACCAAAACGAATCTAAAATATTTTCGACCAAAAACGAACCGTATGGAACAGTTGAGGTTATTTTGAATATTGAAAAAGTTGAGGTCGGTCAAAAATTTGTAATGGAGAATATTTATTACGATTTCGACAAATGGGACATTTTGCCCGAATCGGAAGTTGAGCTGGACAAACTGGTGAATATTATGAAGGACAACCCTTCCTGGAAAGTTGAACTAGGATCACATACAGACAGCCGTGGAAGCGATGCCTACAATGAAGAATTGAGCCAGAAAAGGTCAGATTCTGCTGTAAATTACATCGTTTCGCAGGGAATTTCCAGAGACCGCATAACTGCAAAAGGTTACGGGGAAACCCAGCTTGTAAATGAATGCGACGATGGCGTGGATTGCACGGAAGAACAACACCGGAAAAACCGCCGTACAGAATTTACAATTTTGGGCATGGACTAACATCAAATGAATTACTATACTTTGAAAGCTGTCTTAATTTTTAAGGCGGCTTTTTTTTGCAAAAAAAAACGGTGCCATAAATGACACCGTTCCATTATAAAATCTTCTTACACAAAGTTTATCCCAAATACGTTTTAAGTAATTTGCTTCGAGATGTATGTCTTAACCTGCGAATGGCTTTTTCCTTAATCTGGCGCACTCTTTCACGGGTTAATCCAAAACGCTCCCCAATTTCCTCCAAGGTCATTTCCTGGCAACCAATTCCAAAAAACAGACGAATAATATCGGCTTCTCTTTCGGTGAGTGTAGCCAGTGCCCTGTGAATTTCCCGCGCCAGTGATTCCATAATAAGGGTACGGTCGGCGTTGGGTGAATCGTTGTTAACCAACACATCGAGTAAGCTGTTGTCTTCCCCGTCAACAAAAGGAGCATCTACCGATACATGCCTTCCGGAAACGCGCAGCGTGTCGGAAACTTTATCGGCAGGTAATTCAAGCGAATCAGCCAATTCTTCGGGCGAAGGTTTCCGCTCGTGTTCCTGTTCGAATTTGGAGAACGCTTTATTGATTTTATTTAATGACCCCACCTGGTTTAACGGTAACCGAACAATACGGGATTGTTCTGCCAGTGCCTGAAGGATAGACTGCCTTATCCACCAAACCGCATAGGAAATAAATTTAAAACCGCGGGTTTCATCAAATTTTTCTGCTGCCTTAATCAACCCCAAATTTCCCTCATTTATCAGGTCGGGCAAACTAAGCCCCTGGTTTTGGTATTGTTTTGCAACCGACACCACAAACCTCAGGTTAGCACGTGTCAATTTCTCCAAAGCAGCCTGATCACCCTTCTTAATACGCTGGGCCAGTTCAACTTCTTCTTCTACGGTAATTAATTCTTCCTTCCCAATTTCCTGTAAATACTTATCCAGCGAAGCACTTTCACGATTGGTAATAGACTTTGTGATCTTTAGCTGTCTCATAAACTCCTCTTAAAAAACGTGCAAATATAGAATATTATTAAATAGCGATCAAGGAGAAGGCTTTCTAAAAAATTTTATTAATACTTATTTAAAGGTGCGAAATACTTTCATTAATCAACACCAAAAACATAATAAGCAAGTTCTCCATTTGGATAAATGCCTTCAACCAAAATTCCCCCTCTCGCATTCCCTAACTCTCTTTTAAAATCATTTACCTCGTAAATTGGTTTTTTGTTCACATGTGTTATAATAAAATTTTCTTCTAATCCAGCATCTTTTAGCTTACCGCTTTCCAGATTTATAATCTTGATGCCATTTTCTATGCCCAGATTCCCTTTCTCTCTTGTGCTGACTTCATCAAACCGGGCGCCGAGAACAGTAATATTATCGCGCACAATTTGGGTGTCACCGTGTTTATTACGTAATGTAACTGTAAATTGTTTCCTGTCGCCATTTCTTTTAATACCAATCTTAACATCGTCACCCGGACGGTAGCGACTAATTTTTTCCTGCAATTCGGCAGATGAATTTACCCGTTCGTCTGCCACACTGATAATTACATCGCCCGACTTTATGCCGGCATCGCGTGCTGCACCGTTTTCGGTTACTTCACCAACAAAAATACCTTCTACTTTGTCGAGATCATATTCTTCAGCAACAGCTGCTGTTACATCTCCAATTTTTACTCCCAGCAGGGCGCGCTGAACTTCACCAAACTCGATTAAATCCTCCACTACCTTTTTCACAATTGAAACCGGCACTGCAAATGAATATCCTGCATAAGATCCCGTGCGCGAGGCAATGGCTGTATTAATACCCACGAGGTTTCCCTGTTGGCTTACCAAAGCTCCGCCACTGTTACCGGGATTCACAGCTGCATCGGTTTGAATAAAAGATTCAATGGATAATTCTTCCGCATTTATCCCAAGATTGCGGGCGCGGGCACTAACAATTCCTGCCGTTACCGTTGAGGTTAAATTAAAAGGATTGCCAACTGCCAATACCCACTCCCCAATTTTCAATTCGTCCGAATTGCCATAAGTAAGAAATGGCAAATCGTTTGCTTCAATTTTTAACAAAGCAATATCAGTAGATGAATCCGTTCCAACCAAACGGGCTTCAAATTCACGTTTGTCATTAAGAATCACCTTTATTTTTTCCGCCCTTGTTATAACGTGGTTATTGGTAACAATATATCCCTCGTCTGAAATGATAACTCCAGAACCAAATCCTCTGGCAATTTGTGGTTCCTGCTGGCGAAAGCCAAAAAATTCATCAAAAAAAGGATTTCCGGTTGACCAACCTCCACCACGAACTGATTGTGTGGCGATATGAACAACCGAGTGAATCGATTTTTCGGCAGCAAATGTAAGATCGGGCGGCGATGCTTCACCGTCTGATGAATAAGAAGCAAACCTTACCGGCTGCTCTTCTTTAATGGTAACTACCTCGCTTCTGGCGAAAAAAGAACTGTATAACCAAACAGCTAAAAAAGCACTTGACACTACCAATAAAAAAGTTAAAGCATATTTTCTTGTATTCTTCATGGTTTTAATCTTTTAAAAATTTTGTGTATATGTGAACGCAAATATGCTGCCAGTGTTATTTTTCACTTTAACACAAAAGATTCATTTTGCATTATTTAACAAACAAAACAAGTTTTTGTCAAAAAATGACAAAAAAATTTCACTGAAATGAAACTTTGTCAGTTATCTTACTTAGTCCCCTTTTCAGGTACTACAAACCATTTCGAATCGAGTTCTTCTGGTTTATATTCTAAAATATAATTTAATGCTTCTTCTGCACTTTGTGCTGAATAGTATAACTTTCGGTACACCTCTTTGGCAAACAACTCGGAGAAAGAAACTTCGAATTGCTTGAAAAGGTATTTAAAAAAATTGTTGGTGTTTATGAAAACTATTGGCTTTGAGTGATAAGATAACTGCCGTAATGTTAAAACTTCAAGTATCTCCTCCAGTGTTCCAAACCCTCCGGGCAGTGCAATAAAAGCATCAGAAAGCTCACGCATTTTGGCTTTTCTCTCCTGCATATCAATAGTTGTAATAACCTGATGTGCATTATCAGAAGCCAGCGACCGTTCAATCAACCGTTGCGGTAAAATTCCAATTGTTCTTGCTCCTGTCTCCGAAGCAGCAACAGTTACAGCCTCCATTAAACCAACATTTGCTCCACCGTTTACCAGTGTATGCCCGTTTTCACCAATCAACTTCCCTAAAAGTCTGGCTTCCTTAAAATAGACAGGCTTAATGGCATTGCTCGACGAAGAAAAAACGCAAATATTCATAAATGATTCCGAAATATTTAAAGCGGTACCCCGATAAAAAAATTATGCATCAATATTGGCGTAAGTTGCATGTTCTTCAATAAACTTACGGCGTGGCGGTACATCGTCGCCCATTAGCATTGAAAAAATATGGTCAGCTTCTGCAGCATTTTCAATAGTTACCTGCTGCAGGGTGCGGTTTTCGGGATTCATAGTTGTTACCCAAAGCTGTTCTGAATTCATTTCACCCAAACCTTTATATCTTTGCTGATGTATAGCACTTTCAACGCCACCGGCCCACTCTTCAATTACATCACGCCGCTGCTTTTCGGTCCATGCATAAGTTTCTTTTTTTCCTTTTCTCAATAAATACAAAGGCGGAGTGGCAATATATAAATATCCACGCTTGATTAGCTCTTGCATATACCTGAAAAAGAAAGTCATAATCAGCGTTGCAATGTGACTTCCGTCCACATCGGCATCAGTCATTATTATAACTTTGTGGTAACGTAATTTATCCAGGTTAAGCTCTTTCGAATCTTCTTCGGTTCCAATTGTTACGCCCAATGCAGTAAATATATTTTTGATTTCTTCGTTCTCAAATATCTTATGCTGCATTGCTTTTTCCACATTCAGGATTTTTCCACGCAGTGGAAGAATGGCCTGAAACTTTCTGTCTCGTCCCTGTTTTGCAGTTCCACCGGCCGAATCACCCTCAACCAGGAAAACTTCACTCTGCGTAGGATCTTTCTCGGAGCAGTCGCTCAACTTACCGGGCAAACCTCCACCTGAAAGGGCGCTTTTACGCTGTACCATTTCGCGGGCTTTGCGGGCAGCATGGCGGGCCTGTGCAGCCAAAACAACCTTGTTCACAATAATTTTGGCTGACTTCGGATTTTCTTCCAGATAAAGCGACAAGGCTTCGCTCACTGCCTGGTCAACAGCCAGGCTGACTTCTGAGTTACCCAGTTTCGTTTTGGTTTGCCCTTCAAACTGAGGCTCTGCAACTTTTACCGAAATTACGGTAGTTAACCCTTCACGAAAATCATCGCCACTAATATCAAACTTCAGTTTGGAAAGCATCCCCGATTGCTCAGCGTAATTCTTCAGCGTTCTGGTTAAGCCTCTGCGGAAACCGGTTAAATGAGTCCCCCCCTCAATGGTATTGATATTGTTAACGTATGAATGAATATTTTCCGAAAAAGTGTTGTTGTACTGCATGGCAATCTCCACCGGAACGTTGTTTTTTTCAGTAACAATATGAATAACTTCCGGTGTTAATTTCACCCTTGTATCATCAAGATACTCAACAAATTCTTTTAAGCCTGCGTCTGAATAATATTCATCAACTCTGATTTCTCCTTCTTCATTTTTTTGGCGTTCATCTTTAAGCACCATACGGATGCCGGCATTCAAAAATGCCAGTTCACGCATGCGGGCTTCCAGAATCTCATATTTAAAATTGGTTGTTTGAAAAATGGATTCGTCGGGTTTAAAAGTAATTATGGTGCCGGTGATGTCCGACTCACCAATTACCTGAACCTCACCTTTAGGTTTCCCAATTGAATATTCCTGCGTCCATACTTTTCCGTCGCGGTGAATTTCAGCTTTTAAATAGGATGAAAGGGCATTTACACAGGAAACACCAACGCCGTGCAACCCGCCTGATACTTTGTAGGAATCCTTATCAAACTTACCTCCGGCGTGTAAAACGGTCATAACTATTTCAAGGGCCGATTTATTATCTTTCGAATGTTTCTCAGTTGGTATTCCACGGCCATCGTCACGTACGGAAATGGAATTATCTTCATGGATTATTACCTCAATATTGTTGCAGTAGCCTCCCATCGCCTCATCAATAGAGTTATCAACCACTTCGTAAACCAGATGGTGCAGCCCTTTTTCATTGGTGTCGCCAATATACATCGACGGACGTTTCCTCACAGCTTCCAGCCCTTCGAGTACCTGAATACTTTCGGCTGAATAAATCTTACTCTCTTCAAGGGGGATAATTTCCTTTTTTATATCAGACATTCTACATTTTTTAATTAATAAACTATTCTAAAAAATGAATGAAAATATTCTGGTTACCATTCATTTCAAAACATTGACTTTTAACCCTTTATTAATCAAATAATAAGTCGGGAAAATCATCTTGCAAATATAACAAAAATAACCGAAGATGCAGGGATTTTAAGTTGATTAAAACTTCTATTTTTCAACAAGTTATCAACCTGAAAATGAGCACAAAAAGAAGTATTGCAGTCTGGGCATAAAAAGTGATTTTCACTATCAAAAATTCACAAATTTAAGATTGCCTAAAATGCGTAACTAAGCCCTCCAAGCACATTAAAACTTTGTACCGGATAGCCCAGCCAGCGCTGGTATTTTTGAAAACCAAAATTATTGAGTTGTGCGAATACAGAAAATTGCTCGGTAATCTTGTAATTGGCATTAAAATTCAGGTCGAAAACCACAGGCAAATTATACGAATGGTGCCTCACATCAGGATTAGCTAAAAGTTCGGCAGATAAAACCGGACGCGGATCAAAACCGTCATGTTCAAGAATCAGGGCTTTTCGCTGACCGGTTAAAAACAGGTCGGCAGTAACATTTAGTTGTTTTGAAACCTGGTACCCGGCTGATATTTTTCCATCCCAGAGGGGCATATTCCATGCTTCGTCCTGGTTTTTCATTTTATACACATAATAATTACCCGAAATCAGCAGGTTCATTTTTTCAAATGCAGCATGAAAAATCTCCACGTTAAATTTCAGCAGGTCGAGGTCATCGTACAAAATGTCAAAATCATTATCAGTAATTGATGGTGCCGGAACGGTTCCCGGTTCAGGATATACATATTTAAAAAGATAGTAGAGAGGTTGATCTTTAATCATCGAATAATCAACGGCAATTTTAAAATTGGTTTTTGTGGCAAATTTTCCATCGAAACCGCCATAAAAATGAAATTTCTCGAAAGTATTTTTCACATCGTGTTCCGGATCCACAAACGGATTTTCGTAGGCAATTTTTGAGTAGTGGTTATTTATGTAATTGCCATCAACGCCGGCAAAAATGTTGATAATCTCTTTCACCGGTGCAAAATTGACTCTCACATCCGGAGCAATTTTAGCCACTGCATCCGTGTCGTCGTCAAGAACAAACCATCCTTTGAATCCCACTTTCAGGTTAGCTATTTCACCTCCAATTCTATAGGCCGGCTGGGCGGTAAGCCATGTTTGCTGATCTTTGCCATACTCCATCAAAGTGCGGTTAAAAATTTCGGTGGCCTGCACAAAAGTGGCGCCGGCTTTCAATAATCCTTCTCCTGAATCAAAAGGCTTTCTGACATCGGCCGTAAAATTTCCATAATGCTCGCGCTGGTCGGTTCTTGTTCCGAAATAGTGATAAAGGAAATCAAAATCGAAAGCAAATTCACGGGTGCGGGCCATGCTGTTGTCGAGATTAATATTAAAGGTTCCTTTGGAAAAAGTTTGCCTTGAACCAAAGTAGTTAATACGGTGGTTATCTTCAAGCAGAAAATTCGGAACAGGCTCGTTGGGATAACCATAGTAATTAAATCCCTCATGATCGAATATAAGGTTAACCGACAGGATTGCATTGCGGTAAAGGTGTTTGATAAACATCTCGGCTTCGTTTTCCGAATACGGCGCTTTCACCCGGTCATCACCTTCAAGGGTAATTTTCCCGTGCGACGACAAATGCCTGCCATGCAGACCAAACAGCGTGTTCCGGCCATTTTTACTGTTAAAAAACAACTCGGCATAAGGGCGGTTATAATTTCCCACGCCGGCTTTTACCAGTCCCAGTCCTTCAGGTTCGTCAGGTTCAGAGCTGAATGTGGCCGCCTTTAATGTATTCACGGAGAAAGTATTGAAAATGGGCTGCGAAAAAATGCTGTAAGTGAAGGTAGGTTTTTCCTGATCCTCGTCTTCAATCCTTGGCATATCACTTATTTTATTGGCATCAGAAATGGTAGGTGCGTAATCTTTCACTACTTCAACTTCCTGTGTCAGCGTGGTATCCTGTTGTGCAAAAGCAAAAGTTGCAGCAGTTACAAAAAATGAAAACAATATGTATTTTAACTTATTTCTGAACATATTCATTGTTTTTTTTAATTGTCGTTAAATTCTAACTGAAAAGAACTGTCGCGGGCACTTTGCTCGTCCTCTTGTTCCTGAGCCTCAATGGCAGCCAGTTTCTGTGCAGCCCGTTCTTTCACCCCGTCGTTATCGGCATCATAGTTTTCAACTACACTGCGCAGGGTATGTTTTGCCTGGAAAACATCACCGCGGTCGATATAAATATCAGCGAGTAACAAAAACGATTTCCCGAGCCAGAACTGAAATGGTGTTCCTTTCGCAATAAAATCCATAATTTCCTCTTCGGCCTGTTGTTTCTGATTGTTGTTGTAATAAATTTCCGAGATCAGGAACTTCGCCTCTGCGCCTTGCTCAAGCTTAGTGTCAGTAGCCACAGCTTTCAATGGCTCAATGGCAGCCTGCTGTTTACCACTGAGGTAATGAGATTTTCCTGAAATAAAGTTGGCTTCGCGCATCCAGGCCTCGTTTACAACATCCGAGTTTTTTACTTTTTGTGCGGCGCTGATGGCTTCCTGATAATTTTCCAGTTCAAAATTACACCTCATCTGGCCGGTATAGGCTTTCAGGTTGTTCCATTTACTGCCGGCAATTCTTTCGAGTTTATTGAACAACTCCAGGGCCGCTGCATAATCATTGGCATTAAAAGTTAATTCCGATGCCCGAGAAAGCGCCTGCTCACTGAAAATATTACTGGGCTGCTGCGCCACATAAGTGTAATGTTCGTTGGCCGCTGAGAATTCTCCTTCCTTATAAAGCAACTCAGCAAGATAGAAATGGGCATTAGTGGCAAAACTGCCATTGGGAAACTGCTGCAGATACGATGAAAGCTGAGAGGCGGCCTGGTCGTTTTGCGACATGTAAAGGCGCTCAGCTGCCATGTAGGTCATTGAATCCTGTTCCGATGTTGTCACATTCACCCCACCGCCCAATTGGTTCGTATAGGCAAAATATTCATCAACACTATTCATTTCAACATAACAGTTCTTAATCCCCATCAGAGCAGTCTGGGCTTCGGACGAGCCCCTGAAATTTTCCACAACATTTTTAAAATGGGTCAGTGCCTGGTTAAAATTGCCACTGTTATAATTAATTAATCCCAATTGCAATAGTGCTTTCCGGTAAAAATTACTTTCAGTATGGTTATTAATTATTTCGCGGTAATTTTGTGTTGCTGCCGAATTATTGCCAAGTCTTTCGTTAGCACGGCCCAGCTCAAAGAGGGCATCATCGGCATATTCTGAATCCGGGAAACCTGTCTGCAATCGTTCCAGCGAATTAATTTTCGCCTGATACTGACGCTGCAAACCCTGGCAAAAGGCAATCTGGTAAAGGGCATAATCGGGTTCAAACAAATTCATGTCAAGCGAATTCTGATAATTTTGTTTTGCCATTGCATAATCTTCATTCAAGAAATAATAATCCCCTACCCTGTTGTAGGCGTCAGCTAGTTTTTCGCTGCGCTGCTCCTTGGCAGAATTAATGTAATTCCGGAAATGCTGGCCAGCCGACTGGTAATCTTCCAGCTTAAAATAGGCATAGCCAAGGTTATATTCCGCATCACTGAATTCGGGCAGTGAAAAAGCGCCGGGTGTTCGTAAAAATTCTGAATAAGCTGCAATTGAGCTGTTGTAATCGCCCACGCGGTATAGGGCTTCGGCTTTCCAGTACAGTGCCCGGGCGTTTAATTCCCGGCTGTGACTTCCGTGGCTTAACGAAATATCGAAGTAATCAATGGCCTGATTGTAAGCGAGATTATTGAACAGCTCGAGCCCCCTGAAGAAAGTTACCCGCTGATAGGCCCTCAAAATTGAAGGTGTTTTATTTTCGATTTTCTCAATTGAACTGATGGCATCCTGGTAATTACGGGTAATCATAAAAACCTCGGTTAAATAGCGGTAGGCTTCCGAATTTCTTTCTGAATTGGGGTAGAGTTCAATGTAGCGGTCGAAAGCTTTAATGGTTTCGTTGAATGGTGAATAAGAAAGCTCATAGGTTAATTTGGCGTAGCTGAACAAAGCATCTTCTTTTATCCGTTCATTAAAATCGAGTTCCGAGGCCGCTTCAAAAGCAACTCTTGCCTTCTCTTTTTCATCCACTTTTATATAGGCATCGGCCAGATGGTAGTAGGCGTTTTGAGCCATTTCATCCTTGCCTTTCGAGGCATTTTCGAGCAGCGGAACGGCTCCTTCATAATTTTCCGTTATGTAATAGCAATACCCCAGAATGTAGTTGTCTTCCCGGGTTTTTGGGCCGGAAGTTTCGTAGTAAGTTTCAAGATAAGGAATGGCTTTTTCGTATTCGCGCAAATGAAACCAGGAGTCGCCAACAATTTTCGACATTTCTGTACGGTGCTCCTCTTCCACATCATCTAAAATTGAAACGGTGTAATTAACTACTTCCTGGTATTTTTCCTGCTTGTAGTAAATATGGCTTACGTAAAGCGGAATAACACGTGAATAGGTGGGATCGTTGTCCAGTTTGGAAAAGCCCTCAAGTGCCGACTGGTAATTTTCGCGCAGGTACATAATATGCGCCCAGTAATAGCTGGCGGGCCGGCTGTAAATATTATTGACATCCTTAATTTCTTCAAACTCCGCGAGGGCCTGCTCCTCGTTATCCATCATCAGGTGCGAGTAACCGTTCTGGTATTTGAACTGAACGCGCTCAAATTCATCCAGTTCAGCCTGATCCACTTCGGCGTAACTTCGCAAAACAGCGGCATAATGCTTTCGTTCAAACTGATAGCTACCCAGATTGAACCACGCGCGGTTGAGATAAGGACTTTCAGGAAAATCTTCAATGAACCTGTCAACCATTTTGTAGCCTGCCGTTAAGCCTGACTTTAAAGCCGATACTGCTTTGTAAAATTGCGCCTCTGAATAGATTTCTGATTTGGGATCAACCTGCCGGGTAATTTTATCAAATTCCTGATAGGCAGAGTTGTATTTTTCCTTCCCGTACAGTTCACGTGCCATCTGAATCCGCTCGCTTATATCTTCAAAATAGTCAGTTTGCTGAGCAACTACCGGGAAAGAAAAAAATAGTAAGAGTGGAATAACTACTAAAATTCGTATTGTTCTCATGCTTTATTTTTTTGAAAAACATTTGATTTCTCCTGCTGGCTGCCTGTTAACGCGGCATTTTATCAGCCTGAATCAAATTTCTAAAATAGACATAATCGCTTTCATGGACTGTAAAAAAACATTCAATTTTCTTAACAAGAAACTGTTTATTTCTTTTGTTTAGTATTCAAACGGATGAAAAAATTAAAATTGCAAGTATAATATCAGGAAACGGATATGCAACATGGGATTATAAAAAGTGCTGAAAAATTTTCATTAAAATACCTTTTTCATTTTCCCAGGTCAGCTCACGGGCAGCGGCTTCAAGGTTTTGTTTCCATTCGGCCTGTTTCGTTTCATTTCCTAACATTTCTTCCATTTTATTTGCCAGCGCCTCCGGTTCCAGCGTGTTGGTAATTTCGCCAATCCGGTAGTGTTCTACCAGTGCGGCCATTTCGGGCAACCCGGTTACCAGCACCGGCACCCGCGCCTGAATGTAATCGAACAACTTATTGGGTAGAGCGTAGCGGTAATTCAGTCCCAGGTCTTCTTCAACTGATAATCCCAGATGGGCCTGCGGGGTAAGTTGCGCCAGCTCGTCAATGGGCAGGCGCCCCAAAAACTGCACTTTTTTTTGCAATCCTTCCCTTTCGGTCAACTGCTGCAGCTCAGTTTTTATGTCGCCATCGCCGGCAATGAGCAGTTTTGCTCCCTGCAAATACTTGATAGCCAAAATGGCCTGTTCCAGGCCGCGGCCAATATTCACAGCTCCCTGGTAAAGAATTATTTTCTCCCGTTTTTCCGGAGTGTTATCATCGACGGGTTTAAAACTTATCTTAGCCGGAACATTCCGCACCACCCGGAAATCAACTCCATATTTTTCAGTATAAATGCGGGCAATGGAATTGCACACCGTGTAAGCAGCGTTCACTTTCGGCACCATTTGCTTTTCCAGTCCTTCCCAAATCCGCTGCACCGTGGGGCGGTTCACCAGCTCGGGAACTTCGGTAAAATACTCGTGGCTGTCGTAAACCAGGGGTTTATTTTTAATCTTCGATGCCAGGTAATTGGCCGGAAGCGTATCGAGGTCGTTGGCCAGCAGCACATCGAGCTTCTTGAAAATTAACATCCAAAACAACCTGAAATTATAACAGGCGTAAAACAACGGGCCTTTGTTAAACAGCAGTTTAAACCGTTTGGTGGAATAACTTCGCGGAGTGAGGTTGGGGCTTTGATGCAGTTTTCTGCCCATCAACAAAACGTCAAATCCCATTTCGTTTAATGTAGAACAGGTTTTGTGCACGCGGTTGTCCGAAACCAAATCGTTGGTAACCGATACAATTATTTTTTTTCTGGCCGCTGGTTTCAAATTACTGCTTTTGGATTTAACTGTAAAAATCGGAAAAAATTTTGAAGCCTTGCAACATAACGAATAAAACTAAGTACCGAACCCGGCTGCTTTTCATTTGTTAGGTGTCAGTAAAAAAGAGTGATTATAAAAAAGAATTTTAACGCTTAATATTTTGTTATTTTGCCAAAAGGAATATTGTAGCATGACAGATAAGCACGGACATACACATCATGTAACCCACGGCAAAGCCTTTGCAATTGGCATTGTCCTGAATATTATTTTTGTGGCCATTGAAATTATTTACGGGCTCATTGCCAACTCATCGGCACTACTGGCCGATGCAGGCCACAACGCCAGCGATGTACTGGGCCTGGCTTTTGCCTGGACCGCTGCCTGGCTGGCATCACTCAAACCTACCGGCAAATACACCTACGGATTGCGAAAAACAACCATCCTGGTCTCTATTTTAAATGCCCTGTTACTTTTTGGTGCCGTAATTGCCATTGGCTGGGATGCCGTTATGAAATTGCGAAATCCGCAGCCTGTGGGCGGAACGCAAATTATGATTGTTGCCGGAATTGGCGTTGTTATCAACACATTTACCGCACTACTTTTTTTAAAAGGACAAAAAGATGATCTGAACATCCGCGGTGCGTTTTTACATATGGCTGCCGATGCGGGTGTTTCGCTGGGCGTGGTTATTGCCGGCCTGCTCATTCTGCTTACCGGAAAACTCTGGATTGACCCCGTGATGAGCTTCATCATTATTGCCGTGATTTTATGGGGAACCTGGCGGCTGTTCTCCGATTCGGTAAATCTTGCGCTGGACGCGGTTCCCAAAAATATTGACGTGGAAAAAGTGCGATCGTTTATTGAGGGAAAAGAGGGCGTTGAAAACCTGCACGACCTGCACATCTGGGCCATGAGCACCACGCAGGTGGCACTCACTGCTCACCTGGTGATGCCCAACGGAAACAACGACCGGTTTATTACCGATTTACAAAACGAACTGAATGAAAAGTTTAACATAGGTCACACCACATTTCAAATTGAAAACAGTGACCTGCAACAGTTATGCGACACCGATTGCTAACCATGAAATTTTAAAACAGCATGGAAATATTTAGGAAAAACGACAAACTGTATCACATCATCGACCACAATTATCACCTGTTGCCAGTTTTGAACCGGTTTGGGATAAAACTGGGGATTCGCGATAAAACGGTTGAGGAAATTTGTCATGAACACGACATCAGTACCGGGTTTTTCCTGGCCATTGTGAACACATACCACAACGAGGAGTATTTTCCGAGAAATGAACTGCTTACTTTTTCGCCGCTGGAAATCATCGGCTACCTGCGAAAAACACACAGCTACTATTTTTCGTACACCGTACCCAAACTCGACGATTTGCTGGACCGGCTGATTGCAAGCAGCCCCTCCGATTTCAAAGGACTGCACATGGTGGATGTCTTCTACAAAAAGTACAAAAAAGAGCTGAGGCAACACATCGATCATGAAGAAGAAAAAGTCTTTCCGTATGTAATCAATCTTGTTAAAACACAAAAAACCGACAGCGAATACACCATCCGTAATTTTGAAAAAGAACATTCGGATGTGGAAGAAAAATTAAACGACCTGAAACACCTTCTGATTAAATACATTACGCCCGATTACGACGAAAATATCTGCAACGACTTTTTAATTACCCTCTCCCTTTTTGAAAAAGATTTGGAAGATCATGCGCGGATTGAGGATAAAATTTTACTGCCCTTAACCATTGAA
>JBNJGR010000041.1:0-17027 GCA_051747885.1 Bacteroidota bacterium | reverse complement strand
AAATACTCTTCCGCTGAAAGAATAATCTACTTTAAAATTGTTGACAAAATAAGGATCAAGGCTGCGTTTGTCGCTCGATGTATTGTCGATGTACTGTTTTCCCACATAAGATGAAATGAGCGACAGCGAAAAGTTGTTGTTCGATTTGTAGCTCAACCTGCTGTTGGCAACCCTATTTGGAGAAAAGGCAATGTCGGTGGTTCCCAATTCAAATGCTTCCTGTCCGCCGGTGTCCCAGTTGTCAACATATTCAGTAAAATCTTTTATTCTACTTTGGCTGAACGTTGCATTTCCCTGCCATTCAAAGTTTTTGGTGATAATTATTCCGGCCTGAAGTTCAATTCCGGAACGGTAACTTTCATCTACATTTGCCATAATCGGATTTCCAACATCGTTAATTTCACCGGTGAGTACCAGCTGGTTCTTATAATCCATGTAGTAAACATTTACTTCGCCCGAAAAAGCGGTTGTGTTAAATTTGTAGCCCATTTCCCAGTCGTAGAGCGTTTCATAAACCGGTTGTCTGCCCTCCGGATCTGCATCAATATAAGCCGTGCGGTTAGGTTCGCGGTTGGCCGTTGCAAACGAAACATATAAATCGTGGTTTTGGGCAGGTTCATAAAATACCCCCAGCTTTGGATTGAAAAAATTGAACTCATGCACCTGCGAAATATCGCGTAAATCATCGTCGATGCCATCAATGCTGTAATCAATTTTCCTGTATTGTAAGTCGGCAAACAGGTTCAACTTTTCAGCAACCTGATAATTGTATTTTCCGAAAATATTGAAGTCTTTTTTCAATCCTTTGTTCCGGTAATATTCATGATTAAAACCGGCTTCGCCGACATATTGTGCCCAGATGACATTTCCATAATGGCCGCCATCGTATGTATTCCAGCCGCCACCCAGTGTAAAGTCGCTTCTGTTTTTATTGTAATTCAGCGAGAATGTCAACCCGTAAAAATGATTGTCGAGCCATTTCCGGTTGACCAAATCAGTAGTTTCAATAGTTTCTTCGCCAATATTTATTGCAGGAATCTGATAATCTGCAAGGTCTTCTCCGGGTTTAAAATTTTCGTAATACCCTTTTCCTCTGATGTAAAACCCTGAGGTGTTCAGGTTTAACGATGAACTTATTTTGTGTGAAAAATGAAGTTGGTAATGATCTTGCTGATAGCGGTCCACCTGATTTTCAAATGTGTAATAGTTGTAGGTGCGGGTGTCGGAATCAATCATTTCCTGCGTTTGTTGGGGCGAGTAGAGCCAGTGTTCTTCATAGCGTTTCATTCCCTCAACATCATTATTGAGTCGAACCGAAGGAACGCCCCACCACGATTGGTAGGTTTCCTCCCATCCCGAAAAAACATTGGCTTTAAGAACAGTTTTTTCCGAATAGTAACCTCCGGAAACAAAAAACGATTTCAGATCGGAATATGCCCGGTCAACAAAGCCGTCGGATGTAACTTTCGACAGGCGGGCGTCCAGTGTGAAATGGTCATTTAACAAACCTGTTCCGGCCGATACCGTGTTTTTGAAAGTGTTAAACGAACCGGCAGCGGTTTTGTATTCGGCATAAGCATCTTTTTGTAACGTGTTGGTTTGCAGGTTGATGGTTGCGCCAAAGGCTGCTGCTCCGTTAGTTGATGTGCCCACACCACGCTGAATTTGTACATTCTCGAGCGAGGAAGCCAGGTCGGGCAAATCCACAAACCAGGTGCCGTGTGATTCAGCATCGTTCAGCGGAATACCGTTTACGGTTACATTTACCCGGTTTAGATCGGTACCTCGGATACGGAAATTGGTATATCCCACTCCTGCGCCGGCATCGGAAGTTGCCACAAACGAAGGAGTGAGTTGCAGCAGGTACGGGATATCCTGCCCCATGTTGCGTGTGGAAATTTCGTCCTCAGTAATATTGGTGTATGCAACCGGTGTTTTGTTTTTGGCGCGCGTGGCAGAAATAAGCACCTCTCCCGTCATTACTGTTTTGGACTGCAGGTTAATTTCAACCTCTTCTCCGTTGGGAATCTGCACCTTTAAATCGCGCGGTTCGTATCCAATAAAGGAAGCCCGTAAAGTGTACGTGCCTTTTTTTAGGTTTTTAAACTCGAACTGTCCTTCACTCCCTGAGGATGTTCCGTAAAAAGAATCTACAATAATGACACTCGCCCCGGATAAAGGTTCTCCGTTTCCGGTTACAACTCCTTTCAGGTTATGTTGCCCCAGTGCGGCAACAGCCATTAGCTGCAGCAGCAGCCATAAATTAAAACGTCTCATTTTTTTGAAATTTTGGTTAAAAACTCTAACCAATGGAGTGGGCCGAAGCCCTTTTGCCCTCCCTTCGCCGGCATTACCCGGATCAGGTTCAGTGGGTATAATCTCAGCCCTTAATAAATTAAGGCACCCCCATTGCGTAATATCACTGCAAAGTTAAAAAGGATATTTGAAAAGGGCAAATCGTTTCTAAAACTTGGGAAAAATGAGAGGATTGGTTACTCTTCGGGATTGAAGTTCAGTGCTGTAAACTTTCTTTTTTTCTGAATGAAAAATTTCCACATAATGCTTTTCGGATAAATTTCTTTGTGATTCTCTTCCCGGATAAGCGATTTTAATTCTTTTCTTTTTCTGATAAGCGACCTTAAGTTCCGGTAAAAAGAAGCATGCGCTTTAACAACTGCCCAAAAACTTTGGAAATATAATCCAAAAATGAATTTAACAGCGGCCACGCCATCCAGCACCATCCGGGTAAGTAAAATGCGATGAAACCATTTCGGAGGCAGGTTTTTGTACAGCATAAATAAGTTATTGCGGAAATTGAGGTAAACTTTCTGGGGGCTGTCATACGACAAAGTGCCGCCACCCAGGTGAAAAACCACGCTTGCTGGCTGGTACATAATTTTGCAGCCCTGGTTTTTCAATCGCCAGCACAAATCAATCTCTTCCATGTGTGCCCAGAAATCACCATCGAAACCACCAGCTTTCCTGAAAGCTTCTGATTTTATGAACATACAGGCACCGCTGGCCCAAAATATTGGTGCAGGTTTGTTAAACTGGCCCAAATCGGGTTCTGTCCGGTTCAGGATGCGGCCACGGCAAAACGGATACCCGAAGATGTCAATAAATCCACCGGCTGCACCGGCATATTCAAATTTGTGCGGTTTTTTGTAGCTTAATATTTTGGGTTGAACAACTGCAGTGTTCTCGTCTTCTTCAAGTAGCTCAATTCCTGCCTCCAGCCAGTTGGGTGTTACTTCCACGTCGGAGTTGAGCAAAACATAATAATCGGCATTCACCTGTTTTAACGCCTGGTTATAACCTTCGGCAAAACCGTAATTTTTATCGAGAAGAATAATTTTTACCGATGGAAAATTGGTTTTTAGATGGTTGACAGAGTTGTCGGTTGACGCGTTGTCAGCAACATAAACCTCGATGTTGGGAGATTTTGAATTCAGAATAACCGATGGCAGGAAAGTGTCGAATAATTTTTCACCATTCCAGTTAAGGATTACAATGGCAACCTTTTTGTCGTCGGGCATAGTTTTTTGCGTTAGGAAGTTAACAGTTTTGAAATAATGGATGCGAGATTTTCCTTCTCGAGGCTTTCCAGAATTTCCTGTATTTTTTCTTCTTTCTCCTGTTCTCCTGATTTTAAAATGGTTTCCAGTTCTTTTGTTTGTTTGCCGGTCAGTTCATCTTCAAGCAATTCTTTAATTTTTAATTTTTCGTGTTTTTGCTGCGGGAGCCCCAGATTTTCGAGTTCCGAAATAACTGCATCCAGAATTTCTTTGGCCTGAATCCTCACCGGGTCTTTATCTTTGGCCGAACCGCCTGCAAAAGTATCGCGCAGGCTCCAGCTCGAGTAATCGTAATGAAGGTTCTGAATCATTTTAATTTTGGAATTCTCTTTGCCAAAAATGCGTTCCAAAAAAATGATGGTGCGGTTTTTCCAGGCCTCCAGGTCAAACTTTTTGTCGTCGAGCCGGGCGATTTGTTCTTTCAGCAAGGTAATTTCTTTTTCGGCCATAGGATACGATTTATTAATGCTGCAAGTTACGAATTCTGGGGAAATGTGCAGTTAATTCAAGCCATTAAGATATGGCATTATTTACAAAAAGTGCACTGTGAAGTGTGCATTTCACTTTTATTCGCCCAAATGTTTATGAATGATTTTATAGAATGCAGGATAGAAATTTTCGCTTGCTGCCACAATTTCGCCGCCAAACAGCCAGTTGTCGCCGCCGTTGAAATCGGAAATTTTTCCATCGGCCTGCTGTAAAATGAAAACTCCGGCTGCCACATCCCAGGCGTGCAGGGCATGCTCAAAAAAAGCATCGAAACGACCTGCTGCCACGTAACATAGATCGACGGCAGCCGAGCCCAGGCGCCGCAAACCACGTGTGTTTTTCATGAGGTGTTTCATGGCGGTAATGTAATCATCCACCCGCTCGAAATCGTAATAGGGAAAACCGGTGCCAATTAATGTGTCTTCCGGTTCCGAAGCTGTGTTAACCCCGATTTTTTTCCCGTTCAAATACGCCGGACTGTCTTTCCATGCATAAAACATTTCATCGAGGCCGATTTCATAAACCACACCCAGCACCATCTCGTCGTTTTCCTTTAAGGCAATACTTACTGAGTGCGGCGAAATTCCGTGAATGTAATTAGTAGTTCCGTCCAGCGGATCCACGAACCACAAGAATTTTTCGCCGGTTTCTGAAGCAGTGCCCTCTTCTGCCACAAAACCACTTTCGGGAATGATTTCTTTCAAAGCTGAAACAATGCGCGATTCGGCGGTTTTATCAACATAAGTGACCAGGCTGGCCGCACTTTTTAACTCCACATCTTTCTCGGAAATTTTGGCTCGTTCACCGCGGATAAAATTTCCTGTTTCGCGGGCAATTTGCTGAACTTGTTCACACAATGATTTGTAATCGGTTATGTCTGTCATAATTATTGATTTTAGTCGTAATGAAACCGGCATTTGGCAATGAATATCTCATCATCTTTTATATTAGATCATTTCAATTTCCACATGGCCGTTCGGAAGAATGGATTTCAGTTTCACCCTTTCTAACTGGTTGACTAATTTTTCGTTAAAAGGAGTTTCTACTTTAATATAATTTTCGGTGAACCCGCTCATGGATTCTCCGTTTTTCTGGGCTTCAAATAAAACGGTTTGTTCGCTTCCCAAATGTTTTTGGTAGAAACTGCGCATTTTTTTCTCCGACAGGTTGATGTACATCTGCGTGCGGCGTTTGCGGTCTTCTATATCCACTTTCCACGGGATTTTGAGCGCCTGAGTTCCGCTTCGTTCAGAGTAGGTGAATGCATGCAGCTGTGAAATTTCCAGTCCGTTGATAAAATCGTACGATTCCTGGAAAAGTTTTTCTGTTTCACCGTTAGTACCTGCAATCACATCAACACCGATGAAGGCGTGCGGAACTTTTTCGCGAATACGTTCTATTCGGTGTTCAAAAAGTTTAGTGGAATACCTGCGTTTCATCAGCGATAAAACTTCGTCGGCACCCGATTGCAGCGGAATATGAAAATGTGGCATCAGAACTTTTGAACCCGCTACTAATTCAATAATATCATTTTTCAGCAGGTTGGGTTCGATGGAACCCAGCCTCAAACGTTCGAGGCCTTCGGTTTGCTCCAGTGCCTTTAACAAATCGAGGAAATTTTCGTCGGTCGATTTTCCGAAGTCGCCAATATTAACGCCGGTTAAAACAATTTCTTTGAAACCTTTTGCTACGGCTTTTTGCGCTTCTTTTACCGTGTTTTTAATGGAGTCGTTCCGGCTGCGACCGCGGGCGTATGGAATGGTGCAGAACGAGCAATAGTAGTCGCATCCATCCTGAACTTTCAGGAAACTGCGGGTGCGGTCGCCCCACGAAAAGGCCTGGTGGTAACTTTTAATGTCAGGCAGACGGGTGGTTCGTATTTCGGTTGTTTTTTTCTTTTGCAGATTTCCGAGGTATTCAGGAATTTTAAATTTTTCCTGTGTGCCAAGTACGAGATCAACACCTTTTATCTGACCAATTTCCTCAGGTTTTAGCTGCGAGTAGCAGCCCACCACAATCAACATCGCGTCCGGATTTTTTTTTGTGGCCTGGCGAATGATATTCCGGCTCGATTTGTCCCCCTGATTGGTCACCGAGCAGGTGTTGATTACATAAACATCAGCTGCTTCATCAAAATCAACACGCTCAAATCCTTCTTCAGTAAAAGTTCCTGCAATTGAGGATGTTTCGCTGAAATTGAGTTTGCATCCCAGTGTATAAAAAGCAGCTTTTTTCCCTTTATATCGCATTTAAATTCAGTCTAAATAAAAATGCAAAGTTAGAAAAAAGCCACTATCTGCAAATACTTTAATTGTTGTCTTTAATGTATCTCTAATTCCCCTCCTTTGGAGGGGTTAGGGGAGGCTTTTAAAGCAGGTTGCTGGCCAGCTCTGCCAGGTAACTCCGTTCGCCTTTTACCAGGTTGATGTGGGCAAAAAGTTCCTGGTTCTTCATGTGATCGACCATGTAGGAGAGGCCGTTCGATTTCATGTCGAGATAAGGTGAATCGATTTGTTGCAAGTCGCCTGTGAAAATCATTTTCGTCCCTTCTCCTGCGCGTGTAATTATGGTTTTAATTTCGTGTGGCGTCAGGTTTTGGGCTTCATCGATAATAAAAAACGAGTTGGACAAACTTCGTCCGCGAATATAAGCCAGCGGGGTGATAACCAGCTTTTCATCTTTTTGCAGCTCTTCAATTTTCTGGTACTCCTGGCTGCGCGGATTAAACGCATGTTTTATTACCGAAAGATTATCGAACAGCGGTTGCATGTACGGATTGATTTTTTCGGAAGCATCGCCGGGTAAAAATCCCAGATCGCGGTTACTGAGGGCTACAATTGGGCGGGCCAGTAAAATCTGGTCGAACGATTTATGCGTCTCGATTGCTGCTGCCAGGGCCAGCAGTGTTTTTCCGGTACCTGCCTTTCCGGTAAGTGCTACCAGCTGGATGTCCGGATCCATTAAAACATTCAGACTGAAAGTTTGCTCCGCGTTTCGTGGTTTTATACCGTAGGCCGGTTTCTTTTCCACCCGCTTGATGCGTTTGTCTTTGGAATCGTACCTGGCCAGTACACTTGAATTGTTTCCTTTAAATATAAAACATTCATTGGCTTCAGTCTTAATTTCTTTGAACTCTTCAACGGCAACCGAACCCTGTTCATATAACAGCTCGATTAAATTATCATCGAAATTTTCAAATGTGGTGATGGTTTTATCCAGCACATTTTCATCGGTAACCTGGTCGGTTTTGTAATCCTCAGCTTTAATCCCGAGCGATTTGGCTTTCATGCGCAGGTTGATGTCCTTGCTCACCAAAATTGTTTTTCGTTTTTGGTACGCTTTCGAGGTGTAGTCGGCAATAGCCAGAATGCGGTGGTCAGGAATATCTTCGCGGAACGAAGTTTTCATGGCCTCCGAAAACGGTTTTCCGGTTTCAATACGCAGTTTGCCTTTTCCTTTTCCCAGCGATTTACCGCCGTTGAAAAGTTCGTCGCCCACAATCTCGTCAAGGACGCGCACAAATTCCCTTGCCTGGTAATTTATCAGGTCGTTTCCCCTTTTGAATTTATCCAGTTCCTCCAGTACAGTTATCGGAAGGATAATGTCGTTATCCTGAAACTGGTAAATGCAAGTGTGATCGTGTAAAATGACATTCGTGTCGAGAATGAAAATTTTACTTTTACTGGTTTTGCTCAACATAGTTGTAGATTTGAATTTCCTAAATGTAGATAAATTCAAAATATTTGTTGAGGCACATTTCATTTTTTAATAAACTTGCAGCGGTTAATAAATATTTCTGATTTTGAATTATTCTGAAACACTTGATTATTTGTTTTCCCGTTTGCCCATGTATCAGAGGGTAGGGCCGGCGGCCTACAAAAACAATCTCGATAATACTTTACAGCTCGATAATTTTTACGGGAACCCGCACCGGCATTTTAAAACAATTCATGTTGCGGGGACCAACGGAAAAGGATCGGTTTCGCACATGCTGGCGGCCATTTTACAGTCGGCAGGTTATAAAACCGCACTTTACACCTCGCCCCATTTAAAAGATTTCAGGGAAAGAATTCGGATTAACGGAAAAATGATTCCTGAAAACGAAGTTGTTAACTGGGTTGAAAATTACAAAGCCAACGATGAGTTGCAGAAAATTGAACCTTCGTTTTTTGAACTCACCGTGGCCATGGCTTTCGATTATTTTGCAAAAGAAAAAGTGGACATTGCCATTGTGGAAGTTGGGTTGGGAGGCCGGCTCGATTCCACAAATATCATCACTCCGGAAGTTAGCATTATTACAAACATTGGGATGGATCACACGGCCCTGCTCGGCGATTCACTTGAAGCCATTGCAAAAGAAAAGGCCGGCATTATTAAAAACAAAATTCCGGTTGTTGTCGGCACTACTAAGAATGAAACGCGACAGGTTTTTACGGAAAAAGCTGACGAACAGAAAGCCCCCCTGTATTTTGCCGACCGTGAATATTCAGTTCGTTATGGCATGAATGATTTTGAAGGAAATCAGCTTTTGGCTGTTAAAAAAAACGGTGAGCAAATTTACCGGCAATTGAAACTGGATTTGAAAGGTGCGTATCAGCAAAAAAATTTGCCGGCGGTTTTAAAAACGCTGGAGTTGCTGAAAACCAAAGGCTGGGATATTTCACATGGAAATATTGAAACGGGATTGGCTGAAGTCAGTACACTTACCGGATTGCTGGGGCGCTGGCAGGTTTTGGGGGCCAATCCGCGTATTGTTTGCGACACCGCGCACAATGCCGATGGAATAACTGAAATTGTGAAGCAGATAGCACAAATTCCATATAAAAAACTGCATATTGTTTTTGGGATGGTGAACGACAAGGAACCGGAGAAAATTCTGAAACTGCTGCCTCAAAAAGCAGTGTACTATTTCACTAAAGCTAAGATTCCGCGTGCCCTCGATGAAAATGTTCTGGCAAAATATGCTACTGAATTTGGATTGAAAGGACAGGCTTTTTCGGATGTTAATAACGCTTACAACGAGGCTAAAAAGAATGCCGGTAAAGATGATTTTATTTTTGTTGGCGGGAGTACATTTATTGTTGCAGAAATTTTGTGAATTATTTTTGCAGAACTGAAAATACGTTTTATATTTGCAGCGCCTTTCTGAAAAGGGGGGCATGTTCAAAATAAATATTATAGATTGGGGGGTTAGCTCAGTTGGTTCAGAGCACCTGGTTTACACCCAGGGGGTCACTGGTTCGAATCCAGTACTCCCCACATAAAAATTGAAGAGTTGCAAAATAATGGTTGCAGCTCTTTTTTTGTGCAAAAAATTTGTAAACTTCTGGTCATAACGGCATCGTAATATTTCCCAGGTCTCGCGAGTTTCAGTTTGAAAGACTTTACCAGATAAGCCTCAAAATGTTCCTGCTTCGGTGGTACAAAAAATTCATCAATATCATTTTCACCCAGGATATTTTTGTGTCATTCAAATTCTACATCTTTTTTCAATAAAAGCAGCATACTTTTTTTGTATAATGAGTTTCGGACAAGCCGGAATTAATTCCTTAATTATGAGAATTTTGATTTAAGTTTCAATCCACAGTAATTCAGGAAATGTAAATCGGTTGGGCAGATTCAGAATATCCTAAATGTTAAGAGCACAATTAATTTTTTTGAGAATCGATCCTCTTAATAGCATGTTTTTTGGTTGAAGACCTTTCCTGTTTTGCATAATTATTCTTGGTTTATGCCTCTCTCGCGGTATTGTCATTAAAGGCTTGTCAGTAAAAATTACCTCACTGGTCAGTTTTTATTACCCCTGTTTTTACGGTCTTCCGGCAATTCAGTTTAAGCAAAATAAGCTTTCAAATTAAGACTTATTAAGTCCGGTTTTCATCATTGTAAATTCTTGTATGGCTCTTATCCAGTGTAATTTAGCCGTAGGTTTTTTAAACTGAAAAATGCAATTTTACAATGAAGCGTTTGCTCTGGATATTAATTTTTATTTCAGGATTATTTTCTGCCTCTGCTCAAAAAAATACGGAGGAAGGAATCGTGTCTGAAAGCCCGATTAATATTCCAACTGATGAGGAAAATAAAATTTTTGTTAAACCAAGGAGTTTTTCGCCTCAGTTGAAATCAGGCCAAACTAACAATCTGAATTTCGAAGTTACTTATGTCGGTTTCCCTGAAGAAGCCAGGCAGGCTTTTGAATATGCACTCTCCATTTGGGGGAATTTTTTCACTTCAACAGTACCAGTAAAAGTATTGGCAAAATGGGAATCCATTGACGGGAATGTTTTGGCGTTGGCCCGTCCTTCTACTTTTCATATAAATTTTGAAGGCGCCTTGTTGCCCGATGTTTACTATCCGGTTGCATTAGTCGAAAAACTGTCAGGTGAAAATAAAAACGGAGGCGAAGCTGATATCATTTGCAGTTTCAACAAAAATTTTTCCTGGTATTTGGGTACCGATGGAAACACCCCTTCCACAAAATACGATTTTGTTTCATCAGTTTTACACGAAATTGCGCACGGCCTGGGTTTTTCAGGTTTCTTTAAAAGCAACAACGGAAAAGGTTATTTCAATAACAGCAACAACTTGCCCAGTGTATATGATTATTTTGTGTTCAATGCATTAGAAGAACAACTTTCTGACAATTCGGTGTTCAACAGGCCGTCGAATGAACTTTACAAACAGCTTACATCTGACAATCTGAAATTTCATTCTACAGCCATCACAGACGATTGGATTTATGCTCCTGCAAGCTGGAAAAACGGTGCAAGTATTTACCACCTGGAATTGGGAAGCGGTATGATGGATGCGTATGCCAACAGAGGCGAAGCTATTCATGACCCGGAAGATGCAACCCTTGAAATTTTATCGGAAATGGGCTGGAAATCAGTATTGTTTGAATTTGATAAACTGAAAGATATTGAACAGGCAACTGCTGAAATTCCTGTTGAAATTGACGTTTTTGCAGATTACGATATTTCGGGTGCAACAATGAAAGTAGTTTATTCAAAAGATTATTTTGCGAATTCTGATTCTGCAGATTTGAATTATATCACATCAACAAATAAATTTGCCGGGGCCATCCAAACTGGTTCTTTCCAGGGAAACCTTCAGTATTATTTTAAAATGGTTACTGATGGAGGCAAAACTTATCATTATCCTTCAAGAGCGCCGGAGAAAACATTCTCGGTACGCATCGGGCCCGACTTTTTTGCGCCTTCAGTTGTGCACAATCCTGTTAAAATAATTTCCAAGACTCATCCGGTGGTTGAACTTTCAGCATTGGCAAACGATAACCTGGGCATTAAATCAGTGAAAATTGAATATAAAGTGAATGGCGAATTACAGGAACCTGTAACACTTGAAAACAAAGATGGCGACTTATATGAAGGGCTGCTCGATTTAAAACAGCAAACGCTGAATGGCGATGTTTTCGAGTACCGGGTTATTGCAGAAGATAAATCAGTAAGAAGAAACAAAAAAATTATTCCGTCTTCTGGATTTTATACAGCTACCCTGTTTCAGTCGAACCAGCCGGTTCGTTCTTTTTCAACTGATTTTGAAGATGCTGCAGATGATTTCTCAACTGCCGATTTTTCAATTTCAAAGGCCCCAGGTTTTTACAGCAATATTCTGCATACACGGAATCCTTATCCGGCTTCGGCAGTTGAAGGCGAAAAATACAATCTGATTGCCAATCTGAAATATCCAATTATTCTTGAAGAAAACGGAGAAATGACTTTTGATGAGGTGGTTTTGGTAGAACCCGGAGAAACCAATACAACCTATACCGATGAAATGTTTTGGGATTATGTAATTATTGAAGGAAGCAAGGATAACGGTGCTACATGGTTGCCGCTTAAAGACGGCTACGATTCGGGAGATGAAACCAGCTGGCGTGAAATTTTTGAGAGCAGCTTAACCAATAATACTTCCAATGCTATTGCCAATGAAAATATGTTTTTGAAACATACTATTAACCTGACCCGGAACACTGCTTTTTCTGCCGGCGATACTGTTTTATTTCGTTTTCGCCTGGCCTCCGATCAGTCCGGCAGCGGATGGGGATGGGCTATCGATAATCTTGAAATACAGAAAGGATTTACAACTGGCAGTGATGGTTTGGTTGCCGAATCGGAAATCAACGTTTATCCAAACCCGTTTTCCGGTAGTTTTTATGTCGATTGTTCGGGTGCTGAAAACCTGAATGAAGTTGACATTTTAGTTACCGATATGTTTGGAAAAACGGTGTATACTGAAAATGGAATCGATGCTTTTTATGCCAATAAGAAGCAGGTTGACTTTTCAGACAAAGCACCGGGAATTTACCTGGTAAATATTAGTGATGGGAACAATATAATATCAACAAATAAAATCATTAAAAATTAGAATTATGGAAACACTCTTAGCAATTGCACTTGTTGCCGCATTTGGCGGCTTCATGGTTTCTCTGGCAGTGATGGTAAAACTGGTATTTGGGAAAAGAAATTAGTTTACAGTTGGTTTTAGTACTACAATAACAATGGTTCCCGGCATTTGCTTTTCACGAAGCTGATGCCGGGTTTTTTGTTTTAATAAGGCTCTGCATTTTTACTTCATACCAATCCTCACTATCTTACTGGCTTTTATTAAACTTTTTGCCCGAAGGCTGGTCAAAAAAAGAATTGAGAATAAATGTATGAAGATTAAGGCTGTTTTTTCAAAAATAGTTTACTGGTTAAAAACTTCCGAAATGTTTGCCAGGCCATCAAAGCAATTGCCGGGGCAGTGGAATTTATTCGAGTATTATACTGAGCCGGAAAAAGAACTTATTCATAAACATGAAGAACAGTTAAAAGAAGACAAGCTTTTTTTAAAAATTGAATTTTCAGAGAATGGAAAGTTTAATTACGATAGCAATTTGCCGGTAAATTTTATCACAAACAACGGAGACTTTAACTGGAGCATTGCAAAAAATTACATCACCCTCATTCATGCTGATGATTTCAGGAAAAATCAGGAGTTTCAGTTTGCCATTGAAAAAGATGTTCTGAAAATTTTGAAAAAAGACAGCTTCGGAAAAATAATTCTGTTCGGCTTTTTCAGGAAAACAGCCGGTAAAAAAATTAACTGACAATCAGCCCCAAATTATTAAGCGCCATTTTCAGGTAACTGTGGTTCTGATTGCTGAAAAATTCTCGAATTCTTTAGTTGTCACAATTGCTTTCAACCTGAAAATTGTTTTGCGTAGTTCGCTAAACGTGGTATAAAGGGGGGTAATTCCGAACCGAATATTATCGGGCTCGCGAAAATCGGGGATAATTTTGGGAGCGTTTTTTTGAGGATGAATGAGTGCCTGGCATATTCGGTAAGCTTCCGGGTGTTTTAATGAAATGTGCGAACCACGCTGCTCAGGGTCAGTTGGAGAACCGGTTTTAAACCCCAAATCAGTAAGAATTTTATTTGTCAGAAAAAGAAGATACTCGCTTTGCCGGATGCTTTTTTCGCGGAGATTTTCAATCCCTGCATCCAGTAAAATATCTAATCCCGGCTCGGTAGCCATCAAACTTATTACCGGTGGTGTTCCGGATAGAAACCTGCGAATTCCTTCTGCCGGCTGATAATTTAAATCAAATTCAAACGGACGCTGGTCGCCAAACCAGCCCTGCACCGGCGAACCCAGTTTATCCTGCCATTTTTTATTTACATACAAAAATGCCGGCGAACCCGGACCTCCGTTTAAATATTTGTAGGTGCAGCCCACTGCCAGTTCTGCATTTGTTTTATTCAACTCAACAGGCACAGCGCCAACTGCATGGCTTAAATCCCACAAAACAAGCGCTCCTTTTTTATGGGCCCAATCAGTAATTTTAGCAGCATTGTAAAGAAATGAGCTTTTAAAAGCGACGAGCGAGAGCACCACCAACGCTGTGTTTTCGTCAATCTTTTTTTTCAGATCTTCCAAATCAATGGAAATTTTGTCATTCGATTTTGCCAGCGATAAATGATACTCCGGACCAAATTCTTTTATCAATCCCTGCAAAATGTAAAGGTCGGTGGGGAAATTGAAAATATCGCTTACAATTTTTGATCTGCCCGAATTGTATTTTAGTGCTGCGTGGGCGAGTTTATAAAGGTTAATGGAAGTGTTGTCGGAAACCACTACTTCACCGGAAGCAGCACCAATTAGCGAAGCAATTTTGTTTCCCAGTTCAACCGGTTTTTCATACCAGTGCTTATTCCAGCTCCCGATAAGTTCCTTCCCCCATTGGTTTTCGGTAATTTCTGCAATCAGCTTTTTGGTTTTTAAAGGAAGCCTCCCCAGAGAATTTCCATCGAGGTAAATCGTTTTTTCGTCTTCAATAAAAAACTGGTCGCGAAAGTTTTTCAACGCATCGGTTTTATCCAGGTTTTGGGCGTAATTCTCAGAAGTATCAAAATTAAAATTGAAGTTCATGTCAGTTTTTGTTTTCAAGTATTTGTTTGGCCACCGGAAATATCTCTTCTACCCACAACCGGTACATTTTGCCCGAGGGATGCAGTCCGTCGGAAGCCACCAGTGAAGCATCATCTTTTGCTTTTCTTGAAATCCCGGTTATATCCACGTAATGAGCATCCGTTTTTTGTGTCTCTTCCATGTTAATCCGGTTGAAAAGGTCAATTTCTTCGGCAATTTTTTCAGGGTTTCTTTCTTGCCCGAAAGGTGTAACTCCATAATCAGGAATTGAAATAACAATCACACCGTTTTCATCACCAGCAAAATCAACAGCAGTTTGGAGCAACTCTGCAAACTGGGTAAGGTACTCCCCTGAGTCGCGGCCACGGTATTGGTTGTTGACCCCAATCAGCAAAGTCACTAAATCGAAATTTTCATTTAGATTCCTGCTTTCAATTGCTGCGGCCAGTTCGTTGGTGGTCCAGCCTGTTTGAGCAATTATTTCAGGTTCTGATATGGCAATTCCGTTTTCGTTCAGTTTTAAGGCAAGCTGAACCGGAAATCGTTTTTCCGCATCCACACTTTCACCAATGGTATAGGAATCGCCAAGGGCAAGATATGTAAACTTGTTATCTTTCATATTTTCTTCATTTTGAGAACTTTCGTTTATTTGGAGTTCAGTATTGTCTTTCTCATTCTGGCTTGTGCAGCTTATCAGCATAAAAAGAAAAACGAAAGAAGAAAAAAATGCCATTTGCTTCATTTTTTTGAGGATGAAAATATAAAAAAGTTCCGAAGAAAAGTGGAATTACCATCTGCCGTTTCCAAAGCGCGGGTTTACTACATTATTATAAATTGAACCGAAAGTGTAGGATAAACTAATACGGCCATAAGCGCTGTATGCTGTGGCCAGTTCTTGTAATTGAAGCAATAGGTCGGCCTCTGATAGTTCACCTCTTACGAGTGAAAGCTGATCGTGAATACGTGCTATACTCCCAAAAATATCGAGTGAGAGGCCTTTGAAAATGCGAATTTCAAGATTACCACCGAGTTCCAGTCGGTGTTTTGAAAAATCGTGCAGGTAGTTGGAACCTTCCAGCGAAATGTTAACCGAACCCCATTTTTCCTGTATTCTGTAGGCAATTTGCAACTGATGTTGTGCCAAATTTTCTTCTGTTTTTCCGTAAATAGTTGTGTCGTTGTATTGATTTAATGATGCACCTATTCCGTATAAAAAACGGAGCTGTCGATGAGAAGATTCCGAGTACGGAAAAAGGTTGTATTCCAACGAAGGAAAAATATCGCTCCTGAATTTAATATTACTGAAACTGGAAGTGAGTAAATCCACTCTGGCGCCAATCGACCAGTGCTGTCCTAAACTTTTAACTACAAGGTTTTCCAACTCCACTTCCGTTTTTTCTTTTGTAAATGTTTCATTATCGTAGGTGTATTTTGTACGGCTGAGCCGATGATCGAATTCCACTTCAATCTTCCAGTCTTCAGTAATTTTATTGGCATCAAACGAATTCCGGAATGAAAATTCTTTGTAGGATTCCTCTGATTCAAGCCGGGGGCTTGTTTCAATCTCAAAAACCCAATTATTCCATTTATCGGTAACTTCTTCTGCTACTGATTCGCTGGTGTGGGTTATGTTAACATCTTTGTAGGTAGGTGTTTGGGCAACATACCGCATCAGACCCATTTTCATCATATTGGTTCTTCCTTCCCTTATTTCTTCTTCTGTTTCATTGGGCCCCGAGGCATAAACCAGGGTGTCGTTCTTGCCTTCAAACCTCTCCTGTCCTACAAGAGAATAGGTATATTCGCGGCCTCCGCTGCCGGTAGTCTGGCGGCTTTCCCTGATGTATAAATCGGCTTCTTTTACATCTCTCACATAATTCACATAGGGGATTTCACGCCGAATGTAGTCCATATCGCACCGAAAGCAGTCAATAAAGAGGTTAACTGCTTTATCCTTTAACTTCTCAGTTGTATTTTGTTGCGAAAAAGAATGAATAACTCCAAATATAAATATCAGAAATACAAAAAGTCTTTTTATGTTCATATTAAAATTGTTTTAGTGGATTAGACAAAAGGATGAAGCCAACGTTTAATTGGGGGTTTTGTTTAGAATGGTTTTAAATTGCTTGACTTATTGCGATTTATAAACATCGAGTGCTGCCGGGAAAGGTTGTAAAGCCCGTTCGAAAATTCCGAGTGAGAACGCAATTGTCAGCCCGTAATTTGTAATCGGTACGCCAGCCTGCCGGGCTTTCATAATCCGGCTGAGCATTGCCCGCCGGTTCCACATGCAGGCGCCACAATGGATAATTAATTTATATTCTGAAATAGTTAGAGGAAAATCATGTCCGCGAATACTGTCGATTTCCAGTTTGCCTCCCACGTACTGCGTAAGCCATCGGGGAATTTTTACAGTGCCGATGTCCTCGCCAATCGGGTGGTGTGAGCAGGCTTCAGCAATCAGAATTTTATCGCCGGTTTTCAGGTTGTCGATGGCCATTGCGCCACGCACCATTTCCGGCAAATCA
>JBNJGR010000040.1:0-17035 GCA_051747885.1 Bacteroidota bacterium | reverse complement strand
GAAATCATTTGAATGAATTACGGTGCTACTTATGGCAAAACTCTGGTTGATGTTCAGGTATTTCTCCCAGTTAATTTTTTTGCATTTCAAATAAAACTGGTCCACATCTTTAAACTGAAACGAATGGATTTCTTTCAGAATTCGCAGGGCAGTCCTCAGGTAATAGTTCGATTTGTAAATTAATTCCTTGTTGCCTTCATAAAAAACTGCTCTCCGGCCCGGGTTAATGTTTTGTCCGCCGATATTTTTAATTTCGTTGGCCAGAACAGGCTCAAGCCCTGAGAATGTTTTGGCTATTAAGTTATATTTTTCCAAGTTGTTTGTTTTTTGATGATTTAGATTCTTAGATTCCAGATCCATCTGCAAAAGTGGTGGCTTTGGGCCGCGATTGAACAATTCTTGATTTTGGTGGAATATTTCGGGTAACCCAGACATTACCGCCAATAACCGATCCTTCGCCTATTGTGATGCGGCCGAGAATTGTGGCTCCCGAATAGATGACCACGTTATCTTCCACAACCGGGTGCCGCGGAATTCCCTTAATCGGTTTGCCTTCATCGTCGAGCGGAAAGCTTTTTGCACCAAGGGTAACACCCTGGTAGATTTTTACATTGTTTCCAATAATACTGGTTGACCCGATAACAACGCCAGTGCCATGGTCAATTGTAAAATTTTCACCGATTTTAGCTCGCGGATGAATGTCGATTCCCGTTTCGCTGTGCGCCATTTCTGATATGAAACGCGGAATCAGCGGAACTTCCAGTTCGAGCAACTTGTGGGCAACCCGGTAATTTGTGATAGCCCGAATGCCCGGATAACAAAAAATGACTTCGCCCACATTCCGGGCTGCCGGGTCGTTAATGTATGTAGCATTCACATCAGCAACCAGTTTCCGGCGGATTTCGGGTAATTCCTCAATAAAACAGGCTGCCGTTTCTTTTGCTCTTGCGTTGTGTTTGTCAATTTTTTCGGCATTATCGTCCTGGCATTCAAAACACATTCCTGCAAGGATTTCTTCACTTAAAAGTTCGTGTAACTCATCCACATAAACTCCCATGTAGTGGCGGGTAGTGTTTGGCCTTAATGAGGTGTTGCCAAAATAGCCGGGGAAAAGTATTTCTCTGACCATGTCAACTACTTTTTGTAGTTTGGCAATGGATGGCAGGGGTTCTCCCAGCCGGTGCTCATGACAAACCACATTGTAGGTTTTGGGGTCACTCAGACTTTCAACTGTTTTCGAGATTCTATTTTCAAATTTTTGTCGTGGCATAATATTGAACTATTTTTCTTTACTGCAATATCTGAAATTAATAGGGTAAAGTTTTTATATATGCAATTATTTTTTCGAACAATCCTGAAATGAATCAGTTTAACCTTTATTACTCATCTGAAGCAGGTATTGCAATGCATTATTATTTCGTTCCTGGTTTTTTCCACTTACAATTTTGTAATTGAAATTGAATCTTTCAATCGCTGCAATGTATTTTTTCTGAAGGATTTCGCGTTGTTCGCCACCGTTTTCCCTCACCGGATCGGGAATCCAGGGCAAATCAGTGTCGCAAACCAGAAATAAATCTATTGGTGTTTTTTTTATTTGGTCATCGAGCCACGAAGGCAAATGGTTAAAAACCACTTCAAACCATATTTTTGTGATAATCAGCCAGGTATCGAGAAAAATGTATGGTGCATCTGAATTTTTTCTTTTTATCGCTTCAAGACGTGAAACCTGCTCGCGTGCAATCAGTTCAACATCGACGTAAGTATATTTTCTGTTTAAATTTTCAATGTATTCACGGGCAAACTCAGGTAAAAACGGAGCTTGAAAATAATTGGCAAGCCATTCCGTCAGGACACTTTTCCCTGTTGATTCGGCCCCTGTTATTATAATTATTTTTGGAGAAGTTACCATGTTTCAACTTTTTACTTCCATTTGCCAGCCGGTGGATTTAATTATCCTGCGTATGCGAAAAAACTCATGTTTTTTCCAGGCCGGATTTTAATTTTGATTTTTCTAAATCTTTTTTCCATTCTATATAACCAATTATTGCCATTACTGCATATACTATAAACAACACAACCGTTGGCCAAAGATTTTTGTAAACATATAATCCGGCTGAAAAAAAGTCAACAAAAATCCAGATTAGCCAATGCTCAATATATTTTCTTGCCAGCATCCACGTGGCGGTTATGCTTAAGGCTGTTGTCAGCGAGTCCATCACGGGAACGGTTGAATCGGTAAATCTTTTCAGGATAATAATTAGTAACAGGAAAATCAGCAGGGTTACAATTCCGGATTTCATTAAAACTCTTTTTTTTGTTTTGGTAACCGGAACCTGTTGTTCGCTTCCTTTTGCTGCTTTTTTTTCACCCTTTAACCAAAAATACCATCCGTAAATGCTTATGAAAACATAATAGACCTGCAGGCCCATATCGGCATAAAAACCTGATTGAAAAAAGACAACAACGTACAGCACCGAAGTTAGAAGCCCTGTTGCCCAGGTTAAAATGTGCTGCCTGATGGAAAAGAAGATGTATAATAAACCCAGTAAGGCACCAATTAATTCAATTTTATTACTCCATAACCAGGTGGTTAAATCTTCTGCCATGGTTTATTTACTCTGCCGAAACCAGAAAATTATTGTATTGTTCCTGGTTTTTTATCACCTCTAAAGCTTTACGAATTGCATCATCGTCTTCGTTAATAATTTTATAGAAATCATCTCTCGAAAAAATATCACGTGCAATCAAAGCCTTAATTTCTCTTTTCATATTTATCCTGGTAAAGTCCAGGCTCTCCTGGTCTTTTTCAATTCCTTCTTTTTCGCCGTTGGCAACAATTGTATTTACCATATCTTCAGTCACTTCAAATTTTGTATTGAAGTCATCAAAATCAGCATATTGCCGCTTAAGTTTTGAACGGTTTTTATCCACATAGTTGAGTACGAAATTGTAAACTATCTGATTGCGCCTTAGTGTATTGTAATAACGGAAATGACTTGAAGTATCCATTGGCACGAAAATATCGGGCATAACGCCGCCTCCGCCGTAAACGGTGCGACCGTTTACAAGGGTTTTATATTTGAGCGAATCGGCCAACTCAATGCTGTCTTTACTGAAAAATTCACCGGCAATCATGCGTTCAAGCCTGCCCCTTCGGTAATCTTCCGTACCGTTATCGTAAGGTTTTTGAATGCATCTTCCGCTTGGTGTATAATAGTGAGCGGTAGTGAGCCGCACTACCGAACCATCAGTTAAAAAGTAGGGTTTTTGAACCAATCCTTTGCCAAATGAACGTCGCCCGATAACCAGACCGCGGTCCCAGTCCTGAACAGCACCGGATACAATTTCGCTTGCAGAAGCCGAAGATTCATCAACCAATACTATCAGGTTACCATTTTCAAAAATACCGGAAGTAGTAGCATTGTACTCCCTTTTGGGTTCATTTGTTCCTTCGGTGTAAACCACTAACTTGTTATTTTCAAGAAACTGGTCTGATATTTCAATGGCCGATTTCAGATAACCACCTCCGTTACCACGTAAATCGAGAACCAGATTTTCAATATTTTGCTGATTGAGTTGATTCATCGCCTCGGTAAATTCATCGGTAGTTGTGGCCGAAAATTTATTGAGTTTTATGTAGCCTGTTGATTCATCAAGCATATAAGATGCATCGAGGCTGTTAATAGGAATTTTGTCGCGGATAATCTTAAATTCGAGCATTTCATCGGCACTTTTCCGCACTACTTTTATCTCTACTGAAGTTCCTTTTTTTCCACGCAGCAGGTCAAAAACATCGCTGTTTTTAATTCCTGTGCCTGCAATATTTTCGCCATCAACTTCAACTATGCGGTCTCCTGCACGCACCCCCACTTTTTCTGAAGGTCCGCCCGGAATTGTAGTTGTTACCAGCAGGGTATCTTTAAATATATTGAATGAAATTCCAATTCCTTCAAAATTACCCTGGAGAGGTTCATTCATTCTTTGAACTTCTTCCTTCGAAATATAAACCGAATGTGGATCCAACTCGCTTAGCATGTGAACTATGGCATTTTCTGTGAGTTCGTCCACGTTGGTTGTGTCAACATAATAACTGTCAACAAGCCGCAACAACCGGCCAAATTTTAACTGATTTTTTTGAACTGATTCCTGTGCACTCAAATAGGCAGGTGCCAATACAAACAATGTTATCAGAAGAATAAAATTCTGACGCCATTTTTTTATATTCCGGTGATATGTCATTTTAAATATCGTTTTAATTTATACTTTGAATTTCAATTATCACGCCAAATTATTTATCAGGCTTAAATCAAAAAACGTTTATTCCCACTCAATTGTTGCAGGGGGCTTCGAACTGATGTCGTAAACGACACGATTAATTCCTCTTACCCGGTTTATGATTTCATTGGACATTTTTGCAAGAAAATCGTAGGGGAGATGGACCCAGTCAGCAGTCATACCGTCGGTTGAGGCAACTGCACGCAGTGCCACCGTGTTTTCATAAGTACGTTCATCGCCCATAACTCCAACCGACTGGATAGGCAGCAAAATTACGCCTGCCTGCCAAACTTTGTCATACAATCCCCAGTTTTTTAATCCGTTAACAAAAATGGCATCGGCTTCCTGCAACATTCTTACTTTTTCGGGGGTAACATCACTCAGTATTCTGATTCCCAAACCCGGTCCGGGGAATGGATGACGGCCCAATAATTCTTGTTTAATATTGAGTGCTTTTCCAACTCGTCTCACTTCATCTTTAAACAGCAACCGAAGTGGCTCCACAACTTTTAAATGCATTTTTTCTGGCAGTCCTCCAACATTATGGTGTGATTTAATGGTAGCTGAAGGGCCGTTAACCGACACCGATTCTATTACATCGGGGTAAATAGTTCCTTGCGCCAGCCATTTTACATCTTTAATTTTTTTTGCTTCAGCATCGAATACTTCGATGAAGTTCCGGCCAATTATTTTTCGTTTTTGCTCCGGGTCGGTGATTCCCCTCAGGTCGTTCCAGAATTTATGTTTGGCATCCACTCCAATTACATTCAGACCCATATTTTCGTAAGAGTGCAAAACATTTTTAAATTCATCTTTTCGTAACAGGCCGTTATCCACAAAAATGCAGGTGAGGTTGCTTCCAATGGCTTCATTTAAAAGCACTGCTGTAACCGACGAATCCACTCCGCCTGAAAGTCCGAGAACAACTTTATCGTTACCAAGTTTCTCCTGCAGTTCTTTAACTGTTGTTTCCACAAACGACAGTGGGGTCCAGGTTTGTTCGCAGCCACAAATATCAACTGCAAAGTTTCTTAGCACCTGCTGCCCTTCAGTTGTGTGGTAAACTTCGGGGTGAAACTGAATGGCATAGGTTAATTCGTTATCGATTTTATAAGCTGCAAAATTTACATCTTCGGTTGAAGCCACAACTTTAAAATTTTCCGGAAGTTTGGTAATGGTATCTCCATGCGACATCCAAACCTGGGTGTGCAGGCTGACGTCTTGAAACAACGGGCAGTCGTGATCGATAAATCCTAATTTTGCCCTTCCGTATTCTCTGGAATCGGATGGCGCCACCTCACCACCAAAAAAATGAGCCATGTATTGTGCCCCGTAACAAATTCCAAGCACTGGTATTTTTCCTTTGATTTTTGATAAATCAGGCCTTGGAGCTGCTTTGTCGCGAACCGAAAAAGGACTCCCTGAAAGAATTACACCCTTAACCGTTTCGTCAATTTCCGGAAAATGGTTGAATGGATGAATTTCGCAATATACATTGAGCTCACGAATTTTGCGACCTATTAGCTGAGTGTACTGTGATCCGAAATCGAGAATCAGAATTTTTTCCTGCATGGATAATAATTTATAATGAATGCTTCCGTTCAAAAAGCAAAAGTAAAAATAACAACGTAAAATTTATTCCGTTGCCGTTGAAAAAGTTAAAAGTATTAACATGCAGACTTCAATGCCACTTTTAAACGGGCTACACTGTTTTGTTTTCATCAGTATTTTATTTAAACTATCCATGTATCTAAAATTATTTTGAAATAACAGCGTTTTCAATAAAGGGATGATCAATTATTATTATTTTTGAACGAATTTTTAAAACCGGGTTTTTAAAATGAAATTTTCTCAGCCATTTTTTATCATTTTTTTCTTTTTGGCCTTCAGTATCGGGGGAAATGCCCAGCAATTGAAGGAAAATGAGCTGGTGGTGATAAAAGGAGAAAAATATGTATTGCACCAGGTGCGTACCGGCGAAACAATCTATTCCATCTCCCAACAGTTTAATTCGGACAGCAGCGAACTGGTTACTCATAATCCTGAATTGTCAGATGGCCTGAAAATAGGGGAGGTTATAAAAATTCCATATCGCGAAGGAGCTGATCTCAGCGAAAAACCGATTTACCAGAAAGGTGATCCTGCACATTTCATTTTCCATACTATTTCTTCCCGAAAAGAGACACCCTATTTTATTGCCAAACAGTACGGGATAACTGTTGAGGAAATATATGCCTACAATCCTGAAGTACAGCGTTTCAGAAAAGGTATAAAACTACGGATTCCGCGTTGGCAGGTCGCTGAAGAACAGCTGGCCGAATCCGGACAACTACCGACCGGAGAAAAACCTTTGGAGCAGGACGAAGGCGACCGGCTGATCAAACATGAGGTAGCCCAGGGAGAAACATTGTATTCCCTGGCGAAAAAATATAATGTATCACAGAGCGAAATACTTTTTTATAACCCCGGAGCCGGAAATTTAAAAGCCGGGAGCATTATTTATCTTCCGCAAACAGAACAGTCGGTTGCAAAAGAAACTGACAGTCCAGATGAAGATATTTCATTGGAAAAGGAAGATGAACAAGCGCCTGTTGGAAGTGAAGAATTTGATATTGAAAGCGTTTCCGGAAATTATTTTACACACACCATCGTATCGGGCGAAACACTGTGGGGAATTTCTCAAAAATACAATATTGATGAAGATGAACTGAAAAGGCTGAATCCGGTTTTGGAAAGTGGTTTTCCGGCAGGCGTTTCAATTAAAATTCCGGTTGAGGAGCAGGAACTGACCAGTCCAGAACCCAAAAATGAAGAGGCATTTATCAGGCATAATGTTGTACAAGGCGAAACTTTATTTGGGTTGTCAACAAAATATAATATTTCAATTCCTGAAATCAGAAAATTTAACCCTGCACTTGAAAACCGAAATCTTGTTTTGGGAGAAACCATTTTAATTCCGAGAAAACCGGATGAAGAAATTGCAACCTTCATGGAAAAGAAGGAAAAAGATTCCGTTTTTGTTGATTCCGAAGAACCGGAATTCGATACCGATTATTACGAAGTTGAACTGCCCGGGCAAATACCCGATTATTGCCTGCCGGCTATTAGTCAGGACTATGTAAGCCAGGTTTACGATGTGGCTTTGTTCCTGCCGTTTTATACGCATGCCAACGATACTTTAAACAGGGAAATAATTATTCCCGATACACTACTAATTGATGAGTTGAATGCTTCTGGAAATTTATTGACAGGAGAACTGTCCGCTGAAAGTGATACTTTAATTGAACAGGAGCTGACCCAGGAAATGTTTCACGGCTTTTACCGCAACAGTGAAGACTTCCTGCAGTTTTACGAGGGGGTGCTCATTGCAATTGACTCGATGGAGCAGGAAGGAATGAATATCAGGTTGCATGTTTTTGATACACAGCAAAATCCGGATTCAATCCGTAAGTTTATTTATAGTGAGGAATTTCTTGAAACCGATTTAATTATTGGCCCGGTTTATCCTCAGGTTCAGCAGGAAGTTTCTGAGATATCGGCAAAAAACCGCATTCACATGATTTCGCCGCTGGCATCCCAATCGGCAGATTTGGAAAGCAATCCGTATCTGTTTCAGATAAACCCATCGCGTGATTATCTGGCTCAGAAAACTGCCGAGCTAATTGCTGAAGAATATTTTAACAGTAATTTCATTGTATTTGAGGCTGGTGACCAAAATAACGCGGAGGCCGAAAGGGTGGTTGAACTGACAAAAGAAAGATTATATCAGTCAGGATATTGGGGACAACAGCAGGGCGTTAACTTTAGTGTTTACGATTTTAACAGCGAAGGTCCTTTTGGTTTTGGCCGCATTTTATCGCGTACCAAAGAGAATGTTGTCTTTGTCCCTTCACTTAACGAAGGAGAAATAAGTGTGGCACTCTCCAATATTAATAACAGGGCCGACGATTATTCAATCACACTCATTGGCTTTAACAGGTATGAGCAATTCAGCAGTATCGATTTAGCATATTATTTCAACTTGAAATTGCACTATGTCGATCCTTACTGGATTGATTATGAGGATCCGGCAACCATCCGGTTTATCAATAAATTCAAAGCGAACTTCCATACTGAGCCTAAGAATTTTGGTGCGCAGGGTTTCGATGTTACTTTTTATTTTCTGAATGCGCTGAAAAATTACGGGAAACACTTTGAGGCCTGCCTTCCTTACATGCGAACCAACCTGGTTCAGGGAAATTACCGGTTTGAAAAAGTATCTCCATTTGGCGGTTACATGAACAGGGGCGTTTCGGTAATTAATTACCAGCGCGATTACGATGTGGTGCGTAAAAGAATAATTGGCAAAAACCGAATTGCACAACAATAGTTTTCGGTTTTTTTCTCAGAAAGTAGTTTGGGAATGGCGTAAGTTTCCGGACTTTCACAATAAAAACAAAAAGCAGCTGCCTTCAAATTAAAAGAATAATGTTGAATGACAAGCTGCTTCTTTATTTTGGTAAACCCTGCTTTACAATTATCTCAGCCCATTGGCAAGCATGTAATAGACTTCATTCCAGCGTAGCTCTTTTTTGAATGCGGTTAAATCGGTATTTTTGTCGATAACAACAAATTCAACATCGGCATATTCGGCAAAAGTCTCGATGTATTCCGGTGTCAGAGCCAGGGTGAAAGCGGAGTGGTGCGTTCCGCCGGCGTAAATCCATGCCGCTGCTCCGTCGGCCAGGTTGGGGTGCGTTTTCCAGAAAGCTGAAGAAACGGGTAATTTGGGCATTTTTTCAAGTGGTTCAATCACGTCAAGCGTGTTGACAATAAACCGGAACCGGTTGCCCATGTCAATTAACGTTACATTCATAGCATCTCCCGTGGCGCTTTCAAAAACCAATCGTGCCGGGGCATCTTTTCCGCCAATTCCCAGCGGATGAACTTCGAGGCGTGGTTTTTTGGCTGCAATCGACGGACAGATTTCCAGCATGTGAGCGCCCAAAACGGCTTCATTTTGCGGATCCATGTGGTAGGTGTAATCTTCCATGAACGAGCTGCCGCCTTCCATTCCGGCCGACATCGTTTTCACAATCCGCAACATGGCAGCCTGTTTCCAGTCGCCTTCGGCGCCAAAACCGTAACCGGCAGCCATCAATCGCTGCGATGCCAGTCCCGGCAGCTGGTCGAGCCCGGTCAGGTTTTCGAAGTTGGTAGTGAATGCCTTGAAATTTCCTTCTTCCATAAAACGTTTCAGTGCAATTTCGTAACGTGCCTGAACCCGGACATTTTCGTGGTATTCATTTCCGGGTTTGCAGTTTTCTGCCACATCGTACAGCTTTTCATATTCGTTGTAAAGCTCGTCCACCTCGGCGTCGGTTACTTTTTCCACCTGCGCCACCAAATCCCCCGGGCCGTAAGCCGAAATCTGCCATCCAAATTTAATCTGGGCTTCCACTTTGTCGCCTTCGGTAACGGCTACTTCGCGCATGTTGTCGCCAAAGCGGGCTACTTTCAGTCCCTGCGAATCGGCCCAGCCAATTGTCGAACGGCACCAAACGGCAATCTGATCCTGTACTTTTTCATCTTGCCAGTGCCCAACCACTACCTTGCGGTTTTTGCGCATACGCGTATTGATAAAACCATATTCGCGGTCGCCGTGCGCACTTTGGTGCAGGTTCATGTAATCCATATCGATTTCGCTCCAGGGCAAATCGCGGTTGAACTGGGTATGCAAATGCATGTAAGGTTTGCTCAACGCTTTCAATCCGCCAATCCACATTTTGGCCGGCGAAAAAGTGTGCATCCAGGTAATCATCCCGATACATTTGGGGTTGGAACTTGCCTGCACACAAATGTCCAGAATTTCGTCGGGGGTTTTAACCACTGGTTTAAATACAATATTTGCCGGTAATTTTCCGGAAGCATTCAAACCCTTTACAATTTCTGCCGAATCGGCATCTACCTGTTTTAATGTTTCTTCTCCGTATAAATGCTGGCTGCCGGTAACAAACCAGATTTCGAACTGCTTAAAATCTATCATGTTTTTTATGTTTTAAAAAATTTGAAGCTAAATGTAAAAAAACTTCTTTAAAGGTAAAAATTACATTTATAATTTTTGCTGATTAGTTGTCTTTTTATGTTGTAGCAAGATGTTTCGCTTTTTCTTTTATCAATTCCCATGTTTCCCTCACATGTTTTTTTTCGGTATGGGTTTGTCCAATGCTCATACGTAACACAATCCGGTCGTTCAGTTTGGTGTGTGTGAAAAACGCTTTTCCGGTGTCGTTTACCGTGTTCATTAATTTCATATTGAAATTATCATCCGATTTATGCCGGAAACAAACCAGGTTGAGCGGTGGTTCCACAACAATTTCAAAATCATACGATTCCCTAACCCAGTTGGCAAAATTTTGAGCCATTTCCACATGTTTCCGGATGTGGTATTGCAATCCTTCTGTGCCGTAATGCCTGATAACAAACCATAACTTGAGCGAGCGAAAGCGCCGGCCCAACTGTACATGCCAGTCGCGGTAATCGAAAACAGCCCCTGATTCGGTTGCTTTGTTTTTTAAATATTCCGGTAAAATGGAAAAAGTATGAATCAGTTCGTTGCGATTAGCAACCCAAAACACATCGCAGTCGAAATTGGTAAACATCCATTTGTGCGGATTGAAACAGTAGCTGTCGGCCAGTTCCACACCGTCTTTCAGGTGCCTGAATTCGGGGCAGGCCATTGCAGTTCCGGCCATTGCGGCATCAACATGCAGCCAGCAGTTTTCATCCCGGCAAATTTCACCGATTTTACGAACCGGATCTATCGCATTGGAAGAGGTGGTGCCAATGGTTGCGCACACGAAAAAGGGCAGGAGCCCGTTTTTTTTGTCTTTCTGAATTTGCTGCTGAAGCAATTCGGGGCGCATGGCAAATTTGTTGTCCACGTCAATCATTCGCAGGTTTTCGCTGCCAATTCCGGCCATTTTAATGGCTTTCTCGAGCGATGAATGGGTTTGTGACGAAACGTATGCCACCAGTTTCTGCCGCACACCGATTTTGTTGGATTCGTATTTTGTAGCGCGCTCGCGTGCAGCAATTATTGCGGTAAGTGCCGAAGTGGAGGCAGTGTCCTGAATAACTCCACCGCCGGTAGAAGTAGATTTAAACTTTTCGGGCATGTCCATCATTTCGGCCAGCCAGTCGAGCACACGCGTTTCCAGCTCGGTAGCTGCCGGGCTGGTGGCCCAAATCATTCCCTGAACGCCCAGTCCTGAAGAAACCAAATCACCCAAAATAGAGGGAAACGAGGTGTTGGACGGAAAATAAGCATAAAAGTTGGGCGACTGCCAATGGGTAATTCCCGGCATGATTTTCTCATCCAGGTCGTGCATAATTTGGCTGAACGGTTCGCCTTTTTGCGGTGGATTTTCGGGTAACGAGGCTTTAATTTCTCCCGGCTCAGCCTGCGACAAAACCGGGTATTTTTCAATGTTTTCGTAGTAATCGGCAATCCAGTCGATGATTTTTTTCCCTTCTTCTCTGAATTGTTCGGGAGTAAGGTGATAATTCTTCATTTTTAATATATTTTTTTGATAATCAATCGTTTGAAACTTGAACAGCCCCGGGAAGTTTTTCCATCAGAAAATCAATACCTTACTTCAAATCGGCTGAAATTTTCCAACTTAGGCATTTGGTTTTTTGAAAGGTTTGTTACCCGTGCCATGGACGGGCCCATGCGCAGATAATCAATGAAAGTTTCAACATCCGTTTCATCGCCCTGTGCCATAGCCACAACGCTTCCCTGCGGTGTGTTCTTCACCCAGCCTTTAATGTTTAGCTCGTCTGCTTTTTTTTGAACAAAATAACGAAATCCCACTCCCTGCACTCGTCCGCTGATTTCAATTTTGTATTGTACCACTGCTATTATTTTTGAAATGTTCAACTATTTCGGGTTGCGACAATGCCCAGATAGAATAAACTCCAACAGCTGTTCCGATAGGAAAATTAATAAGATCGAGTACTGAAATAATTAAGGTCAGGATTCGGGCCCACTCTTTTCGTTTAAAAAGCCCGATGCCGGCAATTATTCCGGGAAGGCTGAGGAAAACGATAAAACCAATGAGCACCTGGGCAATGATTGACAATACAATTTGTGCCTGATGGTCGTTGGACACACCTCCCGCGAAATGTAAAATAATAAACACAAAAATACCCGTCAGGATGCCCAAAATGCTTAACCCGATGTGGAGGGCTGCAATAATGTTGATATGCTTTTCCATTTTCTTGATTTTTTTTAGCGAATTAAAATTACAAAAATCGCAGGGAATAAAAGGATATTGATAAAAAATTCACTCGGATGCTCAACATTTAAGGATAAAAGCAGTTTATTTTTTTAGAAGGATTTTAAATAAAAGTGTATTTTTGCAAACCAAAAGAAGGAGAATAATATGGAAATTTTGAAAATAATTTTGCTCGCAATTGCACTGGTTTCAATTGCTTTGCTGGGGCTTGCCACTCAAATTTTACTAAAAAAAGGGGGCAAGTTTCCGAATACCCATGTAGGAGGAAACAAATACCTGAATAAACAAGGCATTCACTGCTACCAAACCCAGGATAAAATCGAACAGAGAAATGCCAGAAAAGAGGTAGATTTCAAAGATGTTAAAATAATGAAAGTAAAATAAGCCGGATAGTTTCCGGCTTTTTCATGAAACTCCGATTTCAAAAACGAAGTGAATTAAACAGGTCAGACTGTTTTACAGTAAGAAATTTCATTTTACCAGGTGTTCTTTAAAATCCTCTGATAAATAAATCTGGATTTCTCCGTCTTCGCCTGCATAAATAAAATAGACCTTAATTTCGGGATGTTGCGCTGCAACTTCAATGCTTTTTTCAAGGCCCAACACCATGAAAGCTGTGGCGTAGGCATCTGCCGTCATACAATCTTCAGCCAAAACTGTTGTGCTTAACAGGCTGTGTTGTACCGGGTAACCGGTCTTCGGGTCGATGGTGTGAGCATACCTTTTCCCGTCTTTCTCGTAAAAGTTGCGGTAATTCCCCGAGGTGGCCAGTGCATTATCAGGTAATTGCACTTTGGCCTGCAAGTCGTTGGAAGCAAAAAAAGCAGTTTCATCGGGTTTGCTGATGCCGATGGTCCACACGCGTCCTTTTTCATTTTTTCCTTTAGCCACTACTTCGCCACCAATTTCCACCATGTAGTTTTCGCAACCTTTTTCTGCAAGGAAATCACTCAGTAAATCGCACGTAAAACCTTTGGCAATGGCACTCATGTCGAGTTTCATGTTCGGGTTTTCCTTTACAATCCGGCCGTTTTCAAGTTTCAGCTTTTCGTAACCGGTAATTGCTTTCAGACTGTCCACAATTTCCGGTGTCATTTTTTTCTTGTCTTCGGGCCCAAAACCCCAGGCATTAACCATTGGTCCGGCAGTAATGTCAAATGCCCCGTTGGTAATCTCCGAAATTTCCATCGATCGGTTATAGCATTCCAGAAACAGTGGCTCAGGTGTAATCCGCTCGTTGTTATTAATTCCGGAAATGGTGGACGTAGGTTCGTATGTTGAAAAAAGCTGGTTGTAGTCATTCAGCTTTTTGGTAATCTCTTCCTGAAAATCTTTTCCATTGGGGCTTTCATACACTACATGGTACATGGTTCCGTAAACAAATCCCTGGTTGTAAATATATTTTGAAGGCGCCTGGCTGCACGAACTAATAACTACAGCAAGGCTTAAAAACAGAAGCAGTTTTAATTTCATCTTTTAAAACATTGATTTGAGGGCGAAATTAAGAAAATGGATTTAAATAAAAGTGTGTCGTTGTTTTGATCCGCAAGTGACTATGCAAAATTTGTTTCCATAAAGCAGTTATCATTAAAGTATTTGTTGGTAAATTATAATTTTAAAAATTTAGCGATTGACCGAAAAATTTAATTGAATTAGTGAATACGAATTGGGGATAGTTGTAAATTTGAATCCTATGAAAAAGCTACTCTTTTTTTGGAATGAATTGAAAGCCACATTCTGGTTTGTTCCGGCTTTAATCATCGTTTTTTCCATCCTGTTATCTATGGGGTTGGTTTATTTAGACAGTATCGTCAATTTGCCCCAAAATAAAATAACGCATTTCTTTTTGGTGGACAGTGCCGATTCGGCCCGCAGTATTTTAACCACCATTTCGGGAGCGATGATTGGTGTGGCCGGAACGGTTTTTTCGGTTACACTGGTGGCTTTGACTCTGGCCTCTTCGCAATTCGGGCCGAGGCTCATCAAAAACTTCATGTATGTGCGGCTCAACCAGGTTGTGCTGGGCTCGTACATTTCAACCTACCTGTATTGTCTGTTTGTTTTAACTGCCATAAAAGAGGGTGACTATACTTTTATTCCGGCGTTGTCCATTTTGGTGGCCATATTTGTTGCCATGGCCAATATTATTCTGCTCATTATTTTTATTCACCGCATTGCCATCAGCATTCAGGCAGATAAAGTGATTTCCGAAATTTCCAGGTTTATTTCCACACAGGTAAAAACACTGTTTCCTGACAAAATGGGGGAAGAATCGGAGAGTGGAAAAAGCCCCGAAATTACAACGATAAAATCAGGCTATTCAAAAACGGTTCCTGTAAAATCTCGCCAAAACGGCTACCTTCAGTATATCGACAGTGAAACGTTGATGGAAATTGTCACCCGGAACAATGCGCTGTTTGAGCTGCACTTCCGGCCCGGAGGGTTTTTGGTGGAAGGCATGGAGATTGGGCTGCTCCATTCAAACGAAAAAATGGAAAAAGAGGAAGTGGAGAAAATTTTTCAGCAATTGGTAATCGGGCCAACAAAAACGGCTCAGCAGGACCTTGAATTCTCGATTCACCAGATGGTTGAAATTGCTGCACGTGCGCTTTCACCCGGAGTGAACGATCCTTATACAGCCATTGCATGTATTGATAATCTGACGGCCACCATGAGTTATCTGGCCACCATAAAATTTCCTTCGGAATATCGTTTCGATGACGAAAACAATCTCAGGGTTATTGCCGACACTCTGGACTTTGAAGGCATTCTGGATGCCGCTTTTAACCAAATCCGGCAGTTTTCGGCAGGTAGCACTGCTGTTATCATCCGATTGATGGAGGCTCTGATAACCATTCATAAATTTGCAAAAAATGAAAGTTACAGACAGGCAGTAATCAAACATGCGAACATGGTTTTGTACATCGGCAAAAAGTCAATCAAAGAAAAAAACGATATAAGCGATCTGGAAGAACGGGCCAAAAAGATTCTCGGAGAATAGCATCGACTCAGGTATGAAGGGTGGATATTTTTTGCCCACAGATTATTGTCTATTTTTGCATTCAACATAACAATTTGCCACACCGGCTAAGGATAAAAAAAATATGAACTGGATAATTTTGATTATAGCGGGCTTGTTTGAAGTGGCGTTTGCTTTCTGTTTGGGAAAAGCAAAAGAAACCACCGGAAATGAAATGTTCTGGTGGTATGCAGGATTTTTGGTCACCCTCAGCATTAGCATGGCTTTGCTGGTAAAAGCCACGCAAACTTTGCCAATTGGGACCGCTTATGCCGTCTGGACCGGAATTGGCGCAGTTGGAACTGTTTTGATTGGAATCCTTGTGTTTAAAGAGCCAACCACATTTTTGCGTCTGTTTTTTCTGACAACCTTAATTATTTCAATTGTGGGACTAAAAGTCGTGTCGAATTAATATGGAAAATTTGCAGATAAAAAAGACTACGGAGAAAGATATGTGGCAGTTGCAACAGATTTGCATACAGACTTTTAAAGAAACATTTTCGGATATGAACTCGGAGGAAAACATGAAAAAGTACCTCACCGAATCGTTTTCTGATGAACAGCTACTGACTGAACTGCGCGACAAAAATGCAGCGTATTATTTTGCACTGCTGAACGAAAAGGTTGCCGGATATTTGAAAGTTAATTTCGGACATTCGCAAAATGAACTAAAAGATGAAAATGCTCTTGAAATTGAACGGATTTATGTTCTGAAATCGTTTCAGGGCAAAAGGGTAGGGCAGTTGCTTTTTGAGAAAGCTTTAAAAATAGCTGCACAAAAAGAGGTTGATTTTGTGTGGCTGGGCGTTTGGGAACACAATACAAAGGCACTCCGGTTTTACCGGAAGAATGGTTTTGTGGTTTTCGACGAGCACGTTTTTATGCTGGGAAATGACAAACAAACCGACCTTATGATGAAACGACAAATCAAAAACCAATAATTCAAAAAGATGAAATCGATTTTAACCATTTTGTTTTTAACCTGTACGCTTCTGTTTTCAGGCAACTGTGTTTTCGCTCAAAATGAAGAAAATGACTGGAAGTTGATTTGGGAAGACCAGTTTGAAGGCCGTGAGCTTGATACTACCAAATGGTCGCTTATTTCAACTCAGCCCGACCAATACGAACGTGCGCCCGACTGGAAAAAGCACATGATTGCCGACGAACGGGTTTATGAAGTTAAGAATGGTAATCTTTATCTCACCGGAATGAACAATCCCGGCATTGAAAATGACGACCGGCCTTTTTTAACCGGTGGTATGGAATCGAATGGAAAGTTTTCCTTCACATACGGTAAAGTTGAAATCCGCGCAAAAAAGGAGTGTGCACAAGGTGCCTGGCCTGCACTTTGGATGATGCCCGGGGAAGGGGTTTACGGCGGCTGGCCCCACAGCGGCGAAATCGATATTATGGAACACCTGAATTACGATAGTGTGATTCACCATACGGTGCACACCCGCTA
>JBNJGR010000039.1:0-17202 GCA_051747885.1 Bacteroidota bacterium | reverse complement strand
GTCGTTGATTCAATATCTTTTTTTCCTTCTGAGATAATGTATTTTTTAAAGCCAAAACTACTTGTCCGGCAATCTCGCTTTGGGTTTTTAAAATATCTTTTATTTCCCGGTCATAGTTTTCAGCCCAGACCTGTCTTTCAGTATCCACATCGATTAACCTGACCTCAAGTCGCACAAAATTTTCATGGCGCTGAATACTTCCTTCAAGCAAATTGGAAGCAGAAAGATTTTTACCTATTTCTCTGGCAGATTTACCACTTTCCCTGTACTGATCGGTTGATGTAAGGGAAATTACCTTGAGATCAGATATTTGTGAAAGATGTCTGTTTATGGCCTCAACAACCCCGGTGCTGTAATATTCATATTCGGCATCATTATTCAGATTTTTGAACGGTAAAACTGCAATGGAATTAATACGATTAGACTTGTCAGATTCCGGATGAAAGGAATCTGCCGTAATCCTCTGAAATAAAAAGAAACTTATTAATAAACCAACTACCATGATACCACCGGAAGCCAGTTTTCTGACATTTCCATTTTTTACCAGGCCTTTATAATATGCAGATAGTTTTGGCTGGGTGACTGAATCTGATGTTTTATGTTGTTTGATTTCCGATTCATTATATTCCGGAAAATTCCTTTTTTCAACTTCACCGGGTGGATACCCGTAATATTCACGAAAACATTTGGTAAAATAAGCTACACTTTGGTATCCACATTCAAAAGCAATTTCGGAGATTTTTAGTGAGCCATGCTCCAGCAGTTCCATTGCTTTTTTAAGCCGGACTCTTGAAATAAACTGACTAACTGAAATATTCGCTGCGTTGCTCACTTTACGGTGGAGATTGGAGCGGCTCATTCCTAATTCATGCGCCAGTTCTGAAACTCCAAACTGTGCATTGGCCAGATTGGATTCCGTTATTTCTGTAAGCTGTTTCAGAAAATCATGGTCTGAATTGGAATTTCCGTTCATATCAATTGTTTATCATAAAGTATTCATTATGAAACCAATACAAGTTATAACAAATATTTAAGACAAACAACTCTTTTTTGTAATCAGATTCAAACAGTTTTGCTAAAAGAAAAACATTGCCGTTGGTTAAAATCTGGTTATCAGCAATTTGACAAAAATTAAACCTATTAGTATTTACATTTGAAGTAATAAAATTGATACATTAAAGTTTTCAAAACCTCATTTCAATTTTTGAATGTGCGGACTTCACACCTTAAAATTCCGCCCCCAATCAAAAAAATTTGCAATTGAGTCATATCGGGTAGAACACTTAACTATGTATTCGAAAATCGCTTTTAAATCCTCAGTTGACAATTCAGTCGAGACTAACTTAACCATTTCTCAATCCATTGTTTTTACATTATCTTTTGAAATTGATTTTTCAAATTGTTACAGCATGGTGGACGACAATGTGCAGTTCCAGGACATTGTGCAGCTCTCGCAGCGGTTCATCGAACTGGGTAAAGAAAACTGGGAGCTGGCCGGTTACCCGATGGAACCCCATGGTTTCCGTGAACCCAGTAGCTGGACCGACGAGTACAAACGGATTTACAAGCTGTTTTAAGAGAAATTGAAGGAATGAAAGAAGGAGGCACGGTCTTAACCCGGGGGGCGTTTATTCACTCAACCGGACAGACGACTGGCCACCGGATATTTTTGGTTGCGCTTGTTACTAAATGCGCTGGTTGTTTACGCCGTGTTTTGGTAAAGCTTCTTTTATTCATTTGTTATTGGTGATATGGTTTTTGTTTTGCTAATTAAAATTACGGATAATATCCAATATGTTATAGAATAGGTTTTTTGGTGGGAAGTACAACGGTTTGTGCAAGTGGAGTGCGGGATTTTGAAACGGTTTCCTGTCAAACCCGCATTGAGCCAATCCGGCTTTTTATTAAACATCATTTTAAGTATTTTATATGCACACTAAATATGAACAATATTTTCATCACAGGGGTGTATTGTACACCTTTTGTGTTATTTATTTCATTATTGAATTGCAGTTGCATTCTTGGTAATCCTGTCAGACTGATCATTTAAAACTAAAATTAGGGGTTCTGGTTTTGATATGCAACGGTTTGGGTGGAAATGTTTTGGGTGGGTTTTCAATAATGGTTGGAATTGGATTTTATTATATACCCCCTGTCGACCTAAAGGTCTACTCGTCCCCCTCGGCGAGGGGGACAAACGCTCCGATGAACGGGGCTGCAAAATATGAACCCAATTTTTTACAGCTGCTTATTTTTGCCCCATCGGGGCATCAGCAACAGCATCGTGCAACGCGCGATGATAGCATTGTACAGCATGCCAAAATTTTGAATTAATGCGATTGTGTGTTAGCTGGAATTATTTTCGTTTACCGTTCCAGTCATCTTTTACAGGTTCTTCGTCACAGTAGCCCCATTTTGCACTAAACGCTGTAAAGTCTTCATTGAATTCAATTCGTAAGTTTCCCCAATTGTTTCTGTCGTAAACATAAGAATCGCACGTTTTAGCCGAACCATTCTCGATCCATTTTCCAGTAATAGTATGTTCGTCGGTTAATTCCCCAAGAATTTCACCACCATCGCTTTCATACCATCCGGCTATAACGTCTCCATATCTGTAAATACGCATTTTCCCGCGTTTGCCGGTTTCCCAGTTCCCCACTACATCATCTTTTACAGGGCTTGCATCAGGAAATACAATAATTTCTACTCTTCGGTTCTTTTCCCTTCCTTCTTCGGTGTTATTATCAGCAACAGGACTATTTTCGCCGAGAGCATGAATTTCAATCATTTCACTATCTACATTGCAACTGTCGGTAAAGAAATTTTTAATGGCTTTTGCCCGGTCATCAGAAAGTTTTAAATTACTTTCTGATGAACCAACATTGTCGGTATGACCTTCAATATTTGTTAAGCCCTTAATTTCTTTGATCTTATCTGCAATTTCATATAAGTCAGATTTATCGCTGCCGAGTGTCGCCTTCCCGGATTCGAACAGCACTGCACTGCTGATTTGAAAATTTATGCTTGAGCCAATTGCACCAATTGCATCGATATCTGCTCCCGGCCATCTTCCACTGTTTCTTTCTTTTACATCGATAATTTTAACATACCTGAAAATATCTGTCTTTTTTGCATATCCTGCAATGTCAATCGCCGATAATCCACCCCCTGTTCTTCCCACAGAAATCCAGTCATTTCCCTTTTTTGAGATAAATACGTCAACGGGTTCTATATCCGGGCCTATCTCTAAAATAAACAAATCCGGTCCTTCAATGTCGTAAAGTACATTATCGGTAAATTTCACAATCAGTTCACCGCCATAGCCCAGGGTGGTATATTTTTTTTCATAGTCTCCAGTATAATCAGGTATACCAAGTGAATTTTGCGGACCATACCCTTCAATTGGGGCAGGATTACCTACTTTAAAACTTACCACTTCGTCGGCAAATGAAATATCGCCAAACGGAAAAAATATTCGTCCGCCGTGGCCATCACTGTAAGTTCTGCCAACTTGAGAATACAAGAATGAAGATATTGTTAATGCAATAAGTGTCAATAATAGTTTTCCTCTCATCATTTTAATTTTTCTTTCGCTGTATTAATCGTACTGTGCTTAACGGTTGGCTCAAGGAATTGTTGAGCATTTAAAACGGTGTTACCGGCTTGGTTTTGATTTGCAACAGTTTGGGCGGAAATGTTTTGGGTGGGTCAACAATGGGTTGGAATTGGGATTTTGCTTTATCAGGTTGTTTTGTATTTACCCCCTCCGAAGCCTAAAGGTTTCTCGTCCCCCTCGGCGAGGGGGACAGTCGCTCCGATGAACGCAACTGCAAGTTAGGAAATCCGATAAACGCAACAGCCCAAATATTCTATACTGAAAAGCAGATAGAGGTGGGTGATCCTGTTACATATATCGTGCAACCTGAAACCTGTAACTTTCACCACGTAACATCCACCCACACCAGCCGATGGTCGGAGCCTTCGTCGCCGCTTGTGAGGTACGACAGTGAATCGGATGGCGCAGGCCAGAAAACACCGCTTTTCAGTGGCTTCAAATCGGCCGAAGGCAAAACGTAATCGACACGCAGGTTAAATACCGCAGTTTTATGTGCCGGATGGCTGTCATTCGGATTTTCTTCATGCCAGGCTTTGCTTCCTTTGCTTGAAGGGACCCGTTCACCGATAGCAGGTTCAGGGTGAACGCGGGGATGCTCCAGCAACTGGTCGATGGCATTCCGGTAGCTATCGCCAGCCCTTGGATCGGCGTTCATGTCACCCATAATCACAAAAGAGTTGTTTCGGCTGAGCGAGGCCGGTTCGCCCTTGTCGTCATACAAATAATCTCCTTTTCCAGGCGAAATGTAATCGGCAAAAAGCCGGATTTCGTCGTGGTTGCGTTTGCCGTTGCGATCTTCTTCGCCATCGAAGCCCGGCGGCGTGGGATGGGCCATCAGCACATGAATTGTTTTGCCATCGATGGTTACAGGAATATCCACATGGTTTTTGCTCGAAAGACGGAAGGTGTCCAGCACTGCTTCGACATACCACATGGTGCTGTCTTCATCCACCGGCAGATGAGCACCGGGCATGTCTTTCCACAAAAATTTACGAAATGTGATAAGACTGTCGGTTACCAGCGGATATTTCGACAAAATAGCAAACGCATATTGACCCGGATACACACCGAAGCCAAAAGCATCCTCGGGCGTATTTGTTTCGCCGTCGTTGTTCAAGTCAAGTCCGGTCTGTATTCCGGTATTCGAACGAAATGCCATCACATACGGGTAATCGACAGGCTCGGAATCGTTAAATGATTTATTGAGGTAATTCTCCTGAAGAAGTTGCAGGTTTGTACCTTCCTCGTCAAAATCGAATTCCTGTAGCGCCAATACATCAGGTCTTTTACGCTGGATGATTTTAGCAATGATTTTAATTTGTTCATCGTCACCCGCTTCAAGGTCTTTTTGAAGCAGACCTGCTTCACTTCTGTACAAAGCCGCATTAAAGGTTGCGAACCGTACAACTGTTGATTTTTCTTCTGTCTGGCAGCCTGAAAGTAAAAAGGCTAAAACAATAATTGCGTAAGTAAACTGTTTCATGGTTTTGAATTTTAATATTACTCCATCCAGTAATTCCCTTTCCTGAAAATCCGCTTTCCCCAGTACACAAAAGGGGTGTCGGAAGCGGCCACAATCCATTTCAGGAAATAGGTGGTGATAAAAATTTCGAACAGCACAGCGGTTTCGTAAACGCCATAAAAGGCAATAAGTACAAAAACCACACTGTCGATGAGTTGTGAAACCATTGTGCTGAGGTTGTTTCGCAGCCAGATTTGGTTGTCTTTTGAAAACCGTTTCCGCCAGAAATGGTAGGCCCACACATCGTGACGCTGGGACAAAAGATAAGCCGCAAGGCTGGCAATGGCAATTCGCGGCATCAGCTTAAAAATGGTACCGGTTGCCTCGTGGGTTATCAGTGCAAACTCATCACCTTCCAAAGGTTTAAAAACCAGCGCCAGGTTCATCAGCAGCGTCATTGAAATGAGGCTGAAAAAGCCAATCCACACTGCCTTTTTAGCTTCTTTTTTACCGTAATTCTCCGATAAAATATCGGTAACCAGGAAGGAAGAAGCGTAAACAATATTTCCAAGTGTAGCCACCATCCCGAACAGTTCAATGGTTTGAATCACCTGGATGTTGGCAACGATGACAGAAATGGGAATCCACATAATCAGGCCCCACTTGCCAAACAGTTTGTACGCTAAAATAATCAGGAAAAAATTTGCCAGCAGCATGGCCAGCCACAACAATTCGTTTTGCATTTTTTTATTTCTAGCAGCAGGGTGATGGAACCTGCGGGTGATTTTTTAGAATATTGCCTGCAAAAGTATTATTTTTTCGAATTCCTCATTAAATTTAATGTTGTAAATTTGAATAGTTGTTATGGAATGTGTAATTTGTAAAAACGGAAGAACTCATAAAGGTAAAACAACAGTTACTCTTGAGCGAGGTGGGACAATCGTAATTATAAAAGATGTTCCGGCAATGATCTGTGAAAATTGCGGAGAATACTACCTTGATAAAAAAACAACACAGGAAATTTTAAAAAGAGCTGAAGAATCAGTTCAAAAAGGCTCAGAAATTGAGGTTATTAACATGAAAAAAGTTGCCTGAATATTTCTCATTTACTAATCCAAATCCACATTCCGCTTAATATATCCCGAATAATCTTTCAGAATTGGCTGGTAGCTTTCGTGAAAAAGTTCCGACGACACCAAAAAGTCCGCTGTCGAACGGTTCGAAGCGGTAGGAAGATTATACAAAACCGTAATCCGGAGCAGTGCTTTTACATCCACATCGTGAGGTTGCGGCTGCATCGGGTCCCAGAAGAAAATCAGGATATCCACTTTCCCGTCAACAATCAGAGCACCCAGTTGCTGGTCGCCACCCAGCGGACCCGATTTTAGCCGCGTAACAGTAGGTGGTACCACCCCGTTTGCGGCACATTTTTCAATCAGTGTCTCCTCAACCAGTTTCCCGGTGGTGCCGGTGCAAATCAAATCGTGCTGTGCCAATTCTTTCCAGTTGTACGAAACCCACTCCATAATGTCTTTCTTACGGTTGTCGTGGGCCACAATTCCTATATTCTTCTTTTTCTTCATGACTTTCAAAGTTTTTGGGAACAATTGTTTAAAGACTTCTGCTTCCGGTTTTCACGGCAAAGATAATCCGCATTCCTGAAAGAGCATTACAATAACTAACTGAATAACAAAAACTTATTGAAAAATTAATTTACAATAGCTGAATTAAAACAAATTGTTAAGTGAATGTTTCCGGTGAAGTGGCAACAGTCAAATACAAAAGCTGTCATTTCGACGAAGAATGAGGAGAAATCTTTTTTATAGGAGCAGATTTCTCATCCGCCAGCCGGCGGATTCGAAATGACAGCTTAAAATTAACTCTACACTAAACAATCGATTTGATTTCTTCAATCATTTTTTGAGCCAGGCCCTTTGCTTCTTCAGCTGATTTTGCTTCGGAATAAATACGGATAATAGGCTCGGTATTCGATTTGCGCAAATGCACCCACGAATTTTCAAAATCGATTTTCACCCCGTCGATGTCGTTCACCTTTTCGTGGCTATACATTTCTTTCATTTTCAGAAGAATTTCATCCACATCGATTTCCGGTGTCAATTCTATTTTGTTTTTCGACATGAAATAATCGGGGTATGTTTTGCGAAGTTCGGAACATCTCATCCCCGATTTGGCCAAATGTGTGAGAAACAGAGCCGCCCCCACCAGCGCATCGCGCCCGTAGTGACTGGCCGGATAAATAACGCCGCCATTCCCTTCGCCGCCAATCACGGAATTGGTCTCTTTCATTTTGGCCACCACGTTTACTTCGCCAACAGCCGAAGCAGTGTAGATTTGCCCGTGCTTTTCGGTTACATCGCGCAGCACCCGGCTCGATGAAAGATTGGAAACAGTGCTGCCGGGAGTCTGGCTCAATACGTAATCGCTCACGGCGGCCAGCGTGTATTCTTCGCTGAACATACTGCCATCTTCGTTGATAATCACCAGGCGGTCCACATCCGGATCGACTACAAACCCCACATCCACACTGCTTTTGCCAATTATCGATGAAGTTTCTTTCAGGTTCTCCGGAACAGGTTCGGGTGTATGCGCAAAATGGCCGGTGGCTTCGCAATTGATTTCCACCACGTTTTTTATTCCGAGCGCACTGAATAACGCCGGTATGGCAATTCCGCCTACCGAGTTCACCGCATCAACAGCCACGGAGAAACCGGCTTTTTGAATGGCTTCCACATCTACCAAATCCAAATCAAGTACTTTCTGAACATGTATTTGTGTGTAATCTTTTTCAGAAATTTCTCCCAAATCATCCACTTCGGCAAATTCGAAATTTTCAGATTCGGCATATTCAAGAATTTGAACGCCTTCTTCAGCATTCAGGAATTCGCCTTTTGAATTCAGCAGTTTCAGGGCGTTCCATTGTTTGGGGTTGTGGCTGGCGGTGAGTATCAGTCCACCGTCGGCCTGCTCTTCAGTAACGGCAATTTCAGTAGTGGGTGTTGTGGCCAGCCCAATATTCACCACATTGCAGCCCATACCTATTAAAGTGGCCACAACAAGCGAACTTACCATTTCGCCGGAAATGCGTGCATCGCGGCCAACAACTACTTTTATTTTTTGTTTGTTTGAATTTTCTTTTGCCCATGTGGCATAGGCAGCCGTGAATTTTACCACATCGAGCGGACTGAGGCCGTCGCCCGGTTTGCCGCCAATTGTTCCCCTGATACCGGAAATTGATTTTATTAAAGCCATTGTTGTTCAATTTTAGTTTAATAAAACAAAATTAACAACCTTCCCCGAAATTCAGGAATTGAACCGTCAATTAATCAATTTCGTCGAGTTCGTTCAGGGTATTTTTCAGTTTATGAATGTAATTTCCATAAAGGCGGCGAAATCCCCAGCGCATGAGCAGGAATATTCCCCCAACCATTAACACCAAAACCACAAATCCCATCAGGATAGTAAGTAGTAACATTGGCAGCGGAATATCGGACAAGAGGACACCGCTGTCGGCGGCGCTCTCTTCCATTCCGTTGTACAAACCTGTTATAAAAGAAACCGTCATGGCTGCCGACAGGAAAATAAGAGCCAGGTAAAACAATCGTTGATAAATTTTAAGGGTTTTAATTATTTTCACGAGCGTTTCGCGGAGGTTGCAGCTAATATCGCAGCTTTTTTTCACCCGGTAATATTTCACCACAAAATAAATGAATGTTGTAAAAATTAATGCATTGGTAAGAATGCTCAGAAAGCTCAGCCATCGGGGTATTTCAATATCGCTTCCCATATTTTCCAACAACATGGGCGAAAAGAAAAAGTCGTCTAAAACAAAAAGCGCAATCAGGATAAAAAGTATCCCGAATCCTATTTTAATATTTCTGTCAATGCGTTCGATCAGATTACTGGTACGGTTTCGGAGCATTTCCTCGATCTGGCTTTCGTCGAGTTCCTCTTTGGAACTCACTTTCTGCCAGGCCTTTTTTAAGTCTTTCAGTTCCATAATCAATCCTCCTCTTTATCCATCAGTTTTTTTAATTTCTTTTTAATACGGTTCATTTTCACCCGCACATAGTTTTGTGTAATGCCGGTAATCTCCGCAATTTCTTCGTATTTTTTGTTTTCCAGAAACAACAGGATTATCGACTTTTCTATTCCGCTCAGTTGTTTTACGGCTTTGTGTAAAAGTTTTATGCTTTCTTCGGTTTCGGTGTCGTAATTTTCTTCTGCAATCTGAAAATTCTGGGACGACAAGCGGTTTTGATCGGGCCGGCGTTTACTTTTTTTAAACGAAGTGATAGCCGTGTTCAGCGCCACTCTGTACATCCATGTTGTTACTTTCGATTCTTGCCGGAACGAGGGGTACGATTTCCATAGCTGCGCCACGATTTCCTGGAACAGATCATCTCTGTCGTCCTGAGAATCGCAATACAGGCTGCACACTTTGTAAATGATACCCTGGTTCTTCTGAATTATATGCAAAAATTCCTTCTCCAAAACTGAAGTATTAGTAAAAGGATTGCGAAAAAATTACATCTGAAAACGAAATTGAATTGAATGGAGCCGGACTATTTCATTTTTAAAAACTGCACCTCTTTTTTTGAAAGGACGCGCCACCTGCCGCGCGGCAGATTTTTTTTGGTGAGCCCGGCAAAATATACACGGTCGAGCTTTTTCACTTTGTACCCCAGGTGTTCAAATATGCGACGCACAATCCGGTTCCGACCCGAATGAATTTCCAGGCCAATTTCTGTTTTGTCGGCCGGATCGATAAAGCTGACGGCATCGGCGGCAATTTTCCCGTCTTCAAGCTCAACGCCATCGGCAATCTGGACCAGGTCGTTTTTGGTTACCGGTTTATTGAGTGATACCTGGTATATTTTTTTCATTTTGTGGCTCGGGTGGGTCAGTTTGTCGGAAAGCTCGCCGTCGTTTGTCAGCAGCAAAACCCCGGTAGTATTACGATCGAGGCGACCTACCGGGTAAATGCGCTCGTCGCAGGCATCTTTCACCAAATCCATCACCGTACGGTCGGCATGCGGATCCTGGGTGGTGGTCATAAAATCTTTTGGTTTGTTGAGCAAAATGTAAACCTTCTTCTCTGCATTCAGCCTGCGGCCGTCGAACCGGACATCGTCGGACATTTTCACCTTCACGCCCATTTCGGTAACCGGCTCGCCGTTAACGGTTACCAGCCCTGCTGCAATGTATTTATCGGCTTCGCGCCTCGAGCATACACCCGAATTGGCAATAAACCTGTTCAGACGCATTTCGCCGGTAGTGGCAGTTCTTTCAGGTTTACTCCGTGGCAATTTCCCTGTTTTGGGCCGGGTTCCTTCCGGCCTTTTTTTCAGCTTGATTACTTTTTTACCTGAAGCTCGTCCTTTTCCTGACGATCTTTCATTTTTACCTCTTTTCCTGTTGTCAGACGCATCCCTGCGTCCTTTTCCCTGATTCCTGTTCATATTGACTTTCAAATTTTTGCAAAGGTCGGAAAAAATCTGCATTTATTTTCCTTACCGGAATAAAATCAAAAATTATAACTTTAGCTCCGCAAAATATAAAACATAAAATTATGCAATCGCACGAAATTGATTATAAAATTCTGGGACACGATGTGCAACTGGTAGAAGTGGAACTCGACCCGGGCGAAACGGTAATTGCCGAGGCCGGCGCCATGCTTTACATGGACGATGAAATTGAATACACCGCCCGCATGGGCGACGGTTCCAACCCGCAAGCCGGATTTTTCGACAAAATCCTTTCGGCCGGTTCGCGGTTAATCACAGGCGAGTCGTTGTTTCTCACCCATTTCACCAACCAGGGTTTTGGCAAAAAGCATGTGGCTTTTGCGGCGCCCTACCCCGGAACCATCATCCCGCTTAACCTGGCTGCTTTCGGTGGTCACGTAATTGTGCAACGCGATGCCTTTTTGTGTGCTGCACTGGGCACAAAAATTTCCATCACTTTCAGCCGCAAACTGGGCGCCGGGTTTTTTGGCGGCGAAGGTTTTATTTTGCAGCAGTTGCAGGGCGACGGCAATGCTTTTGTTCACGCCGGCGGAACAGTTATCGAGAAAGAACTAAACAACGAAGTACTGAAGGTGGATACAGGCTGCATTGTAGGTTTTGAACCAACAATCGATTACAGCATCGAGAAGGCAGGGAATTTGCGTTCAATGGTTTTTGGCGGCGAGGGAATTTTCCTGGCCACCCTGCGCGGCACCGGAAAAGTGTGGCTGCAAAGTATGCCCATTCGCAAACTGATTCGCGAACTTTCACCGGCAGGAGGAAATACACAGAAAGAATCGCGTGGCGGTCTGTTGAACAATCTACTGGAAGGATAGAAGAAGCGGGAAGCACGGAGCCGGAAGCACGGAGTCGGAAGCAGGAAGCACGAAGCTGGAAGAAATCTCTTATCTTCTGACTTCGTGCTTCCAACTTCCATCTTTCTCACACTACCCCCGGCAAACTTATTCCTTTTATTTTCCGGTACAAATCGAGGGCAAACACATCAGTCATTCCCGAGATGAAATCCACGGCCGACTGGATTTTGTGGTACAGACTGTCGCTTTGCGGATGGTACTGTGCAGGCAGCAACGAGAGGATTTTTTTGTTATATCTGTCCTCCGGATTAATGACTGCCCCAACGAACTCATCCAGCAAAGTGCCGATAATTTTATACCCGGCAATTTCAATTTCAACCACGGTGCGGTGGGCATACACTTCTGAAAAAGAAATCTCTTTTACCTGTTTCATGGCCGCTGCCTGCCGGTTTTGCAGCGAATCCACCAGGCTTTTTGAAAAACTTCCGCTTAAAATGGACTCGTAATTTTCTTCAAAAATATGCATGCTTTCATGAATCAGTTTACCAATAACGCCGGCCCGCAGGTAACTGATTTGTTCGTTTTGATCAGAAACTTTCCGCAATGTTACTTCAATTCTTTTCAGCGCCTTTTGGTCTTCAACTGAATCGTAAAAATCCAGGAACAGTTCTTTTACACGTTCATATTTCAGAATTCCCAGTTTGAAGGCGTCTTCCAAATCCATAATCTGGTAACAAATATCATCGGCAGCTTCAACCAGGTAAACCAACGGGTAACGTTGAAAAGAAAGCTGTTCTTTACTTTTTTCAGTAACCTGCAGCTCAGTGGCAATTTTTTGAAATTGGTTTTTTTCCGACTGAAAAAAGCCAAATTTTGGTTTGGTGGCCAGCGGCGATTCAAACGGGTATTTTACAATGCTGGCCAATGTAGGATATGTGAGTGCAAAACCTCCGGGACGTTTCCCTGCAAACTGGTGGGTAAGCAACCGGAAAGCATTGGCATTCCCGTCGAACCGGATAAAATCGCTCCATTCGGCCGGGGCAAGCTGGTGTTGAAATTCTTTTCCGGCGCCATTTTGAAAAAAATTGGAGATGGCTGATTCTCCCGAGTGGCCAAAGGGCGGATTGCCCAAATCGTGGGCCAGGCAGGCGGCCGAAACAATAGTGCCAATTTCCGGAGTAAGTATATTTTCCGGGTTTTCAGCAGCCACCTTTTCGACCAGTAAATTTCCCAGCGAGCGCCCCACGCTGGCCACTTCCAGGCTGTGGGTGAGCCGGTTGTGCACAAAAATATGCTCGGGCAGCGGGAAAACCTGTGTTTTATTCTGCATCCTGCGGAAAGGCGACGAAAATATAATGCGGTCGTAATCGCGCTGAAACTGCGTTCGGTCTTCGGGTCTGGATAAAGTTTTCCACTCCTCCATGCCCAAGCGTTTTGTTGAAAGTAAATGATTCCAGTTCATGCTTTAAAAAAGTTACAGTAATTCAAGCTCCAAAAAACAAATAAAAATCAATTCTCAAAATTCAATTATCGAAACTATTTTCACAAAGCAATTTGGAATTTGAAAAATTTGTCATTGGAATTTATTTGAGATTTGTTAGTTGACTTTTTGGAATTTCACAACGTGTATGTCGAATATTTTTTTACTTGTCGGGCCAGTTCACGCGCCCGGTTATCTGTAACCTGTTCCAGTTTTTTCCAGAACTTTTCACTGTGGTTTTTTATTTCGGTATGCACCAGCTCGTGCAGCAAAATATAGTCGATAAGTTCATCGGGCAGTTTCATCATTTGCAGGTTGAGGCTGATGTTGTTGCGCGATGAACAGCTTCCCCAGTTGCGTTTGTTATTACGAATAGTTACCCGGTTGTAGCTGAACCCGTGCATTTGTGCCAACTGCTTCAAACGGGTGGGCAGTATAACATGCGCTTCGTTCCGGTAAATTTGGGTGAGTGTATATTCAACAGCAAGCCGCGCGTTTTCAGTATTAAAATCCTGAATAAAAACAGTCACTTCATTGTCATTAACATCCACTTCGCCCGTCACAGGTCCTTTTCCCAAAATAACCGTGTGCAATTTTGTTTTCATGAAAAAACCTTCGTCAAACGATTTTTGCTGAGCGGTAACTTTCTCCTGCTGTTTTCGAATCCATGCCTCACTTTGTTCCAAAAAAGAAAGCACCTCTTTTTCTGACACAAAAAAAGGAAATGAAACCAGCACCGACTTATCAGGTTTTACACTGATTTTCAGCTTTTTTGACCTTCGGTTCCGAAAAAAAGTAACCGGCCCTATGCTTTTAAAGTGAACTACTTTGTTTGGCATTCGTTTCTATTAAAAATTAAATCAAAGATACCATATTATGGAACAGAACAAAAAATCAGAAGTGTTTACCAATCTCACAAAACACGTTACCATTGTTGCTGTTGAAGATAAAGTACTGCCCGGCAGTCTTGTTTTTGAAGCCCAAAACCAGTTCCCTGGTTATTACCACGAAACACCTACCAATCCTGTACCGATTTACATTTACCTTGTGCTTGACAGGCAATACCCGCTGGAAGAAGTGCTGCGCGCCACACAAAACATCGAAAAAGAATATAAATGGGAATTTGATTCCGGGAAAGGATATATGCTCATCGGTTCACAGTTTCTGAATGTTATTCGCGTACGGCACCTGCCCGAGCTCGACCTGGTGGAAAAAATACAGGAAGCCTACCAAAAGCAGGGAATTAATTTTTTAATGAATAAAAAGCTGAAAGGAAAACTGGAAGCCGAAGTGAAAATTGTAAAGTTTTTGATGCTCGAAAAATTGGGCGAAGGTGTTTACATCGAATCGAAAGACAATAATTTTGGGTATGTTGAGATACCGAAGTACCTGCCGCACGATGCATTTATAAAAGTTACAATGGATGTAAAATACAACTGGAGCGGCCATGAATTTGATGCAGCTTCAGGCTCGTTTTACAAAGACGGTAAACTTTATGAATTTGTACGTATTCTTTCCAACAAAATCAATGCTGATTATCTGCTAAAAATCAGGAAGCTATACCTGGAGAAAATAAGATAATTGTTTTCCATTTTACCCTGCTACAGCCATATTGCTTACACTTCCAAACATTTCAAATGATGTAGGTATTGAAATAAAAAAGGTTTTGTTATTTTTGCCTCCAGCGGATTACAGGTCTGTCGTAAGAATAAAAACCCATCTGTTTTTTGCCTATATGTTTTACCAAAACCAACTAATTATAAAATGGGAAGCCATAAAAGAATCAAAGTTTTCCTGCTTGTTGCAATTTCAGTTATTGCACTAACAGCAATTGTTTACTTCACACGACTGCTTGTGCCCGACACAGTAAAACCAGGTAGTTTCACCACCGAAACTGTTGATCGCGGACAGGTTATTTCGGCAGTAGATGCTACCGGTGTAGTGGAATCGGAGAATGAAGTTTTAGTTTTAAGCCCTGGCACCGGCATCATACAATCAATTTTAGCGGAACCCGGAACCCGTGTAAAAAAAGAAGACCTTATTCTGCAACTCAACACTGATGGGGTAATAGATAATATCGAAAACATTAAAGACCAGCTGGAAGTGAGAAGAAACAGCCTGGAACGAACCAGGCTGAACGCACAAAGCACCCGGCTCGATCTGGAATATAACGAAGAGGTTAAAAAGTTAAGAATTGCATCTCTAAAATCGCAACTTGCCGATCAGGAGCAACTTTTGGAAGTAGGCGGTATTTCGCCAGCCAGGATCGACCAGACCAAACAGGAAATTACACTGGCTGAAAAGGATATGCAAACTTTGGTTGAAAAGAATTCAATTCGGTTACAACAGCTTGAATCAGAAGAAAAGGGCCTCCTGCTACAAATAAGAATGCAGGAAAAAAACCTGGAAGAGCAAGAAAGCCTGCTCGAAAAAATGAGCATCAGGGCACCTTCTGACGGCATAATTCTAGCCATTAACGGTCAGGAAGGAGAAAGAGTAGGCACCGACAACTTACTTGTTCGCTTGTCAGACCTCACTTCATTTAAAGTGAGCGGCTCGGTTGAAGAGCAACATGCCAAACAGCTAAAAACCGGAAACCAGGTGCTTGTTATGGTTGACGGTGAACAACTGGACGGAACAGTTGGAAATATTACCCCACGTGTGGAAAACAATAAAGTTCAGTTCAATGTCCATCTCGAACAGAGCAGCCACCCAAAACTTATTGCCAACCAGCAGGTACAAATTCAAATCATTAACAATTTAAAGAACAACACATTACGCATAAAAAAAATCCCGGATTTTGAAGAAAACAAGAAACAAAAAAAGTTTGTAGTTGAAGATGATAAAGCCATTCAGAAAGAATTCACCCTGGGCATCGTCGGTAACGAGTATTGTGAAATTCTGTCGGGATTGAACGAAGGAGATGTTGTAATAACCGAAGGTCTTAATGCCTTCAGGAACATGGATGAAATAGAAATTCAAAAGTAAACCCGAAAAATGAGAACGTTTTTTTTACTGGTATTTATGGGTTTAACATTTTTTGCAAACCCGGTTTCCGCCCAAATTGACAACATTAGGGATAGTTTAACATTAGAAGACGTAATTGATTTGGCACTTACCCACTCACCCACTTCCAAATACGTTCAAAACCAAAATGTTAATTACTTTTGGCGCTACCGGAATTTTAAAACACGTTTCAGGCCACAGTTAACCCTTTCAGGTGATTTGCCCAATTACAGGCATACCACCCAACCCATTACCCAACCCGACGGGAGTATCGAATTCAGACAGGTTTCCAATCTTGCGGCTTCGTCCAGTCTCTCGCTAAGTCAATCTATTCCGCAGTTAGGAACAAATATCTGGGCAAGTACTTCAGCTCATGGTATTCGAAATCTAAACAAAAATGAAATCGGATTTTCAGGTAGTCCTTTTGTAATCGGGTTTAGCCAGCCTCTGTTTGCCTACAACTGGATGAAATGGTACCGCAAAACGGAACCCATGATCTACGATGAGGCCCAGAAACGTTTCGTTCAGCAAATTGAAGAAATTGCGCTGAATACCACATACCGCTTTTTTAATTACCTGATGGTTCAAACCAATTATAAATTAGCTGAAAATAATTTAAAAAACAGCCAGGATAACCTTCGGATTTCACAAACAAAAAAGGAACTGGGTCAAATTTCAGACAATGATTATTCACGAATCGAGCTCTCAGTGTTAAATGCCCAAAAGGCACTGAACCAGGCCAGTATGGACTTAAAAAACACTGATTTTGAATTGAAAAGATACGTTGGCCTTGAGCAATCCATGGAAATCGACCTGGATATTCCTTTGAACATCCGCTTTTTTGATATTGATGTGGATTTAGCAGTTCAAAAAGCAAGAGAAAACCGCCAGGAAACAACACTCTATCAGCGTCGTTTAATTAATGCCGACCGCGAGTTGGCCCAGGCCAAAAACAGTACAGGACTAAGTACTACCCTGCGCGGAAGTTTTGGTTTATCGAACAGTGCGGAAACCTTTACGGGCATTTACGACAAACCCGAACGCGACCGTATGTTGCGAATATCGTTAAGCATACCCATTCTTGACTGGGGGCGCTCAGCTTCAACTGTAAAACTGGCCGAATCGGAAAGGGAACTCACCATTTACAACGTGAATAAAGATATCGAGGAATTTGACCGGTCAGTAATTGTTCAGGTTGAGCAGTTCAGCCTTTTGCAAGACCAGTTAAGAACAGCCACGGAAGCAGACAAAGTGGCAGAGAACGGCTATCAGATTGCGCTTCGGAAATTCCAGAACGG
>JBNJGR010000038.1:0-17271 GCA_051747885.1 Bacteroidota bacterium | reverse complement strand
AGGCATTTTCCGTTTCAAACACTTTTACCGGAATGGCTGAATTCCCTGCCGGAAAACCGATTACACATCCTACCAAAACATCGGTTCCTTTTAAAAGCTCAACAGCCTGTTTAACCGCATACGGTTTTACACAAACCGAAGCCACATCGTACTTTTTGGCCACTTCGCACTCCCGTTTTAAATCCTCATCGGTCATTGTAGGATGAAGAATGGAGTGGTCGATCATTTTCGCGAGTTCTTTTACTTTATCCATTTTTTTATTTTTAGTCATCAATTGCCTGAAAAATCATCTGGCGAAATTTCCAGCCGGTATCGTCGTTAACCGGTCCCTGGGTTTGTTTCATAATGATACCAATTACGTTTTCAACCGGATCGGCAAAATACTGGGTATTGAAATACCCGCCCCAGTCGAAAGTGCCTTCGCTGCCCAGTCCGCCTTTTGCCACTGCCTCCGGCGTAAGCACGCCGAATGCCAGCCCGTAATACTCCTCGGGACCGCTGAATAAATCGTCAGTCTGGTTGGCCATCATCGTGTTGACAGTGGTGCGGCTCAACAGGCGCACTCCGTTGTACTCGCCGCCGTTCAGGTACATTTGCAGAAACGTGGCATAATCTTTTGCGGTACTCGAAAGTCCGGCCCCGCCCGAGAAAAATGTTTTTGCCCCTTTAACAGGATAATCAGTATCGTAAAAAGTAACCGGGTATTTTTGCCATTGTCCGTCTTTTTTATGCTGAACGGCAACCAGCCTGTCGGCTTTGCTATCCGGCAGATAAAAACGGGTATCGTCCATTCCCAGCGGGTCGAAAATGTGGGTTTCCAAAAATTCGTCGAACGGCATTCCCGAAACCACTTCAATAAAATAACCGAGTACATCGAGCCCCTCGCTGTAGGTAAATTTTTCGCCCGGGTGATGATGAAGCGGCAGTTTGGCCAGTTTCTTCACACTCTCTTCAATGGTAATGTTTTTAGTAGTAAACAGGTCGGTTACGCCGGCTTTCCGGTAGAGCATTTTCATCCGCTCATCGCCGTCAATTTCGCCGTAACCGATTCCGGAAGTGTGTGTGAGCAGGTGCCGGATGGTAATCTCCCGTTTCACCGGTTCGCCGGTCCAGCTGGTATCGCTGTAGTTAAACGTTTTGAGTACCTGCTGGTTTCTAAATTCAGGAATGTACTTGGAAATCGGGTCGTCGAGCTGAAATTTTCCCTGTTCCCAAAGCATCATCACTGCGGTTGAAGTGATCGCTTTCGTTTGCGAGGCAATGCGGAAAATGTCGTCCCTTTTCAATTCGCGGCCTTCCTGGCTATCGGCCATGCCATACGCTTTCCAGTGCACTATTTTACCGTTTCGGGCTACCAGCGAAACAATCCCCGGCAGGTTTCCTTCGGCCACTGCTCCTTCACACATTTTGTCGATGTGTGCAAGGCGTTCAGGTGACATTCCAATACTTTCCGGCTCCGCTTCGGTTAACACCGGCGAAACCTGTACCGATTTAGTCTGGGAAGAAACTGCTGTTGCAATGAAAAACAGCATAGAAATAAAGAGTATCCGTTTCATGATTTAGTCTTTAAAATTCAAAAGTTATTATGTAAAAATACATTATTTCCTTCAGTTTGTATTATTTATTGTTCTGAAGAACGAATCCATCATATTCCCGACCATCGGCAAACGCTTCAATGATAACCGGTTCTTTTAACGAAAATGCTTTTTTGAGTGCATTTTGATAATCTCCGAAATTTGTAACTTTTATCACCGGCACACCAAAATAGTTGTTTTCAGGCTGAAATGATTCCCCGGGCAGATCGGTGCCGTAATTTGAATCGAAATTTTTTCTGTCTTGTTTTATACGAATGAGTGACAAACTGTTGTCATTTACGACCACAAAAATGATGGCCAGATTTAGTTGTTTGGCAGTGGCCATTTCCCCGACCATCATGCGGAAACCGCCGTCGCCGGTGAGGCAGACAACGGGCAATTCCGGGTGGCAAAGTTTGGCGGCAATGGCTGCCGGAATGCCAAATCCCATGGACGACCAGCCGTTGGTCATCAGCAGTTTTTCGGGCGAAGGCGTTTTCCACTGCTGGCCCGCCAGGTGAAGATGGGCGCCCACATCCAGGGTGAGGATTCCATCCTCCGGCAGTGCTTCGCGCAGGCCTTCAATCACTGCCCGCGGACCGAAACTGTTCTTTGGTGGTTCCAGCATTCTGAACAGTTCTTTTTTGGGGGATTCAACGGTTTCAGGATTCCAACTTTTTTTGCCGGAAGGAAAACCCGGGAATTCATTCAGAATGGTTTTCAGGTCGCCGGTTAAATTGAGCACATTTGTAATTTTTGTGCTGTCCACATCGGCCGGGCGGCTGTCGAAATGAATGAGCGGCACATCGGGCATCCACTCTTCGTAGTTGAATTCCACCGTATCGTAGCCAATGCCGATTACCAAATCGGCTTCACCGTAAGTTTTTGCCACGTGCCCCGATAAAGCATGAAAAAGCACGCCCGCATACAACGGATGGTTTTCAGGAAACATTCCCTTTGCCATAGGTGTGAGCACCACAGGAAGCTGGTAGTTTTCAGCCAATTCACGCACCTCATTTTTAACGCCGGCCCGCACTGCAGATAATCCCACTGCAAGAAGCGGTTTCCGGGCACTCACAAAAAGCGAACAGGCTTTTTCTGCCGATTCGAAAAACGAGCTGCCGGGAGGTTGCTTTTCCAGCCGGAGGTATTGAATATCGTTTTCGGGCTCTTCAAAAACTGTCTTGCCAATTCCGGCAGGAACACCAAGATGTACCGGGCCGGGCACTTCGGAAACGGCAATTCCGGCGGCTTTCAAAATGGTTTCATTCACTGTGCCGGGAATCAGCCGCGTGGTCCATTTTGTGATGGGTTGAAAAAGCGTTTGGTGGTCGATGTTCATCTGAACTGTGCGATTCAGGAGTTTTTCGGGCATTTCGTCGGTAAAAGCCAGCAGCGGGTAACGGTCAAGCCACGCACACCCCACGCCTGTTGCCAGGTTGGTTGCTCCCGGGCCAAAAGTACCGAAACAAGCACCCGGAATCCCGGTAAGCCGCCCGCAAACGGCTGCCATAAAAGCCGCAGCCGACTCGTGGCCGGTCAGCACAAAATCGATTCCTTCCTCTTTTCGTAGAGCTTCAATGTAATCGGTCATGTTCCCGCTGGGAACTCCAAAAACAAAACGAACTTCGATAGCTTTGAGGGTACGGGCAAAATTTCGAGCAACGGTTGGCATGGTAAAAATGTTATGAAATCATCCCCACCACCTCATCCAAATCCACATTGGGGCGGGTAATCTGGTAATGGGCCTGTTTGTAAAATGCATCGCGTTTTTTCAGGGTTTCGTCGATGAAGTCAATCAACTCTTCTTTCGATTTTCCTTTGATGAGCGGACGTTCGGTTTTGGATTTCAGCAAGCGGCTCGCCAGGATTTTCGGGTCAATATTGAGGTAGATCGTTTTGCCGGTACGGTTCATCAAATCGATGTTGTCGAAAAAACAGGGGGCACCGCCGCCGGTGGCAATCACCACATCGGTAAATTCCGAAAGTTCTTCCAACGCTTTACGTTCCCGCTTTCGAAATCCTTTTTCACCAAACTCTTCAAACAGTTGTGGAACAGTCTTGCAGTTTCGTTTTTCAATGTAATGATCCATATCGATAAACTGCAGCCCGGCATGTTTGGCCAGTCGTTTTCCCAGTGTCGATTTTCCGCAGCCCATATATCCTATCAGGTAAATTCGCATCTTTCTTTTTAAAAGGTGAAAAACAAAAATAAAAAGAAAACAGGGAAAGGGAATAATGAGCTACCCAATGGTTTGAAATTGTCCGGTTCATCTGCACAGGTAAATGCCCTGTTCCCTACTTTTCAAACTTTCGAACTCTTCTCTACTCCTCATTAGAAAAGTGACATCTGGTTTTTATCATCTTTTTTACCCGGGCGTTTCACTTCAAACGGGATGTCATCAAAATCATCTTTCGGTTCATCATCATCATCTTTGTCCTGATCCGGTTTTTGGTCTTCGTCTTTTACTACCGGCTCCATCTCTTTTACATTTTCAATTTTGTAATTCGACAATCGCTTCCCTTTCGCTTTCCACGATTTCACCCCGATAAATTCGGCCACTTCAATAATTTCATTTTCCCGCTCGGAGTGTTTCCCTCCAAACTCAATCTCGAGGCGCGGGTAACGCACCCATGTAATGCTGATGAGCCTATTGTCCGGATTGTCGCCAACAAACCGAATGCGCTTGCCCTCGGGTTCATCAATCTCAAAACGTTTTACATAGTAGAATTTCTGTTCGGCATCGTAATAAACTGCCGACAAGACTTTAGTGCTGTCGAATTTTTCAATGGTTAAAATATCCGGATCAAAATGGTTGCTCAAATCGAAATTGTAAAGCTGCAATTCGCCGTTTTTGTAGATAACCAGAATTTTGTCTTCGCCCGAAAACTCGCCGAGGTATTTCCCGCGGTTTTCGGCATTCAGGCGCAGCACATCATCATCGAACCAGATTTTCCGGCCACCGAGCGTAGAAACGCCTTTTTCCTTCAGCGAAATCTTATACACCTCGTGTTTGGTGAGAATGTTCCCCATCGACTGGCGACCTTTTATGGCCAGCTCGCCCATGTCCACTTCAAAAGCCAGTTTTTTGATGCGCGGTTTGGGTTTCAGCAGTATTTTCAATACTTCAGCCTCGCCATTGGGGTTGGCGGAGAAATAGGTAACCCGCGAACCTTTTGTGCCCCTGGTGAGATCGTATTCCTTATCGCGTGTAACACCGGTCACTGCAAACCTTTTCATGTACGATAGGCCTGTTTTTCCGTCGCGGTACACGGCATTGTATATGGTTCGTTTGTCGTTCCTTTTGAAAACGGAAATGTGCAGTGGATTTTTACCAATGAATGTTTTGTCGGAAACTCTGGTCACGAAATAGGTACCGTCGCGCCTGAAAACAATAATGTCGTCAATGTCGGAACAGTCGCAAACAAACTCCGATTTTTTCAGGGTAGTTCCCATAAAACCTTCCTTGCGGTCAACGTACAGTTTTTCGTTTTTCACAACCACCTTGGTGGCTACAATATTTTCGAAACTCCTGATTTCGGTTTTGCGCTCGCGCCCTTTCCCGTATTTATCTTTCAGGTGGCTGAACCAGCGAATGGTGTATGGAACAATATTTTCGATATTGTTAACCACTTCATCAATTTCATCTTCAATCGATAAAATATTTTCGTTGGCCTTGTCGGTGTTGAATTTCAGGATTCGCGCCATCCTGATTTCCATGAGCTTCTGGATGTCCTCGCGGGTAATTTCCCGTTTGAATTTGGGTTTCCAGGGATCCAGCCGCTTGTCCACGTGAGCGATGGCCACATCCATGCTTGCGGCATCTTCAAACTTTTTGTCTTTGTAAATCCGCTCTTCAATAAAGATTTGTTCGAGCGTAGCAAAATGCCAGGCTTCTTCCAGTTCTGCCTTTTTAATTTCCAGCTCCTGTTTTAGCAAACGGAGCGTGGAATCAACCGAACGTTTCAGAATTTCTGAAACACTTATGAAATGAGGCTTGTCGTTTTCAATTATGCAGGCGTTGGGCGACAGCGAAACTTCGCAATCGGTAAAAGCATAAAGTGCATCAATGGTTTTATCAGACGAAACATCATTGGCAATGTGCACAAGAATTTCCACATTTTCGGCGGTGTTATCGTCAATCTTTTTGACTTTGATTTTACCCTTTTCATTGGCCTTTATAATTGAATCGATAAGCGTTGTGGTGGTTTTCCCAAACGGGATTTCGGTAATGACCAGCGTTTTATTATCGCGCTTTTCAATTTTGGCCCTGATTTTTACCACGCCACCGCGCAGCCCGTCGTTGTATCTGCTGAAATCGGCCATGCCCCCCGAAGGAAAGTCAGGTAAAATCTCAAACTCTTTGTTCTTCAAGTAAGCAATGGAGGCATCAATGAGTTCGTTAAAATTGTGCGGAAAAATTTTAGAGGCCAAACCAACGGCAATCCCGTCAACTCCCTGGGCCAGCAGCAGCGGGAATTTCACCGGCAGTGTTACCGGTTCTTTTTTGCGGCCATCGTAGGCCAGTTTCCATTCAGTTGTTTTGGGATTAAACACTACTTCGAGGGCAAATTTTGTCAAACGTGCCTCGATGTAACGTGGTGCAGCAGCCCCGTCGCCGGTGAGCTGGTTACCCCAGTTTCCCTGGGCATCAATAAGCAGATTTTTCTGCCCGAGCTGAACAAGGGCATCGCCGATTGAAGCATCGCCGTGCGGGTGATACTGCATGGTTTGGCCGATAATATTGGCCACCTTGGTGTAACGTCCGTCGTCCATTTCGCGCATGGCATGCATAATGCGGCGCTGCACTGGTTTCAGCCCGTCGTTCACGTAAGGTACCGCACGTTCCAAAATTACGTATGACGCATAATCCAGGAACCAGTCGCGGTACATTCCGGGCAAATAAATGATTTCTTCCTTTATCCGTTCCGGGTGATTATCCTGTAATTCGTCGTTGTTAGCGTTTTCTTCTGCCATTCTTATCTATTGAGCTCTGTTTAGGCTACTTCGTCTTTTTCTACGTACAAGTTATCAATAATAAAATCCTGTCTGTCAGGTGTATTTTTCCCCATGTAAAATTCAAGCATCTGCTTCACCGAATCCTGCTTGCGCATCATCACCGGATCGAGACGAATTTCTTTTCCAATGAAGTTTTTGAACTCATCGGGTGAAATTTCGCCCAGCCCTTTAAACCGGGTAATTTCAGCTTTTCCTTTCAACTTTTTAACTGCCTCTCTTCTTTCTTCTTCCGAATAGCAATAATAGGTTTTTTGTTTATTCCGCACCCTGAAAAGCGGGGTTTGCAAAATGAAAACGTGCCCTTTCCGGATGAGGTCGGGAAAAAACTGCAGGAAAAATGTGATGAGCAGCAACCGGATGTGCATCCCGTCCACATCGGCATCGGTAGCAATTATTATCTGGTTGTACCTGAGGTCTTCCAGGCTTTCCTCAATGTTCAGTGCTGCCTGCAGCAGGTTGAATTCTTCGTTTTCGTAAACTACCTTTTTGGTCAGTCCATACGTGTTCAGTGGTTTTCCCCTCAGGCTGAAAACAGCCTGGGAATTCACGTTTCGCGATTTAGTAATAGAGCCGCTGGCCGAATCTCCCTCGGTGATAAAAATACTCGATTCTTCCGCCTTCGGATCTTTACTGTTGAAATGAATGCGGCAGTCGCGCAGTTTTTTGTTGTGAAGGCTCACTTTTTTGGCCCGTTGCTTGGCCAGTTTTTTTATACCTGAAATGGCTTTGCGCTCGCGTTCCGACTCCACAATGCGTTTATGCAACACTTCTGCCGTATCGGGATTTTTGTGCAGATAATTGTCAAGCTCTTTTTGCAGGTAATTCCCCACATGCGCCCTTACCGACGGGCCGTTGGGGCCAATATCTTTCGAGCCGAGTTTGGTTTTGGTCTGCGACTCAAATACCGGTTCTTCCACCTTAATACTCACCGCGGCAACGATTGAAGCACGAATATCTGATGGGTCGAAATCTTTTTTGAAAAAATCGCGGATGGTTTTCACATACACCTCGCGAAATGCCTGAAGGTGCGTTCCACCCTGCGTAGTGTGCTGGCCGTTTACAAACGAATAGTAATTCTCGCCGTAGCGGTTCCCGTGGGTGATGGCAATTTCAATATCCTCTCCTCTCAGATGAATAATCGGGTAAATGGGATTTTCGTCGATGTTGTCCTCGAGTAAATCGCGCAATCCGTTTCTGGAATAAAAACGTTCGCCGTTATATTCAATGACCAGCCCCGCATTGAGGTACGTGTAATTTTTAACCATGTTCACCACATAGTCGCTGATGTAATGAAACTTGCTGAAAATTGCCTCATCGGGCTCAAATGCCACCAGTGTTCCGTTGGGTTCGTCGAGGCCTTTAATATCCTTTTCGTCTTCAATCATCCCCTGGCTGAAAAGAACCTCTTTTGCCTCGCCTTCCCTGACTGAGCGGACAGTAAATTTTGAGGAAAGCGCATTAACCGCCTTAATACCAACACCGTTCAACCCCACCGATTTCTTAAAAACTTTGGAGTCGTATTTGGCACCGGTATTCATTTTGCTGGCAGCGTCAACCAGTTTGCCAAGCGGAATTCCACGGCCGTAATCGCGAATGGCCACTTTATCCTCTTCAATATCAATTTTAATTTTTTTCCCGTGCCCCATCATAAATTCATCTACTGAATTATCGAGCACCTCTTTCAGCAAAACGTAAATACCATCGTCGGCAGAAGAACCATCGCCCAGTTTACCAATGTACATACCGGGGCGTTTCCTGATGTGTTCCTGCCATTCAAGTGTTCTAATTGTTGCTTCGTCGTAATTCGGAGCCATATTTTTTTGAAATTTGTCACAAATATAACTAAAACAACGATGTTTTGTATAGGTGATACAGCACCATTAATGAACAGCGAACAGTTGAAAAAGTATGGATAAGTAATTGACTTAAAAGGGTATTTTCTGATAGAATATGCTGAATACAGCAGGCGATATAAAATTTTTCTATCAGATAAATAATTCAATAATTTCAGGTTATGCCCATTTTCCTCATGAGAAAAGTAGCGTTCATGGTTTTTGTAACACCATCGGAAAGCAGGTAGTCGAAAACCAGTTCATCATTTTTAATAGTTATTTCGAAACACTTATTGAAAATCTGCTGCGGATACTCTTCTTCCATCTCGCTGAGTTTAAGGTCGTGCGTGGCAATTAGAGCCACAGCTTTTAAATGAAGCAGCTTGCGAATGAGTTCCTTCGACCCGTTGAGTTTATCTACCGAGTTGGTTCCTTTCAGCATTTCATCGAGAATTACCAGAATGCGCTCGCCGCTTTCCAATCTGTCGAGCACACCTTTAATGCGCTTCAGTTCGGCAAAAAAGTAGGACTCATCTTTCAGCAGCGAATCGGTAGTTCGCATGTTGGTGTAAACTTTTACGGGAGTGCAGGTTAATTCCCTGGCACAAACCGGAGCCCCCAATCGGGCCAAAACCATATTCACACCCACGGTGCGTAAAAATGTGCTTTTGCCGGCCATGTTGGCGCCGGTAACAATTACTACTTTCGACCATCCGTCGATGGTTAAGTCATTCGACACCCTTTTATCAGGGGGCAACAAAGGGTGCCCAATTTGTTTCGCCCGGAAAGCGAATCCGCCATCGTGAATTTTCGGGTAAGCAAAAACGGGATTGTTGTTTGCAAAATTACTCAGGCTGATAAGTGCATCCATTTCGGCAATTACCCCGAGCCAGGTAACCAGTTTTTTACGGTTTTGACGGTGCCATTTCCAGAGTTTATATACACAACGGATATCCCACAAAAAAACAGAATTAAATACCAGGGTCAATATTATATTCTGACGGTATTCAAACTGTTTCACCTGTTTTTTCAACATCCTGAAAATATGACTTGCCCGGTGGGGTTGGTGCACTTTTTTTTGAAGCTTCAAAAGATAAGGAGCCTGAAATTCACGATCTTCAACAAACTCAAGCAACTGAATGTATTTAGCCAGCAACTGGATTTTTCGTCCAAAAAAAGCATAGAACTGCGCAACTCTTTTGCGTGAAAAATAGAGCAGCAGCCATTGTGTGAAAACAAGCATACTGAACGGTATCCAGGAGATTCCGGCAATTGCAGGAATCAGGGCCAGCAATGTGAAAAAAGGCAGCAAAAAGGTGAGCCATTTTATTCCATCAGGACGGTTGAGCTGCAAATCGGTTTCAGCCCAGTTTTTTATTTCATTACTCAGCTCACTGGTTTCCTTAAACAAATGCCCGTTGGCCAAAAAGTGCAACCGCCAGTTGGGGATTTGCGACAATTCGCGGATGGCTTCCTGGCGTTGTTCAATATCCTCTTTTTGTAGAAAAGGATTTTTAAACCACTCAGCCAGTTTTGCCCGCCCGCTTTTGGTAGATGTGCGGTTAATGAATTGAAACAAAGAATCCGCACCAAAAATATCCAAATCGTAAGCATAAAAATGATTGGGATCCAGGAAATCACTCCCCTTTACGAAATGATCGAAACGATGTTTTAAGGCCAGCAATTCATCCTCCGTTAACTTTATCAGCACTTCAAATTTCTTCTTTTGCTTTTCAAGCTGAATGTTTTTTTTAATCAGAAATAAAAAAAAGACCGTGAAAGCGAACATGGGCACCACGGTGAGCCAACCGTTCCAGCCCCAGATAATAAGGGGAAGAAATATGAGCAAGAAGGCGAAAAGGCGAAACCAGGCAAAATGCTTGATCTTTTTTGAAACAGCCTTGAGTTTGTCTGAGTAAGTCTGATTTTTAGATTGGTAAAATGCTTCAGCCGATGGGTTCATATCACAAAAAATTATAACGGTGAAGCAAGGTAGCCATAATAATTACCGTAACCGAAAGCACTGCAAAAACCAAAAATACTTGCCCTGCCTGACGGGCGGAAAGATTGGTGGTTTCAATTTTGGGATTGCGGGCCAGGAAAAAATGAATTTCCACAAACATCAGCAGTTTGTATGTTCCCCAGCCAATTAGCCAGCCCAGTGCAGCACCGGAAACAATATCGAGCGGGTAATGCACGCCCGAGTAGATACGTGAATAGGACACCAACAACGCCCAAAAGAGCATGAGCAGCCAGAACCCGCGATTTTTGAAAATGCGGGTAATAAAAACAAACAGTGCAAAGCTGTTTGCGGCATGCGACGAAACAAATCCGTACAACCCCCCTTTTCGCAACACATTGTGCGCCAGGTGCTGAATGTCGGGGTTGTGCACCGGCCGAAAACGTTGCACCGTTTCTTTCAGGAGTACTGACAACTGATCGCTGAGTAAAATGGTAAGTGCCAAAAACAGCACCACCAGCCACCACTTGCTTTTAAAGTTTTTGAACACGTAAAACAAAATAGCCAGGTAAAACGGTAACCAAGTCTCTTTGCGTGTTACCATCAACATAACGGTGTCCCAAAAGTCACTGTAAAAACTGTTCAGAAATAAAAAAAGTTCGCTGTCGAGCTCCAGTATTTTTTGTAAAAACTCCATTTAGCTATTCAGTATTTCCCAAATTTTGTCTTTCAGTTTCGTAACATTGAACCCTGTTACTGAAGAAAAAAAGAGGTGAGGAACATCTTTCAGTTCATCACTTATTTCACTCATCAATTCATCGTCGAGCATATCGGCTTTGCCGATGGCAAGCAAGCGTTGCTTGTCGAGCAACTCGGGATTGTATTTTTCCAGCTCGTTGAGCAAAATTTTATATTCTTTGAGATGGTTGTCACTGTCGGCCGGAACCAGAAAAAGCAATGCCGGGTTACGTTCAATGTGCCGCAAAAATCTCAGCCCAAGTCCTTTTCCTTCGTGGGCGCCTTCAATAATTCCGGGTATGTCGGCCATTACAAACGAATTATCTTCGTGGTATCCCACAATACCAAGATTGGGCGTTAGCGTGGTAAAGGGATAATCAGCAATTTTGGGTTTTGCTGCCGAAACCACCGAGAGCAAAGTGGATTTTCCGGCGCTGGGAAATCCAACCAGGCCCACATCGGCCAGCACTTTCAGCTCAAAAATTTTCCAGCCCTCCTCGCCTTCTTCGCCCGGCTGCGCAAAACGCGGTGTTTGAAAAGTTGACGACTTGAAATGGTCGTTTCCGAGGCCGCCCCTGCCGCCTTTCATTAATATTTTTTGCTCACCGTGCTCCGTAATTTCAAACAAAAAATTTCCGGTTTCGGCATCCTTCACAACGGTTCCCAGGGGGACTTCAATAATTACATCCTCGCCATCGGCACCGGATTTAAGCTGGCCGCCTCCCGGCCCGCCGTTTCCGGCTTTAATATGTTTCTGGTATTTTAAATGAAGAAGTGTCCATTTGTTCCGGCTGCCTTCGAGGATGACATGGCCTCCACGGCCGCCATCGCCGCCATCGGGACCGCCCTTGGGTATAAATTTTTCGCGGCGCAGGTGAGCCGAGCCGGCACCTCCGTGCCCCGACTTACAATGAATCTTTACATAATCAACAAAATTCGATTCTGCCATTTTCTTCCCCTTCTTTTCGGCTCCCGGTGATTAATCAGGTGTTAAGTGGTTAACAAAAAAATGAAACTATAATTTTTCAACTGCCTCTTCCAGACGCTCAGCAATTTCTTCAATGGTACCCATTCCGTTTATGCCAAAATGTTTTCCCTGTTTTTTGTAGTACTCAATCAGCGGCATTGTTTTTTCATTGTAAACGTTTATGCGGTTTTCTATAACCGACTTGTCCTGGTCGTCGGCCCTGCCTGAAATTTTTCCGCGGCTCAGCAGCCTGTCGATAAGCTCCTGTTTTTCCACTTCAAGACTAAGCATTCCGGAAATCGGCGTTCCGTTTTCATTCAACAGGCTGTCGAGTGCTTTGGCCTGTTCAACAGTACGTGGAAATCCATCGAAAATAAAACCTTTGGCTGCTTTATTCTGTTCGAGTTTGTTTTTAATCATTCCAATCACGACTTCGTCGGGTACCAGTTCGCCTTTTTCCATAAAATTTTGGGCTTCATTTCCCAGTTTGGTTCCTTTTGCCATTTCGCTACGCAGCAGATCTCCTGTTGACAAATGAATGAGGCCAAACGACTTCATCAGGTACTCGGCCTGGGTACCTTTTCCTGCCCCCGGAGGGCCAAATAAAATTAAGTTTAACATACTAATTTGGTTTTTTTATTCATTAACAACTGAGTAAATATCAATCAGATTCCTTCCATAACCGTCGTAATCCAGACCGTAACCAACGATAAAATCATTCGGAATTTCCAGCCCCACGTAATCCAGTTCTACTTCTTTTTTTAGTGCATCGGGTTTCAGCAAAAGGGTGGCAACGCTAACTTTTTTGGGTTTTAGTTTTTTAAGCTGATCCTGAATGTTGTCGATAGTAATTCCTGAATCTACGATATCTTCCAAAACAACCACGGTACGTCCTTCAATCTTCTCATTCAACCCTATTAATTGTTTAACATTACCGGTAGATTGCTTGCCGGCGTACGAAGCCAGTTTAACGAAGGAAATTTCAGAATCGATTAAATCGATGCGCTTAAAAAGTTCGGCAGCAAACATAAATGAACCATTCAATATACAGATGAACAAGGGGTCTTTGCCAGCCAAATCATTATTCATTTTTTCAGCCATTCGCTCGACGGTAGCCCGGATTTTTTCATAAGGAATAAATAACTGAAAGGTTTTATCGTGAATTTTGACTTTCTTCATTCTTTACTATTATTTTTACAAGCAGGTAAAATGCCGTATTTTCGTTAAAAAAATTGATGCACAAAATAACAAAACAAATTGATTAAGTGAAAATTTAAATTATAAAAGATGGAAGCACAAGTGAGTATTATCATGGGAAGTACGTCCGATTTGGATGTGATGTCGAAAGCAGCAAAATTGCTCGACGAATTTGAGATTCCTTTTGAGATGAATGCATTATCGGCCCACCGCACTCCTGACGAGGTAGAAACCTTTGCCAAAGGTGCCCAAAAACGTGGTGTAAAAGTTATTATTGCCGGTGCCGGAATGGCGGCGCATCTGCCAGGTGTAATTGCTGCCATGACTCCTCTCCCCGTAATTGGCGTTCCCATAAAAGCCAGCCTCGAAGGGTTCGACTCCATCATGTCGATTGTGCAAATGCCTCCCGGAATTCCGGTAGCCACAGTTGCCGTTAACGGCGCCATGAACGCCGCCATACTTGCCGTACAAATGATGGCCACCGGGGATGAGGCACTGATGCAAAAAATGCTTGAGTTTAAGAAAAACCTGAAACAGAAAATTGTGAACGCCAATAAAGAACTCTCGGAGGTGAAATATAATTTCAAGACCAATTAATTTGAGAAAAAAATATTTTTAACGTAAATTGGGGAGGTAAGTAATGATTACCTCCTTTTTTTATGAAACGAATTAAATTAACGGCCTGCCTTATACTTTTGGGAACTCTCACCGGTTTTTCAATGGAAAATCATCCTGTTGGCGCCCGTTCACTTGGGCTTTCGCATGCTTCCGTATCATTTTCCGATGTTTGGGCCAACTTCCATAACCAGGCCGGGCTGGCAAAACTGAACCAGTTTAATGCAGGCTTTTTTTATGAGTCGAAATTTGGGGTGGATGAACTTTCGCTGGTAGCCGGCTCGTTTGCCCTCCCGGTTAATTTGGGAACTTTCGGGTTCAGCTTTTTTCAGTTCGGAAAAGGAACGTTTAAAGAGAACAAGCTTGGACTGGCCTTTGCCCGCCAGCTTACCGAAAAATGGAGCGCAGGTATCGAACTCAATTACCTGGCTCAAACTTTTCCTGAGAATGAACGCACCCGCGGTTTTGTCACTTTTGGAGGAGGCCTGCTTTTTCAACCACTCGATGAACTGGTTTTAGGCGCCCATGTTTTCAATCCCATTTTGGGCGGCATTGAGTCACCTGCCGGCAAAATTGAAATGCCGGTCACTTTCAGAATTGGTGGGCACTATCGTTTTAGCGAATATGTTATGGCAGCTTTCGAAACCCAAAAAGACAACCAAAACCCGGCGTTGGTAAAAGCAGGCATCGAATTTTTACCGGTTGAAAACCTGGCAATGCGTTTCGGGGTATCGGGCAAACCATTTAAATACACCGCCGGAATTGGCTATAAAACAGGCATTATTTCGGCAGATTTTGGGTTCAGCTACCACGGAAATTTAGGTATCACCCCCTCAGTTTCACTGCAATTTATTTGGTAATGACAAAATGGCTCAAACATACAACCTTAGTTTTGTTCTTTTCAGTCCATTGGGGATTGATGGCACAAAACCCTGATGCAACAATGCAACTGGAAACCATCATGGAATCAATCCTTCAGGATTTGGAAGAAGAAACCGATGCGGCCCTGATTCTGGAAGATTTGGAAGAATATGCTGAAAATCCGTTAAATGTAAATGCTGCCGGCCGTTCACACCTTTCAAGACTGCATTTGCTGAACGACATTCAAATTGAAAAACTAACGGATTACCTTGAAAATTATGGTCCGGTTTACTCCATTTATGAGTTAAACTCCATCGATGGTTTCACACCCGAACTGCTCACCAAAATGGAGCCGTTTATTTGGTTTGGGCCTGCCGAGACCGAACCGGTAAGTTTTAAGGAAAGCCTGAAATACGGGCGACACGAATTTTTTTTACGAACCCTGGGTGTTACCCAAAAACCGCGTGGTTACAAGGAAAGAGACGACGGAACCATCCCATTTGAAGGGAACCGCGCACGCTATTACACCCGTTACCGGTTCAGGGCAGGTGAAAGTATTGCAGCAGGATTTACAGCCGAAAAAGATCCCGGCGAAGCTTTCTTTTCCGGCGCCAACAAACAGGGGTTCGATTTTTACTCGGCCCACCTGAGTTTAAAGCTAAGCAACATGATTGAAAATATTACTGTTGGTGATTTTGTAGTTCGCTCTGGGCAGGGACTGGTCTTATGGCAGGGATTTTCCACCGGAAAAACAGTTTATGCGCTAGATATTTCAAAAACGAATCAGGGCGTCCGGCCGTTTACTTCTACCGATGAGAACCGCTTTTTCAGGGGTGCATCGGCAACACTCAACATCGCGGAAACCCGATTGAATATTTTCTACTCCAACAAGAAAAACGATGCCAACCTGGCTTTTTCCGATTCGCTTGGAAATTATTTCACCAGCCTGCAGGCATCGGGCTACCACCGCACCAAAAACGAAACTGCCGACAAAAACAGTGTGCGCGATGTGAACCTTGGAGTTGTGGCAACCCGCCAGTTCAACCATCTGAAAATAGGCCTAACATTTTTACGGCGCGAATTTGAACTGCCTTTTATCCGTAGCACCCAGCTGTATAATCAATTCCGTTTTAAGGAAACAAATAATTATACGGGTGGCGTCAATTACCTGTTCAGCAAAGGGAAATACCAGCTTTTTGGCGAGGCTGCCCTATCAAAATCAAAAGGGAAAGCCTTTTTACAGGGCGCAATTGGCCACCTGCACGACCGCATCCAGTTTTCCGCGCTGTTTCGGCATCTCGACAAAAACTACCACGCCTTGTGGGCCAATCCGTTTTCGGAAAGCAGCATGCCCGGCAATGAAACCGGTCTCTATTTCGGTACACGTATCCTCCCCGTAAAATTTGTCACCCTTACGGCATATTCTGATTTTTACCATTCGGAATGGATTAACTTTACCACCGCCGGACCGGCTAATGGCTGGGATTTACTGGCACAGGCCGATTTTCATTTTTCCGACAGGTTTACTTTTTACCTGCGTTACAAAAACGAAGTGAAAGACCAGAAATTCAGGGAAAATGAAAAATACATCAACCTGCCGGAGCAACACCGGAAAAGCCGCATTCATTTTCAATTTCAGCCTTCAGAAATTATCAAACTAAAAACACGGGCAGAACACGTTTTTTACAAAGGAACAGATAAGGAAAACGGGTTTATGGTTTTTCAGGATGTGCAGTATTCTCCGGTTTCTGTGCCTTTGAACTTAACCGCGCGGATAGCATGGTTTAAAACTGAAAGTTACAATTCGCGAATTTACGCCTACGAAAACGATTTGCTTTACATGTTTTCCATTCCCGCCTACTTCGGAAAAGGCTTTCGCACTTATCTCAATATGAAATACAAAATCAGCGAAAATATTGAGGCCTGGTTTAAACTGGCCAACACAACGCTCAGCAACGCAGAATCGATTGGTTCGGGGTACAGCGAAATATCCGGCAACAAAAAAACAGAAGTAAAATTCCAGCTGAGGTTGAAATTATAACGATGAATTCGTTACTTTGCTCTGTTATTCAATAAAAAACAAAAAAGTGAGATATAATTTCGACGACATAAGGCCATACACTGACAAGGAAGCGCGGAAAAAAATCAGGAAAATGATAAAATCCCCTGCGTTCGACAAGGTGTTAATGCATATTTTCAAAGTACGCCCCAAGGTTGAAATCGTAAAACTTCAGCTACGCATGGTCCGCAGCATCAAGCAACTGCAGGGAGGGTTTGTTTACGATCTGCTGCGTACTGTCATCAACAAAACATCTGACGGGTTAAGCAGCAAGGGCATCGAAAACCTGGATAAAAAGAAATCCTATCTTTTCATTTCGAATCACCGGGACATTATTCTCGACGCGGCACTGCTCAATTACCTGATTTTTGAAAATGGGATGAACACCACACAAATTGCCATTGGCGACAACCTGTTGCTTTACGAATGGATTGAACACGCCGTGAAA
>JBNJGR010000037.1:0-17315 GCA_051747885.1 Bacteroidota bacterium | reverse complement strand
CCACCACCGCGAACCTGCAGCATTTCGTTAGAAGTTAATACGTCAAAATCGTTAAAATTCTTTTTTTCTTCTGTACTGGCAAAAAACTTTTTCATCACAATTAAATTTAAACCGTTAAACTTGAAAAACACACATTCTACTTATATATTCCGAAAAACGTAAAAAGGTAACCCTCTAATTGGAAAAAAATTTTAAAAGAGTAATTTTGAAGACGGCCAAAACGAAAAAAAAATGCTATTAAAAATTAAAATATTTGTTCTACTCACCTTCTTATTCAATATCAATATTGTTGCTCAAAATCAGGAACTTACTACCGATAGCATAACAGCTATTGAGTTACGAAATGAGGCATTAAATCACTTCCGAAATTCACGTTTTATTGAAGCAGAATTTTTTTTTAAAAAATCTTTAAACGCATCCATCAGATTTTATGGGGAAAAAAATTACGAAACTGGAAGTATTTACAGTGCCCTTGGGATTACTTACAGAAATTTAGGTGATTTTGAACAGGCTATTGAATATTTCCTGCTTGCTGAAAAAGCATATTCTCAGGCATACGAACAAAACAAGATGGCAATAGCCCGTTTATATAATAATATCGGAAATGTTTATTTAAATTCTTTGGATTACAATACAGCACTTGACTATTACCAAAGAGCAGCTGCAATATATTTAGAACAGAAAGAAATTGATGAACAAGGCCTTGCCGATATTTTTTACAACATCGCCAATATCCATTTTCAACTAAAAAATTATAAAGAAATTTTTCAAATTATTGAAGAATATTTACCCTTTTCATATTCTGACACCAAACTGTTTTTTTTAAGTCTAAAAGCTGCTTCTCTAAATGAAGCAGGTAATACCGAAGAAGCTTATGAAAGCTATCAAAAAGTTATGGACTATTCTAAAGAACTTTATTCAGAGACAGATCTTAATGTAGCATTTGAATATATCAATTTTGCAACATTCTTAATTTACCACAATAATTTTATTGAGGCAGAAAAAATCCTTGAAAAGATTAATTACATTTTTAAAGAAAATCATTTCGAACAAGGTTTAAATCTTGCCTTTTACTACAAAACCCTTGGCATCTACCATGAAAACCTAAATGTAGAAACCAAGAACATTGACGATTTCAGGCAACAAAAATCGGCCAACCTTGAAGAGGCGATAAGAAGTTATGAAAAAGGACTGGAAGCCTTAAATTTCGATTTAAATACGCTTTCAGATGACACATTCGATTTGGGGCAAACAATTTCGCTTACCCAAACCCTGGAATTTTTAAAGCTGATTGCCGATACGTATGCCCAGATTGCTGATGTTTACGAAGATAAAAAACAGGAGGATTACACGCAGTCGCTCCACAAAGCACTTGATTACTACAAAGTTACTTCCGATATCATACAACAGGCACGCAGGGAAATTTACTCTGACGACAGCAAAATTCAGCTCAGCGCGCTTGAAGAGTCAACCTTCAATAAAATTATCCAGACCGCTTTCAAAGCCTATGAATTAAGTAATGACCAGGAAGTTGCAGAATTCGCCTTCAATAACGCTGAAAGGATAAAATCCAGTGCTGTTTTCGACCGAATCACCGATCAGCTGGCTAAAGAAAATAGTTTGATTCCGGACAGCCTTACCCAACTGGAACGCAACCTCAATTTCAGAATTACTTCAAACAATGAGAAGTTGTACAATTTAACTTCATCAGAAAATTCTGACCCTGATGAAATTGCACAAACCGACTCTTTACTTTTCGAATTAAAAAAACAACGTGAAGAACTGAACCAGTACCTCGAAAAAAACTACAGCGATTTTTATGAATTAAAATACGCTAATTCGGCTACCGGTATTTCCGACATTCAGAAAAACCTGGCTAAAGAAGAAGTGGTTATTGAGTATGTTTTAAACGAAACCGACTCAATTCCTGAACTTTACACGTTTTTTATTTCGCCTGAAAAATTCAGCTTTACCAAACAGAATATTACAGCTGATTTTATACCCGAAATTGAAAATACTTTCCGGTTCATGTCCAATCCGCGGTATTTGTTTACACGAAATGAAGAATCAAAACAATACTGCATTTCGGCCAACAAACTCTACAATGCGCTGATAAAACCTTTTTCAGCATTAATACAAGACAAAAAAATTACAATTATCCCCGACGGCAAACTAAGTTATATTCCATTTGAAGCCTTGCTGGTGGAATTACCCGATACATCCTCACAAATACAGTTTGCACATTTGCCCTATTTTATCCGAAATAATACAATAAATTATGCTTATTCTGCCAATCTTCACTTCAAATTTAATAACCTCCAACGAAAAGCCAGCAACAAAGTTTTGGCATTTGCTCCTGAATATAAAGCTGATACAGTTTTGTTTGAAAATGAAAAAATTAACCTGATTCCTTTGCCCGGCGTTCAGCGTGAGGTTGATTTAATAGCAAAAGAAGTTAAAACGAAGGTATTTAAAGGGGAAGAAGCTTCAGAAATAAATTTCAGAGAAAACAGCGGCGACTTCGAAATTTTGCACCTGGCAATGCATGCCTTTATTAATGACTCACTTCCTGCTTTTTCGCGTTTTGCGTTTGCACAAAACAATAGTGAGACCCCGGAAAATGACGGCTGGTTTAACACTGCAGATATTTATAACCTCGACCTGAATGCGCGACTCACAGTGTTAAGCGCATGTAATACAGGAAGTGGAAATTTAAAGAATGGAGAAGGTGTAATGAGTCTTGCCCGTGGATTTCTGTATGCGGGGTGTCCTTCAATTATTATGACCCAGTGGGAAGTAGAAGACAACGCAGGCACGCATATAATGAGTTCGTTTTACAATAACCTGAAAAAAGGCCGCCCAACGGATGAAGCACTCCGGCTTGCAAAACTGCAGTATCTCGAAGACGCCAATCCGCGAATGGCACACCCCCACTATTGGTTGGGATATATCAGTATTGGAAATACAACACCGCTTTTCAGAAGTTATGATTTTTATTTCTTCGGACTTCTGCTTTTTGTCATTTTGGGCATTGCAATTGACCAATTTATTCGAATAAGAAAATCGCGTAAATAATTGTACTGAAAAAATAGAATGTGTGGTTTTCAGTAACGATTTCTTTTCTCGCAATATTTCAAAAATTTCGTACCAACTTTTCAGAATGTGTGGTTCTCAAGTGTACGTTTAAATTTTTGCTGTCAGCATTTTAAAGAACAGTAGTTTAAAGTAAATGTGTTGAATCAAGTTTAACGGCTTAAATTTATTTGAATGAATATTTTAATCTTCGTAAAACGGCTTTTGCATCGTTCTCATAAAAACCTTTTCTGTCAATTATTGCAAGTAATTGTTCTTTTGCTTTTTCTTTCGAATCCAGTTTTATGTAGCACAAACTTCTGTACCATTCGGCTTCTTCAATAAAAATATTATCACCCTGGTTAATTACTTTTGAATATTCAGGTACAGCTTCATCATATTGCTCCATGTTTTGCAAACTGGCTGCTTTGTAAAAATGATAAACATATTTATCAGCACTTACTTCCAGAGCCTGATTATAAAGCCCTATAGCTTGTTGATATTCTCCGTTGGTATAATGAATGTTCGCTTCCTGTAAATAGCTTACATCGGATGTAACTGACCTCTGAGGCGACCACTCTGGTGCCTGGTAATAACTTCCATATAATTGTTCAGTTGAGGTAAACTCATTTTTAAACAATCCGGCAACAGCTATTAAAATTACAACAATGGCAACACCGGCTCTCCACCACTGCATTCTCTGAACTTTGGTGTCGGGAACAATTGATTTTAATTCTTTGGTTTCAATTTCACGTTTGGTTACCGAAAGTTTATCCCTAAGCGTCATTATCTCATTTTCACCAATCGAAAAGTTTACATTTTTCCGCAGAGAAACTTCTGCTTTTAAATCGGTGTTCTCATTCAACTCGGCTTTAAAATCCTCCAGTTTTTCCCCTTCAAGGGTTCCTTCAATAAATTCTTCAATATCCTGTTCACTTACATTCCAGGAAGTTTCCGTATTCATTAAATTAGAAATTTTATCTCTGAGGTTTAATACATCCAGCTCTTCAAGGGCATTTTCCAGTTCGCTGTGAATTTTAACCTCCCGTTCCAGTGCACTGTTAACTTTCAGCTCATTTTCAAACTCGTTCAGCTCTTTTCCGGTTAATTCACCACTAATGTATTCGTCGATTTCTTCTGTTGAAAACTGCATCTGAACGGTTTGTGATACTTTGGACAATGTATCGCGCAGGTCTAAAATATCTTTTTCAAGCAGGGCTTCTTCGAGTCCATCAAACCCAAGGTCATCAAAATCTTCATTTGAAAATTCATCTTCCTGCTCAGAAACATTTTGTTCCTTGTAAAACTGGTGAATGTTTTCGTTTGAAATAAGTTCGTGTTGATAAACGTGCACTTTGGGTAGCGAGTCGTAGTAATCAAGAAGTTCTTCGGGGGAAACAGAGGAAGTGAGTTGCTGGATGTCTGCAAAACCTTCGAGCAATTCGAAGGAACCATCTTTGTTTTTATCATCTGCATGTTTTGCAGCTTTTCCGAGCTTCTCTCTTAAAATTAGAACGTCTTCTTCAGTAATGGCAGCTTGTAATTCTTTTTCGAATTTTACTTCTTCACTTAATTCATCATTTTTTTTCAGTTCTGTTTCAAATTCGATTTTTTCGGGTTTGTCAAGATTATTTAAGCAATAATCCTCAATCAATTCAAAAAGCTTTGTTTTAGGTATCATCTTCAAGTATTTTTTTAAATTCTGTATCTTGCTTAATCCTGCTTATCAGAATCTCTTTACATTTGAATTTCCGTTTTTTAGTATATTTTTCTCCTTTATACCCCATAATTTGAGCAATTTCTTTTAAGGGTACTTTTTCAAAAAACAACTGTAAAAGTTTCTGACAATCTGTACTCAGGGTTTTAAAATGTTTCTGGTATAAACCATACTTTTCATTTTTATCCACCAGTTCTACCAGGTTTTCGTCGTACAAATCTTCCTGATAGGGCATGGTGTCATTTATTTTCTCTTTTTCTATCCGCCTCTTTTCAAGCTGTTTAAGCCATAAAAACCGGCATACTGAAAATAAATATCCCTGAAAAGAACTCGTTTCGAAAACTAAATCGTTTTCTTTCGTCTTCCGATAAATTATTATTATCGCCTCCTGAAAAACATCGTTAGCATCATCCTCACTCCCACTATTCTTCTTTATAAAATGATTTACCTTGTAGTAATACTGTTTATAAATGTATTGCAATATTAAATTATCATGTCTCAGTACTCCCTTAAGGATTTGTTCATCAGTGTAACTTTTCATGTTCTTCTATTATATAATTCGGTTTATTTCAAAAAGGTAACCCTCAATTTCATAAAAAATAAAAAATATTTAGAAAGAAAGTATCAACATACTGGTTGATTCACCTAAAATACAAGTAATTACAATCATTGCATAAAAATACAATCTATTTATTAATAAGAAAATGGTTTGGAGTATTTTTTACGGATTCAAAAAAAAATCAGATTAAGGGGGTTACCTTCTGGCTAAAAACAGAATATTATAATAACGAGGATGCTTTTCCTTTAACCATTAAATCAAATTTTATTAAAAGGGGGTGGTTCCCCTTTTTTTTACATTCTTTCGGGCATTTCAATACCCAGCAATGCCATACCGCTTTTAACCACTTTCCCAACGGTCTCAGATAATACCAGTCTGAAATCCCTTACATTATCTTCTGATGCATTTAAAATGGAATGGTCGTGGTAAAACTGGTTGTATTCCTTCACCAGTTCGTAACAATAGTTGGCAATTACAGCAGGACTGTAGTTTGTTCCGGCTTCGGCAACAATATCAGGAAACTGTGAAATTCGTTTCAATACTAATTTTTCCTTATCGGAAATGCTGATATTTTCATCTGCATCGCCCAGTAAGTTGATATTTTTCTCTTCTGCTTTACGCAAAACCGATTGTATGCGTGCATAGGTGTACTGAATAAAGGGACCTGTGTGCCCGTTAAAATCAATAGATTCTTCGGGGTTAAACAGCATATTTTTTTTGGGATCAACTTTAAGAATGAAATACTTGAGGGCCCCCAAAGCAATTATTTTAAACGTTTTTTCTGTTTCTTCGGCAGTCAGTGCATCAAGTTTTCCCAACTCCTCGGCCATTTTTCGGGCTACGTTAACCATTTCCTCCATTAAATCGTCGGCATCAACCACAGTGCCTTCTCTCGATTTCATTTTCCCGGAGGGTAGTTCAACCATTCCGTAAGAAAAATGAAAAAGGTCTTTTCCCCAGGAATAACCCAGTTTATCGAGCAAAACTGACAAAACCTGGAAATGATAGTTCTGCTCGTTACCAACAACATAAACCATTTTATCGATAGCATAATCGTTGTAACGCATTTTTGCAGTGCCAATATCCTGAGTCATGTAAACAGAAGTACCGTCGCTGCGTAAAAGAATTTTCTTATCGAGGCCATCTTCCGTTAAATCAGCCCAAACCGAACCATCATCTTCCTTGTAAAAAATACCTTCTTGCACTCCACGTAAAACTTCCTCTTTTCCTACGAGGTAGGTTTCCGATTCGTAATAAATTTTATCAAAATCCACCCCCATCTTCCGGTAAGTTTCATCAAAACCTTTGTAAACCCAGCTGTTCATCATTTTCCAGAGTTCCATAGTCTCAGAATCCCTGGCTTCCCATTTTAGTAACATTTCACGGGCTTCCAATATTGATGGCGCTTTGGCTTCAGCTTCTTTCGCGGTAAAACCCTGGTCGATTAATTCTTTGATTTCAGCCTTATAGTGCTTATCGAATTCAACATATAACTCTCCAACCAAATGATCGCCTTTGGTTCCGGTATTTTCCGGCGTTTTACCTTCTCCCCATTTTTTCCAGGCAACCATCGATTTACAAATATGAATACCACGATCATTAACAATATTTGTTTTCACAACTTTGTTGCCGTTTGCTTTTTGGATTTCTGAAATTGAATAACCGAGCAGGTTGTTACGAATGTGCCCCAAATGCAAAGGTTTATTGGTATTGGGCGATGAATATTCAACCATAATCAACCTGGAATTCTTATCTGCTTGCTTTGTTCCGTATGTGCTATCCTTACGGGCATTTTTCAAAACACGAATCCAGTAATTATCGGCAATTGCAAGGTTTAAAAAACCCTTAATTACGTTGAATGATTTTACTTCATCAACATTTGCCTGTAAATATTCGCCAATTTGTGTTCCTGTTTCTTCCGGGCTTTTGCGCGAATGTTTCAAAAAAGGAAAAACCACCAGGGTAATGTCGCCTTCAAAATCTTTACGGGTAATTTGCAGCTGTATTGAATTACCCGCTGGTTCAAAGTTGTATAGATTTTTTAATGCTTCTGCAACTGCAGAATGAATTACTTGCTCGATATTCATTGCCTATAATTTTTGTGAGCGACAAAGATAACAATTTACACTTTTGGCAAATGCATGCCATAAAAAAAGCCCTGCCGGCTGGCAGGGCTTTGCTTAAAATATTATTTACACAGTATTATTTTACAATTGTAGCTTCTTCAAACTCAACTCTGCGGTTTTTTCTTCTGTTCTCAATAGAAGTGTTGGGAACAGCAGGTTCTTCTTCACCGTAGTAATTTGAACCTACATAAGTATTGCTTATACCTTTTGAAAGCAAGTATTTAACAACTGCCTGAGCCCTTCTTTCTGAAAGGTCCATATTGTATTGATTTGTTCCAATGTCGCAAGTATGGCCACCAACAACAATTTCATATTCTTTACTTTCACTCAGGGTTTCAACCAGTTCATCGAGTTCTTCTATTGCTTCGGGCCTCAATTCAGCTTTATCAAAATCGAAGTAAACTGCCGGAATATCCAGTTCTTCTTCAGCAGGACAACCGTCGTTATCGGCAGGACCTGGTTCTGTAGGGCACCTGTCTTCGCAGTCAATTACACCATCGCCATCTGAATCAAGCGGGCATCCGTCTTCGTCAACCGGACATCCTTTAGGAGTATCGGGACATTTATCGAGGTGATCCGGAACGCCGTCTTCGTCAGTATCCGGACATCCGTTGAATTTAGCCAATCCCGGAGTGTCTGGACAATCGTCATCTTTATCCGGAATTCCGTCGCCATCTGAGTCAGGACAACCATTAAACCTGGCTTCACCCGGCTCATCCGGACAATCATCTTTATAATCCGGAACGCCATCGCCGTCGCGGTCAAGCGGGCATCCATCTTCGTCAACTTCTACTCCCGGAGGGGTGTCAGGACATTTATCTTTTCTGTCGGGAACGCCATCGCCGTCAGAATCTTTGGCTGCGCCAATTGCAAATTCAATGATGCCTGAAAGTTTGATAAAATTATCGTTAACTGTCGTTAAAATTTCATCCACATGTCTTTCTCCTTCAATACCATGAATGTACCCTGCTTCAAGATAAAGCGAGGTATTGGGGCTGATAGGAAATTTCGAACCAATACCGGCATTAAAATTCACACCTTCGTGTAAATTGTCCATGAGGTATCCCGGGCCAGCATACAAATAAGGTTGAATTGAGCTGGTTTCAGATAAAATACTGCCGTTGAAAAATTTAAACCTGAAATTCAGAACAGGATTAAAATAGTCAACACCATCGTCATTAAAACCACCCTGGGCTTTCAGCATTAAATCGAAAGACGGACTTAAATAACGGCTAACATAAAAATCGGCTAAAAAACTCAATTCATTTTTTTCCAGATTTTGCGAAACACCTGGTCCTAATCCGATAGCCCATTTTTTATCTGCATTTTGGGCAAATGCAGTTCCCATTATAAACAGGGACAAAAAGAGAAGCGTAAACTTTTTCATAATTATTTAATTTTTTGAAGTTTTTCCTAAAAGGCCAATTTAACAATTTATTTCATCCTTTCAAAACAACTATTACACAATCCATACAACTATATATACATTTTTTAACAAATTTAGTTATTCTTTTATAATTTGAGTACTATTTATTTAAAGTTTTTAATTTAAATATTTGTATTGATTATGAATGTATTGAATTCAAATTCATCACTATTTCAGTAAAATACAGTTAACTAACAAAATACTTATTCTTTTCAATTGAAGTTTATGTCAATTATTTTTTGAAATATACTCTAAAATTAACTTTTCATAACTTTTTATAAGGAACTGCATTACATTATTTTGAGGATCAAATTTCAAATTCTCAATTTGTGAAACAGGTAAAATTTTTGGTGATGTTCCGGTAATAAAAACCGCCTGGAAATTTGCGATATCAGATAAAAAGACGTCATGTTCTTCAAAAACCAGCCCTGATTCTTTTGCCAGCTGAATAGTTTTCTGCCTTGTTATACCCAGCAAAACTTCATTCCCTGGCGGCGTTACAACTACATTTTCGTTAACTAAAAATACATTGCTCCTGCTTCCTTCCGTAACACGGTTATATTGGTCCACCAACATAACTTCGTAATAACCTTTGGCTGCTATAAGTTTATCAGCCTGGTGCCTGACGTTTGTATGAAATATTTTAGCATTGGGATTTTGCCGTTCCCCGTGTAAAATCCCACACTTTACACCCGTTTTGTACTCTGAAGCTTTTGGATACTGGTGTGCGATAAAAAATGCTTTCAGATTAACTTTGCATGAAATAAGGATATTCCCAAACAAAACTTTATTCGCACTTATTAATTTCTGAATAAAACTCAGGATCTCCAGTTTTTCGTAGCGAATTGCCTTACCTGCAAGTGCTGCCGATGCAAAAAAACGCTCCATATGCTCTTCAGAAAAAAGCGGGATACCTTTCACAACCCTTAAAACTTCATAAACGCCCCCATCATTTTCTGAAGGAATAAAATCGGAAACAGGCTTTAATTCGCCATTAAAAATAAAGAAGTTATGTATTGGCGTGTGGTTCATTTTAGTAATTTGGGGTAAAATTATATAAATGTTTCATCTATTGTGGAAATGGCTCAGAAAATTCCGGTTCCCGTAACGTTTAATCCATACAAACACCATTCAGGTTTTTTATTGCAACAGCTTAAAACCTGGCAAAGCAAGGAATGGCATGAAGTGACAGATGAATTGAAAAGCATGGGAAACAACCTGATTGATTTATACTACGGAAAATTAACTGTATCCGGAATATGTAATGAATGTTTAACCTATTTTGAAATCCAAAGTATATATTCTCCTGAAAAATTTCTGGAATGGCTGCCCCCAAAAGAATACCGAAAGATTGAACTCTCTGATACATCGTTGTGGGTTATAAAAGAAGGCATAAATAACAGGCGTTATATTCATATCCACCCGGCAAAAAACTCCCCATTTACACTTAGAGTCAGGGCTGCAACATTAAAAACGGTAATTGCTTTAAAAATACAGGAATACAAATTGTCAAAAACTCCGGTATTTGACCTTCAAAATGTAAATTATGTCAGGATTAATTACCTGGGGCTCTCACCCCTAAAAGCTATAACACCCGGCAAAGGAATTTCGCGGATATGGGATCTTTTTAATTTACCATAAACCTGTTTCCTGAGGAAAACATATTTACTTTTCTTGCTCATTGCAAAGAGGAGTTCTTTTCTTGTAGTTTTAATCCGGTTTTACTACATATATTTTATCCGATTTCTTATTTTTGAATCCTCATTTTATTGAACTTTATAAAACCTGAGATATGAAAATTTTGCGCATTCCGGCATTTATACTTGCCTTTGCATTTCTGGTCAGTTGTTCTCAAAAAGAAGAAAACGATTACCTCCAGCATGTCGATATGCTCATTGGTACATGGAAATCATCTACTCCTGCTTCCAGCGAAAAACAAGGCGACCATTTAGATTACGGACAAACCATTCCGGCTGTAACTGCTCCATTTGGCATGACCCAGTGGACTCCCCAAACCCACGCGTCAGAAGAAAAATGTATTGCCCCCTTTTACTGGGGAACTCCGGTATTACAGGGGTTCAGGGCTACCCACTGGACCAGTGGATCTTGCGTTCAGGATTACGGAAGCTTTACATTTTTCCCGACTTCTGTTATAAACAATTTCAAGTTTTTGCCATCGCAGCGTAGAACAACTTACCTATACGATGCCGATGCCTCATCTCCTGCTTATTATACAGGAATACTTCCCGAAAACAATATCATAACAGAAATTACAGCAACAAGGCGTTCCGGATTTTTTCGTTTCTCATGGCTCGATCCCGAAAACGCTGCCATAATCATCGATGTTAACAGCGACGAAGGAGAAGGTTTTATTAAAATTGACAAAGAAAAAGGAGAGGTTTCGGGCTACAATCCTGTTCACCGTATTTATAACGGAAATGGAAAGCAGGCAGGTTTTGCGGGATACTTTGTCGCGCAATTCGATAAGGAATTTGCCAGGACAGGAACTTATGCCGAGAATGAATTTTTTCATGACTCTACAGAACAGAAAGAAAAAGAAAATATTGGAGCTTATGTTTTTTTCAATCTGAATGAAGGTGAGAGTGTAAAAATGAAAGTTGGCACATCATTTACCAGTATTGAAAATGCCCGTGAAAATCTTGACACAGAAATTCCACACTGGGATTTTGAAAAAACAAAAACGGAACTTGAAAGTACATGGAACAAACTGCTGACAAAAGTTGAAGTAGAGGGAGGCGACGAAGACGAACTCACAAAGTTTTATACTGCCCTTTACCATAGCCTCATACACCCCCGGCTTTTCAGCGATGTAAATGGCGAATATCCTGGTTTCGATGGCGATACAACAATTCAAAAAGCCACTGATTTTGAATATTACGATGACTTTTCAAACTGGGACATCTACCGTGCCCAAATGCCACTGCTGAGCCTGATTGCTCCCCGGCATTATGAAAATATGGTAAAATCACTGATTGTCAAAGCAGAGCAAGGTGGCTGGCTCCCGATTTTTCCCATGTGGAATAGCTATACTTCAGCTATGATTGGCGACCACAGTATTTCAATTATTTCTGATGCCCTGATGAAAGGTTTTGAATTCGACACGGAAAAAGCTTACCGCTATATGCGCAAAAATGCTTTTGAAACACCGGACAACATGGAAGAATATATCGACGGGAAAGGACGCCGCTCGCTCACTTCCTACCTTGAGTTTGGATACATTCCAATCGAGGATGAAGTACCTCATGCATTTCATCCGCACGAGCAGGTTTCAAGAACACTGGAATATGCATATAACGACTGGGCACTGGCACAGGCAGCAAATAAATTAGACAAAAACGACGACTTCGAAGAACTTTCGGCCAGGGCACTGAATTACATCAATGTTTTCGACACCAATAAAGGCTGGGTGTGCGGTAAGTTTTCAGATGGCACGTTTACCGATGAATTTGATGCCAACGGCGAACTATTTTACATTACCGAAGGAACTCCAAAACATTACAGCTGGTACGTGCCACACGATGTGGAAGGATTAACTGAATTGATGGGGGGCCGCGAGAAATTTCGCAACAAGCTGGACGAACTCTTCACAAACAAAGAATACTGGCACGGGAACGAACCCGGACACCATATTCCTTACCTGTACAACTACTCGGGCGACTGGCAGGAAACCCAGAAAACTGTAAAAAACCTGTTAAGAACAGAATACGATATCGGCCCCGGAGGTTTGCCAGGCAACGATGATGCCGGACAGATTTCTGCATGGTATGTTTTCAGTTCAATGGGATTTTATCCCGTTTGTCCCGGAAGTAATGAGTACCAGTTGTCATCTCCTATCTTTGAAAAAGTGACGCTAAACCTCGACAAGAAATACTACAAGGCAGGTCAATTTGTTCTTGAGGCGACTCCCGAAAACCAATTTGAAACTTTTTCAACAGTTAAGCTAAACGGAAAAGAAATCAAACCTGCTATTACTCATGAGAATTTGCAAAATGGAGGTAAGCTGGAATTTATTAAATGATAATTACGGCCTAAACAGGAATTCTGAAATAAAAGCTGGCGTAAAACACTTTGCATAGTTCCCGGATTAATAAATTACAAATTGATTTCCTCATTTTCTATTTGCCCATTTTATTTTTTTTGATACCATTGAAACAAAACGCTATTTAGAATGTTTCTAAATAATGATTTCAGTTTCATTATCAAATTAAGTATTATGAAGAAAATCATTTCAGCTGCACTTTTTTTATCAGTGCTTTTCGTTACGCAGGCACAGGACCATACCGATGCAGTTATTATCGGGCATGTAGTTTCAAAAAGTGAACATATTCCTTTTGTAAATATTTATCTTGAAGGCACTAATTATGGTACAGCAACTGATGTTACCGGTCATTATATGATGGTGGATTTACCCGAAGGTGAGTTTACTCTTGTTGCAAAAATGATTGGATACAAAACGGCAAAGCGTCCGGTAATTTTAAAAGCAGGTGAAACCATCGAGGTAAAATTTGAACTGGATGAGGATGTACACAGAGTTGGTGAAGTTGTAATAACCGGCACTAAAACATTTAAGCGACAAACCGAAAGTGCCGTTATTGTAAATGTACTCGATTCGAAAACCATTAATAATGTAGCAGCACAAACAGTTTCGGAAGCACTCAATTTTCAACCTGGTCTGAGAATGGAAGTAGATTGCCAAACCTGCAACTATACGCAATTACGAATGAATGGCCTTGGCGGGGCCTACAGTCAGATACTGGTGAACAGCCGGGCTGTTTTTAGTCCGCTAACCGGACTTTACGGACTGGAGCAGCTGCCATCGGAAATGGTAGAACGCATCGAAATTGTTCGTGGAGGTGCTTCAGCATTATACGGGTCAAGTGCAATTGGCGGAACGGTAAACATCATTACTAAAATGCCGGAAAGGAATTCTTATGAAATAACATCAAACAATTCTGTAATTGGAGGCGGTGCAGCAGATTACAACCTGAATGGTACACTCACCGCTCTTTCCCAAAAACGAAATGCAGGTGTTGCACTTTACACATCGCATCGTCAGCGCGATTTATACGACCACAACGGCGATAACTATTCGGAAATGCCTTCGCTGAACAATACATCTTTCGGCCTGAACTCTTTTTTCAGGCTGAATGATAAACAGCAGTTGAAATTCAACTTTTCCAACATGCACGAATACCGCTATGGCGGGGAAATGACAGAGGGGCCAGCCTACCTGGCTGAGCAGTCGGAAGAACGTACGCACGATGTACTGATGGGTGGAGCTGACTATGAAATCACAAGTGAAGATTATCATACCTCGCTTGTTTTATACACCGCCGGTCAATATACCAAAAGAAAACATTTTACAGGAATTGTTCCCGACATCCCGTCGGAACTGCAGGCTTACAACAACAACCCTCCCTACGGGCATTCAACCAATTACACTTTGCAACTGGGAACCCAGTTAAACCACACTATCACTGATTTCATCAAAGGGAACAATACACTTACTTTTGGAACAGAATATGTTACCGACGAAATTTACGACGAAATTAAAGCATACAACTACTTAATCGACCAGAATTCAAGAAACCTGGGACTATTTGCTCAAAGCGATTGGGAAATGTCACGAAAAACCACATTATTGGCCGGAGTGCGGGCAGACAAGCACAACTTTGTTGACAATCTTATTGTAAATCCAAGACTCTCACTTCTTTTTAAGCCCAATATAAATACACAACTGCGCCTGTCGTGGTCAACCGGGTTCCGGGCGCCGCAGGCTTTCGATGCAGATATGCACATCGCATTTGCCGGAGGAGGAATCCAAACCATTAGCCTGGCAGACGATTTAAAGGAAGAACGATCACAAAGTGCAAGTGCATCGATAAACTGGGACAAACCTACAGAGAAACATATTTATGGTTTTACGCTCGAAGGATTTTATACAAGGCTTAATGATGCATTCATTCTGGAAGAAACAGGTAAAGATGCAGACGGAAACTCATTAATGGAAAAACGAAATGGCGGGTTAAGCAATGTATATGGGAGTACAATTGAAATTCGAGCCAATTACAACCGGATATTTCAGCTGGAAGGCGGATTTACACTGCAAAAAAGTTTACATGAAGCCCCCGTTGCATGGTCGGAACAACTACAGGGGACAGAAGAATACCTGCGCACACCGGAGGCTTATGGTTATTACACGTTAACGCTTACTCCCGGGAACAGGCTCAGCGCTTCATTATCGGGAATCTACACAGGCTCTATGCTTGTTCCGCACTACGGACTGGCAGGCGACGCAGGAACACCGGAACAGGATGTGCTGTTCAAATCGCCCTGGTTTTTGGAAAAGAACCTGAAACTGGGTTATACTTTTAGTGTAAACCGCCTGGATTCATCCATCGAACTATACGGCGGAATAAGTAACATGCTGAATCATTACCAAAATGATTTCGATACCGGTAAAAACCGCGACAGTAATTACATTTACGGACCAGCCAAACCAAGATCGTTTTTTGTTGGATTGAGACTATTTAACTGAAAATAAGAACAATCTTTTTATCAATTTTAATGTGTTTGAATCAGCAATAATTAACCTTTATTCTTATAAACTTTTTCAGGAAGTTTCATAGCCCTTACAACCAGGAATATTCCCAGCAACACAAACGGAATACTTAACCACTGTCCCATGTTAAGTGCCATAGTTGATTCAAAAGCTTCCTGATCTTCTTTTATGAATTCGATGAAAAATCGGGCAGCAAAGATAAATATAAAAAATACTCCGGTAAGTACCCCTTCTTTATTCTTCGAACGGGTTTTCCGATACAAAAACATCAGTACAGCAAATGTCAACAGATAGGCCAGTGCCTCATAAATCTGTGTGGGATGCTTGGGAACAGTTTCGCCGTTGCGTTCAAAAATGAATCCCCAGGGCAGGCTGGTTTCAACTCCATATATTTCTGAGTTCATCAAATTGCCGGTACGAATAAACGCAGCTACCAGTGCTGTAGGAACAACAATGCGGTCGATGGTCCATAAAACATGGCGCCTGGTTACCACTTTCGAATAAATAAGCATGGCAATCATAATTCCAATTGCCCCGCCATGACTGGCTAGTCCGCCATGCCAAATTTTAATAATTTCGGCCGGGTTTTGCGAATAATAATCCCACCCGTAAAAAAACACGTGCCCCAGCCTGGCGCCAACAATAGTGGCAATAATTATATAAAAGAAAAGTGAGTCGATCCATTTCTGGGGGACTCCTTCTGATCTAAACATTTTTTCGCCAATGTAGTACCCGATTAAAAAACCGGAGGCAAATAACAATCCATACCAGCGAACAGACAAAGGCCCCAGATTAAAAATCTCGGGGCTCACATTCCAGTGGACAAAATTTAAAAGGTGTATCATTTTATTCTATTAATTTCAACATGAATCGATTTCAATTAACCGGGAAACGCAATTGAACTATTTAGCTCCCCTTCCGTGGCAGTGCTTGTATTTTTTACCGCTTCCGCAAGGACAAGGATCGTTGCGGCCAACTTTTTTCTCCACTCGCACCGGCTGCGGTTTTGAGCGTTCACCGGTATTCGTGTTCGCGCCTTCCATCGGATTATCAACGCCTGGCAAATCAGATTTCTGCGTTTTGTAACGGCTCATATCAATACGTTTCCTTTCTTCGGCCTGTTTTACCTGATCCGGACTTTGAATTGGTATGTGCCCTTTCATTAGCGTAGAAACCACATCTTTGTTCACCTTCTCAACCATCATTTTAAACAGGTTGAATGACTCAAATTTGTAAATCAACAGCGGATCTTTCTGTTCGTAAGTCGCATTTTGTACCGATTGTTTCAAATCGTCCATCTCCCGTAATTGCTCTTTCCAGGCTTCATCAATGGTATTCAAAACAATTTGTTTCTGGTATGATTTAACCAGCTCTTTCCCTTTGTTTTCATATGCTTTTTCAAGGTTGCAAACAATCTGGAAAACCCTTTTACCATCTGAAATCGGGACTACAATATTTTTGTAGGTTTGCGATTTTTTTTCGTACACATTTTTAATTACCGGAAAAGCTTGTTTGGCAATGGTTTCAACTTTGCGGTTGTAGCCATCAATCATTTTTTCATAAATTTTCTCCGTAATTTCCCCGGGATTCAGCTGTTTAAACTCTTCGGCAGAAACAGGCGATTCCATTGAAAGTAACCGCATCAGCTCCAGGTTATAATCTTCAAACTGGTCAGAACCATAATAGCTGTTTACCAGTTCTTCAACCGAATCGTACATCATGTTGAGAACATCAACCTCGAGTCGTTCGCCAAACAGGGCATGTTTGCGTTTTTTATAAATAACTTCGCGCTGTGAGTTCATCACATCATCGTATTCGAGCAAACGTTTACG
>JBNJGR010000036.1:0-17577 GCA_051747885.1 Bacteroidota bacterium | reverse complement strand
TCCCGCCAGCTCCACCTTCGCTCACCGAAGCCTTGGCGTAGGTGAGCTTCGGTAATTTCTTTACTAACTTCATCGAAGATATAATTATTGTAGCATTAAATCTTCGGTGAACTTCGGTGGACGCAGTCCACCGCTTTCCAAATAAACTAAACTTATGTGGTACGTTTACATTTTAAAATGCAATGACGGATCTTACTACACTGGCTGCACAAACAATTTGGACGAGCGATTAAAAAGACACCGTGAAAGAAAAGTCCACTACACCAAAGATAAACTACCTGTTGAAGTAATTACCTACATTGCATTTTCGGATAAATACAAAGCTTTTCAATTTGAAAAATATCTGAAATCGGGTTCCGGATCTGCGTTTCGGAATAAAAGGTTAGTTTGATATTAACCGGAACAGAAAAAATCTGCGCCAAAAGGAGTAATCATTTTTCACGCATGGCAATAGAAAATAATCATTTTTCACGCAGAATAATTATTTTTCATGCTATATTTGTAACTATATTTCATACTTTTAGAGCATGAGTAATTATTTTTCACAAAAAGTAACCATTTTTCATGGGCGAGCTTTACCGGAAGAAGGAATTTTGGCAGGTTATTCTTTATTGCTTCAGGTAATTGAAAAACGCACAGGCAGGCTGTTGCCACTACCCGGACAGCTTGCTGTGGTTACAGAAAAACATCAGCGATACAACACAGAACACTGGCAGGTGTTTACCAAAAGACACAAACCACATGATGACATTATAAGTCATATCTTCTTTGCTTTAAAGTATGAAGGCATTGATTTATTAATACTTAAAACAATATTTCAACTTATTGGAGAAGATGATATAAGGGAAGCGATTCTGAATGAACCGACCGGTCAATATTCCCGCAGAATTTGGTTTCTTTATGAGTGGTTGTCAGGAACTAAACTCGATATACCTGATTTAAAAACAGGCAACTACGTGGAAGTCGTTAATCCCGATTTGCAATTTCCGGGGCCAACGGTTAATTCAACACGGCACAGGGTGAAAAATAACCTGCCCGGCACACCTGAATTCTGCCCAATGATCCGACTCAGTAAAAAACTTGAAAAGTATATTTCAACCAATATCCGCGAATCTATTGATAAGGGATTGGATGGAAGGGACAAGGAATTGATTAGAAGAACAGCGGCATTCCTGTTATTTAAAGATTCTAAAGCCTCTTTTGCAATAGAAGGTGAATTTCCTCCAAATATGAGGGCGAGAAACTGGGGAAAAGCAATCGGTCAGGCAGGAAAAAAAGCCTTAACCTTATCAGAAATAGAACGACTCCAGCATATCGTAATTGGTTCCAAAAAGCTGCAACACATGGGAATCAGGCAGGAGGAAGGGTTTGTCGGTGAACATGATCGCGAAACTTTTGTACCAATTCCTGATCATATTTCGGCAAAAGCGGAAGATCTAAACTCCCTGATGAATGGTTTACTGAATACAAATAGTCTTTTACGGGAAAGCAACTATGATCCCGTTTTAGTAGCAGCTACCATCGCTTTTGGTTTTGTTTTTATCCATCCGCTGTCCGATGGCAATGGAAGAATCCACCGGTATTTGATACATCATATTCTAATCCGGATGGGATATACAAAACGGGATATGATATTCCCGGTTTCAGCAGCAATCCTGGATCGTATAAGCGATTACCAGGAGGTTCTGGAAGATTATTCTTCTCAGAGAATCGACCTGATTGAGTGGGAACCGACACCAGACCATAACATAAGAATACTGAACGACACGATCGATTTATATCGTTATTTTGATTTAACCCTTCAGGCAGAATACCTGTATGAATGCATTGAAGAGACAATAAACAGGATTATACCGGAAGAAATTGACTATCTGGAAAAGTATGATCATTTAACCAACGCAATAAATTCTTTAATCAACCTGCCCGACACAAGAGTTGATTTACTTATAAAGTTGTTAAATCAAAATAAAGGAAAGTTGTCAAAACGAAAAAGACAAAAGGATTTTGATGGTTTATCGGATGAAGAAATTTCCAGGATCGAGGAATATTATGCTGAAATTTTTGGAAATTAGCGAATATAAAATCTTCATGAATATGAACAAAAAAAGACTTGTAATCATCTCGGGTGTTGTCGTAATTCCGTTGCTTATACCATTAATCGCTATGCATTTCACCACTGAAGTTAACTGGACTCTTTTTGATTTTATCGTTGCGGCGGTTCTTTTATTTTCCGCAGCTATGGCGATAGATTTTATAATTCGTAAGGTGAAAGAAAAAACATATCTGGTTATTTTTTCATTGGTTGTTCTGGCAATGTTCCTGCTCATTTGGGCTGAGATTGCAGTCGGAATCATTGGAACACCGCTTGCCGGAACTTAAAAATTGAAAAAATAATACATTAAATGAAAACATATTGGTTTCAATCAAAATAAAACTTCCAAATTTTTTGTATTTTTCCTCTTATGATGAACAGGCAAAGAAAATATCCGCTTTACGGATGGCTGGGACTTTTACTGGTCGCCATATTCTGGTTTCTGAACTGGTACCTGGAAGGATTCAGAACGCACCTGGCATTTTTTCCGCTCTGGCTGGGGTACATCCTTACGGTTGACGGCCTGGTTTTTATGCGAAAAGGAAATTCGTTAATGAGCAGAAATAAAACAGGATTTATTCTTCTGTTCATTTTTTCAATTCCTTTCTGGTGGCTGTTCGAGCTGTTTAACGAGGTGTTACAAAACTGGAATTACCAGGGGCGGGATCATTTTTCCGATTTTGAGTATGCATTGTTTGCTTCGCTGAATTTCAGCACCGTTCTGCCGGCGGTGTTTGTTTCGGCTGAATTTATCGCAACTTTCAGAATTTGGGCTTTTGAAAGACCAAACTGGAAAACCGGGCGGAAACTACCGCTGTGGTTTTTTATTTCCGGGTGGATCATGCTGGTTTTGTTCCTGGTGTGGCCGCAACTGTTTTTTCCGCTGGTCTGGATTTCGGTCTTTTTTATAATCGAACCGGTTAATTATTGGCTGGGTTTCCCAACATTGCTCCAATACACCGAAAAAGGCAACTGGCGCCCGGTTTGGAACCTTTGGATTGGCGTGCTGATTTGTGGCTTTTTCTGGGAAATTTGGAACTATTATTCTTTTCCCAAATGGACTTACGATTTGTCCTACCTCAATGAACCCAAAATTTTTGAAATGCCGCTTGCCGGATACCTGGGTTACCTGCCGTTTTCGCTGGAGTTATATGCCTTGTATAATTTACTGACCAGGTTATTGGGGATGAAAGTTTTTAAGAATTATGTACGTATTGATGCTCATTAAATATCCCCAAAATTTTTAACATTTTGATAATAATTATTAAGGTGTTGTAAATGAGTGTGTAAAAGCCTCAGTACAGACAAAAAAACACAACTCCGCGGGTTTATTTCCTCTTTTTCTTTCTAAAAAGTCAAAACTATTTTCCTGTTTAAAGAATTTTTTCTTTATTGCAGAGAATTTGAAACAAAATTTAGTTTGCATTAAGTATAGCCAAAGAAGAGGAATATTGCAATGAAAGTATCAGAAAACAGGAATAGGGTTTACATGCGTCAAAATAGACCGCTTCCTTCTAAAACCGGTAGTTTGGTGGGATTGATTATTTCTAATCGGACTGACTTAAACTACAAGCCACTCACCAAAAGTTAATCCATAATTTATTAAGAATGTATTGCAGTTTTTAAATAAAATAGTCGTAAAAAAAATAATAAAGAATTATTTCTCTATTTGAAATAAAACAGTGTTTAACAAAGATTTGAGAATATCTATAAAAACAGGATGATGAGATGAAGGTATCAGAAAAAATTGAACTTTTAAAAAAGAAACGGGAAGAAGCGTTGGCTTTGGGGGGCGAGAAGCGAGTTGCCAAACAGCACGGGAAAGGAAAGTTAACTGCCCGCGAACGGCTTGATTTGTTGTTCGACGAAGGTACTTTCCGCGAAATTGACATGCTGGTGAAGCACCGTTCCACGAATTTTGGAATGGAGAAAGTCGACATCAATTCCGATGGTGTAATTGTGGGGCACGGAAAAGTACAGGGCCGCACGGTATTTGCTTTCTCTCAGGATTTTACTTCAATGGGAGGCTCACTGGGCGAAATGCACGCAGCAAAAATATGTAAGGTAATGGACCTTGCCGTAAAAGCGGGAGCGCCGGTTGTAGGATTGAATGATTCGGGAGGCGCCCGCGTGGAAGAAGGAGTGGATGCATTGAAAGGATACGGCGAAATATTCATGCGCAATTCACGGGCATCCGGCGTTATTCCGCAGATTTCAGCCATTATGGGACCTTGCGCCGGCGGTGCTGTTTATTCGCCTGCAATGACGGATTTTGTTTACATGGTGAAGAAAAAAAGCCACATGTTTATTACAAGTCCGTATGTGATAAAAACGGTTACCGGAGAAGAAACCACTTTTGAGGAACTGGGTGGTGCGATGGCACACAACACCAAAAGCGGCAATGCTCATTTTGCCTGCGAGAGCGATGAAGAAACCATCGAATCGATAATTGAACTGCTGAGTTACCTTCCGGCCAACAACCTGGAGCATGCTCCGGTTGTCCCGATGGGCGATGACCCCGCCCGTGTGTGTGAGGAATTGGATACCATCATTCCTGATGATGCAAAAACTCCTTACGACATGAAGAAAATTATTGAAACGGTGCTCGACCACGACAGTTTTTACGAAGTGCACGAGCATTACGCCGAGAATGCAATTGTAGGTTTCGGACGTTTAAATAACCATTCGGTCGGCATTATCGGCAACCAGCCGTTAATTCAGGCCGGCTGCCTCGACATCGATGCTTCGGACAAAATCAGCCGCTTTGTGCGTACCTGCGATGCATTTAATATCCCTTTGGTCACTTTTGTTGATGTACCGGGTTATTTGCCGGGTGTTCAGCAGGAACTGGGCGGAATTATCCGGCACGGGGCAAAACTGCTCTGGAGTTATGCCGAAGCTACGGTTCCGAAATTTACAGTGGTGACACGTAAAGATTACGGCGGGGCCTACCTTGCAATGTGCTCGAAACAGTTGGGCGCCGACATGGTATTTGCCTGGCCAACCGCCGAAATTGCAGTGATGGGAGCCAAAGGCGCCGTTGAGGTTATCTCGGCTTACCGCAAGCAAATCAGTGAAGCCGAAGATAAAAAAGCAAAAACCCAGGAAAAAATCGACGAATACGAGGAAGCGTTCAATGTTCCGTATCTCGCGGCACAGCGCGGTTACATCGATGCGGTTATTATTCCAGGCGAAACCCGCATGCGGCTAATTGATGCACTGGAAGCCATGAGTACAAAAACAGAAGTTCTTCCGGCAAAAAAACACGGAAATATTCCATTATAATTTTAAAATATACTGTTATGACTACTTACGAAAAAAAGAGAAAAGCAGCCATGATAGCTGCAGCTTACTATATTGAACAGGAAAAGGCAAATGCAACAACGCCAGCCAGTAATTTAACGCGATTAAGCAAATGGTCGCGTACGGGTATAGAAATAAATATGAACAAACGGCAAGTGGTTCAGCTTAGGGGTCGCGTGCTGTTGAGAGCTTAGTCAATGTTGAGTTAAAACAATGAAAAAGGCAAACAATGAAACGAGCATGTAATTTTTTACACCCAGGAGGATGTTTTAAATTGATGCGAGTTCCATAATTTACCTCTAAAAATAGACAATTTAATAGTATGAAATACGATAAGCAGGGAGCACTTGAAATGGCTCCAATGAATTTTGAGGCGGACCGGCCAAAGGCCGAAAACCCGATAAAGGTTAACGATTTAAGTTTACGCGATGGGCATCAGTCGCTATTTGCCACTCGCGGGCGCACCGAAGACATGATTCCGGTGGCCGAAATGATGGATAATGTGGGATTCAATGCTGTTGAAACATGGGGCGGCGCTACGTTCGATGCCATGCATCGTTATTTGGCGGAAGACCCGTGGGAACGACTGCGCACTCTGAAAAAGCACATGCCCAAAACGCCGTTCATGATGCTTTTGCGCGGGCAAAATGTGGTGGGTTACCGCAACTATGCCGATGATGTGGTTGAGGCATTTGTTCAGCGTGCCATCGATAACGGAATGGATATTTTCCGCTGTTTTGACGCGTTAAATGATTACCGCAACTTTGAAACTGCGGCAAAGGTTATCAAAGCCAATAAAAAACATTTTCAGGGTGTGGTATGCTACACGCTCGACCAGCCTCGTTTGGGTGGCGATGTGTACAACATGGAATACTACATTAATAAAGTAAAGGAGTTGATTGAGTTTGGAGTGGATTCAATCTGTATCAAAGATATGGCAGGTTTGATTGCTCCCTACGATATCTACAATATGATTCGTGAGATTAAACAAATCACCGATATCCCTGTAAACCTGCATACCCACTTTACTTCCGGCATGGGCGATCTTTCCATTTTTAAAGCCATTGAAGCCGGTGTTGATATGGTGGATACCTGTATCGGGCCTTATGCTTACCGCACTTCTCATGCGGCTGTTGAGCCAATTATCATGTCGCTTTTGGGGACCAACCGCGACACCGGGCTCGACATCAATAAAGTGAACGACATTGCTGCGGAGATGGAAAAATACATTCCGAAGTACCGGCATCTCGACAACAATCCGAAATACGCCATTACCGATATCAATGTGTTGCTCCATCAAACTCCGGGAGGAATGCTTTCGAACCTGGTTAACCAGATGAAAGCAATGGATGCTTTGGATAAACTGGATGAAGTATTCCGCTTGTTGCCGAAAGTCCGCAAAGATTTGGGGAACATTCCGCTGGTAACACCAACCTCGCAAATCGTGGGTGTGCAAACGGTAAACAATGTGCTGTTCGATTCGTACGAAGGTGAATATGCCAAAATTACCAAAGAGGTGAAAGACCTTTGCTATGGGTTGTACGGAAAAACTACCCTGCCAATTAATCCCGAAGTGCAGAAGAAAGCGCTGAAAGGCTACCCGCGCGGCGAAGAGCCGATTGATGTTCGTCCGGGCTCGATTCTCGAGCCTGAAATGGACGAGGTAAGGGAAAAATTCGGCGACCTGGCCAAAAACGAAGACGATCTGGTGCTGTGCGCCCTGTATCCTGTTACCGGTAAGCGTTTCCTGAAATGGAAATATGGTCTGGAAGAAGTACCGGAAGAAATGAAGCCCAAAACAATGGAACAGGTTGAAAAAGAGGCCGAGATAGTTCGCAAAGCGTTGTCGGGCGAGCTGACCTCCAAAAAATCAACAGGTAGCGGTCGCGAACTGGAAGTAACTGTTGACGGGGAAACTTTTACGGTTGAAATCAACGATCCGAATGCAGCGGGACCTTCACTTCCTCAAATCCGTCGTAAAAAGAAGGCGGGAATCAAAGAGGTGGAAAAAACAGGCAGCTTAACGGCCCCGCTTCCGGGAATGGTTGTTGAATACAAAAAAGCGGTTGGCGATAAAGTAAATGCCGGCGAAACAGTAGTGGTTATCGAAGCTATGAAAATGATGAACAACATCGATTCCACTGTCGATGGTGTGGTTAAAGAAATCAAATTTGAAGCCAGTGACTCGGTTTCAAAAGGCGATGTGCTGATGGTTATTGAACCAGCGGGTTAACCAGTTGTACCGATAATGAAATATATTGAGACGTTGGTCTACTCACTCCCAATGTCTGTGTTTTTCTGCCTTACTACTGTGAGGTTATTTATCGGATTTTTTGTGGAAAAGTTACCCAGGGGCGTTAAAAAAACACCTCTGGGTTTTAATAATTTTTATTAAGAGGACTGAAATAATCTGTGCTACGAGCAATCCATATCGGCAATGCTTGCTTCGGCTTCAGCTACTGCTTCTTCCCAGGCCACTCTGTTTTGCCCTGTTAAAGTGGCACAATTGCCATAAGGTTTTAAGGCATCAATATAAGCTTGTGCGGCAGTCCTGTAGGCTTCGCAGTTAGCAGGTGTAGGATCGGAGGCATAAGTTTGTGCTGCCAGCGAAAAGGCTTCAATTTCGGCCTGTATCTCAGTTGACCAGGAAGTAGAACAGGGTTCGTCGGTAACATCGTCATCGTCGCTGCAGGCAGCAAGTCCAAAAATTCCAAAGAGCATGGTTAAGACAAATAGTACTTTTTTGTTCATAGTGAATTTTTTTAGTTAAATATTAAAAAAGTTATGGAAATTTATTTTCATATACAACATAAACGAACATATTATTCCGAATGATGTTCATGGAAATTTTGATAGATATTCAGGCACAAGATTTTTCTACCATAAATTCGGGTGAACCGGAAAATTTTTACCGGGTACTGATTTGCACAGTATCTTTTTTCAATCCAGGCGATTCTGCTGTTATCCTAATAGTGCCTGTGGTTCTGGCTTCCGATTGAATAATTGCAAGCACCATTCCGTTAAAAGCTTTTCGTCCGGTGGAGTGAAATTCATTCATGTTTGTGGGATCGCCATTGTCGGTAGCCACAATTTTTCCGGGGCCTTCAATACTGAATGAAATGGGGTTGTCTGCCAGCGGAACAGTCAATCCTTCTTCATCAGAAATTTCCACTGTAATAAATGCCAGATCTTTTCCATCCGCATGAATTGTGCTTCGGTCAGCAGTTGCTTTCAGAGCATTCGGTTCTCCGGTGGATTTTACGGAATTTTCCGTCCATTTTTTGCCATTTTTATAAGCCACAACCTTTAATTCTCCCGGTTCATATTTTATATCATCCCAGCGCAGGCGGTATTCATATGCTCCTTTTTCCCTGCGCCCAAGCGATTTTCCGTTAAGAAAAAGTTCAGCTTCATCTCCTGATGTAAAAACATGCACAGGCGTAATTTCTCCAACCCGTCCGGGCCAGTTCCAGTGGGGCAGTAGGTGTGCTATTGGCAGCTCGGGTCGCCATCTCACCTGGTAAAGGTAAAACCTGTCTTTTCTGAATCCGGCCAAATCGATGATTCCCGAGTACGAACTCCGTGCTCCGTAGTATGGAGTTGGTTCACCAAGATAATCCCAGCCGGTCCATACAAATTCTCCTGCCACGTAAGGATGTTTGTCCTGAGAAGCGAAAACTTTATCGGCCGTGGAGCCAAACGGAGCGGTATATAATTCATAGGCGCTCACATACTGTTTGACAGGGTCGCCAACGGCTCCGTCGCTGACGGGTGCACTGTTGCCTTCGTAAACCGGGAAAAGATAAGTGCCTCTGCTGCTCAGTGCCGATGCTGTTTCGCTACTCACAATCACTTTATCGGGGAATGCTTTATGGAAAGCCGGATAGAGCGGGGAAGTACGTATGCCCTGTAAATGTGAATAAGCATCAGCGTCGCGAATACCTTCGCCCTGGTAGTTCAGACTGATGATTTCAAGAACACCTGGCATAGGCATGTCTGGTTTGGCAAAATTAACAGAAGCCGTTGTGAGACGCGAAGGATCTTCATCTTTCACAATCTCGCTTAGTTTCTTTGCCAGGGTGGCACCTCCTTCTCCAGTGTATTGTTCGCCAACTTCGTTCCCGTAGCTCCACATTATAACTGACGGGCAGTTGCGGTCTCGGCACACAAACGATCGGGTGTCCGGTTCATGCCAGTCTGAGAAAATCAGGTGAAAATCGAGGGGTGTCTTTTTACGTTCCCAAACGTCGAAAATTTCATCAACTACCAGAAAACCCATGCGATCGGTGAGCTCCAGCAGTTCGGGGGCCGGCGGATTATGAGCAGTGCGGATGGCATTACAACCCATTTCGCGCAGGATTTCCAGCTGGCGTTCGGCAGCCCGGGTGTTGAACGCAGCCCCCAGCGCTCCCAAATCGTGGTGCAGGTTCACTCCTTTCAATGGTATATGTTCCCCGTTTACAATTAGTCCTTTGTCGGGATCATAGTCCAGCGACCGTATTCCAAAACGGGTTTCGTATTTATCAATGGGTTTCCCGTTTGTTGAAACAGTGGTTACAACTTTGTAAAGATGAGGATGCTGTGTGGGGGGCGGGCCCCAAAGCCGTGGATTATCAATTTTAACAGAACTTTTAATTTCTCCGGTTTCTCCTGCGGCGATACTGATTTTTTCAGAAGGAAATTCTGCCACTACATCACCGGTAATTTTACCGGTTGAATCGAGTTTAAAAACCTGGCTAATGATTTCTGTGTCAAAAGCTTTAACAGAATTATTGTCGATTGAAACTTGAAGGTAAACGTTGGCCGATTGCGAACTAGCATTGGAAGTGGTAACAAAAGTACCCCAGTGTGCAACATGCACCGGATTTGTTTTTATGAGCCAAATATTGCGGTATATTCCCCCGCCGGGATACCAGCGTGCTGAGTGGTTGGGATTGTCGAGACGAATGGCCAGCTGGTTTTCTTCGCCCGGTTCAATGTAGGATGTTAAATCCAGACGCCATGAATTATAACCGTAAGGCCAACCTCCCACCAGATTACCGTTCAGCCACACCATGGCATACGACATGGCCCCGTCAACTTCCAGGAAAATGGATTTGCCGGCATCAGATTCCGTAATGTCGAGTTTTTTCCGGTACCAGGCCACACCATGGCTCGGCAATCGTCCCATGCCTCCGCCTACTTCTGTATCCCAGCCTTCCTGAAATGGCCCTTTGATTGCCCAGTCGTGGGGTAGATCAACAAGTTCCCAGTGCGAATCGTCAAAATTATTCTGAACAAAAGGAAAATCGCCTCCCGGGTTTCCTTCCGGCCGTTTATGCCGGTTTGCCGGATCCTTAATGAATGCATTTCCCGAGGGAAGAATCCAGGGTTTCAATACCTTTTTGTTATTTGCTACCGGCACTGCTTCTGTAGGTTTGGAGTCTGCATCTTTGTTGTCCTGGTGTCCGGTGACTTCCGGCCGGATGTCGTAAATCAGGCTGTCGGCTTCCGCTTCGGAATCATACTTGAAAAACTTCCAGTTGTCATTAATGGGAATGCGTTCTCTTAGTACTTCGTGTGTTGAATTTTGGGTACAACTAAAAAATGTAAGGAACAGGAATAGGTATCCGAGATTCGTTTTTTTCATGAGAAGAATCTGTTACTGTTGTGTTTCACAATGGATTGCAATTTATATAATTTTACCGGTTCACTTAACACAAAAGCAGCGTATCTCGAATATATCTGATATCAAAATAATTCTGTTACAGTCAATTTGGCCTGGTAGATATTTATAAATCCCCTGAAAACTCTTTCAACCATTTCCGGAGAGGATCACTGATTTCTTCGTGCATTAAGCCATAAATAATATTTGTTTTTATGAAATCGAGTTTGTTGCCAATATCATAGCGTTTGCCCTTAAACTGGAGTCCGTACATGGCATAGCGTTTTACCATTTGGCGCATGGCATCAGTAAGCTGAATTTCGTTGTTCTTCCCGGGTTTGGTTTTTTCAAGGTAACCAAAAATTTCGGGCGTGAAAATATACCGGCTTGCAATGGCCAGGTTCGATGGTGCTTCTTCCACCGTTGGCTTTTCGATGAAATCTTCGGCAATCATCACGTTTTTTTCCAGTGTTTTCCCTTTGATTACTCCATACCGGTGAACTTTATTGCGGGGAACTTCTTCGAGCGCCACCACCGAACTTTTGTACCGTTCGTAAACATCCATCAGCTGTTTGGTAATCGGTTCTCCCTGGCCGCTAATCAGTGTATCGCCAAGCAAAACGGCAAATGGTTCATTCCCCACGTGGTCGCTTGCATACCGAATGGCATCGCCCAGTCCGTTCATCTCTTTCTGCCAGATAAAATGGATGTTTGCCAGTTGCGATATTTTTTTTACTTTCTCCAGCAGCTCAAACTGTTTTTTGGCCACCAGCGACTCTTCCAGAATCGGGCTCCTGTCGAAGTGTTCTTCAATAGCCCGTTTCCCTTTTCCTATGATCATCAGGATGTCGGTAATTCCGCTGGCCACGGCTTCTTCCACCACGTACTGAATAACGGGAGTATCAACAATCGGGATCATCTCTTTGGGCTGTGATTTGGTAATGGGCAAAAACCGGGTTCCCCATCCGGCGGCGGGTATTACTGCTTTTTTTATCATTTTAATTTTTGTTTACAATGTTGGGTTTTATTACTTCAATATCTTTTTGGGCCAGTGTTTCTTTCAGCTTTTTAAACATTTCGTCGTTTTTGTAAGTACCGATTATTGCTCCGCCCGAACCGGTAAATTTTGCCGAAGCGCCAACTGAACGCGCGGTTTCAACCATTTCAACATTTCCTTTGGAAATAGGGATGAGGCTGTGGCGTAAATCGAAGTTGGCATTAATGAGCTGGTGCATGGCTTTGCAATCGCGGGTTTTCAGGGCGGCTTTAAAATCCTCGGTAAAACCGGCCCATTTTTCCATGGCTTCCAAAACGGCTTTTTCGCCAATATTAAAGCGCGCCCTCAGGTTATTGTGCAACACTTCGGTACCTTCCGAAAGGTTTTTGCGGAAAGCGATGTACATGTTCGGAAAATTTTCAGCCTCCAGCACTTCGTAGTTGCCGAATCCCTGTTTCTCCATTGTTTTTTTGTTGAAATCCATGTAAACGGGTTGTTCGTAAGCTTGTGCTACGCGATCCTGTAACCCGGCTGCAATGCCCAGTTCCTGGTTTTCTACATTCAGTACCAGGTTGGCCAGGATGGGTTTGGGGATGGCCACACCGTAAAACGAAATCAGCGCTTTCATGCAGGCTGTAATAATGGCGCTCGAACCGGCCAGTCCAAGCCGCAGCGGGATGTTTGAATCGTAACGGATGGTAAAATTCCGTTCGTCGAGCTGAATATTGCACTCCCGGCAATAGTCGTAAAAAACTTTTATGGTGGCTTTCAGCAACCTGATTCCTCCGTAGTAACCCGATGAGTTGACATTTTCAACCAGCTCCTGCATGCTGCTGAAACGGGTTTTGTCGAGCCGCTGAGGCTGAATGTCGAGTTCGGGAGTGTGGTATAGCTGAACTTTTGCCTGAAAATTTGAAAACAGGAATGCTATGGTTTTCCCAAAATAACCATCTGACGGGTTTCCGATAACCGCTGCCCGGGGGTGACAAAGAGTTTCAATAATCATTTTTTAGTGCGTTTTAAGTTCCATTTATTGATGGCCGCTATGTTTACATCATTTTCGATGTTGCGGGCCAGTGGTGAGTATAAAAATTCGAGTTCTTTGCTAAAATAGTCGGATATTTTTCCCCTGACCATTTTCATGGTGGTATTCATCAAACCGTTTTCCTGGTTAAAACTTTCGGGCAACATAACAAATGTTGCAGGCAGCCAGCGGTCGGGGAACAAATCTTCATGTTCTCCACCTTTTTTGAATTTGTTGATTTCGTTTTGGAGAATCAATACCGATTCGAGGTTTCCCTCTTCGCTTCCCGGTTTAATGTTGCGTTTTTCCAGTTCGCGGTTAATGGCCTCAATTTCGGGCACCAGCATGGCTGAGGTATAAGGATTTTGATTGTTGTAAAGCATCATTTGCTGAATGAAAGGTGATTTTTCCACAATGGCTTCTTCAATTCCTTCGGGACTGAATTTTTCGCCATCGTTGCCAATCAGCAGGCTTTTGAAGCGTCCGAGAACATACAAAAATCCGTCTTTGTCCATGTAGCCCATGTCGCCAGTGTGCAGCCAGCCGTTTTTAATGGTTTCTTCGGTGGCTTTCTCATTTTTCCAGTAGCCCAGCATCACATTGTCGCCTTTTACCACAATCTCGCCTTTTTGCCCGGTCGGCATTTCGTTGCCGTCGTCATCCAAAATTTTCAGCTCCATGTATTTTACCAGCTTTCCTGACGAACCAAATTTTATGGCATGTAAAGCATTTGATGATATAACAGGAGACGCTTCGGTTAAACCGTATCCCTGGCAAACGGGAATTCCTATGGCATAGAAAAAGCGTTGCAGCTCAATATCGAGCAGGGCACCGCCGCCAATGAAAAATTTCAGCTGGCCGCCAAAACCTTCTCTTATTTTTTGGAAGAGGATTTTATCGAAAACCCAAAGCAGCGGCTTTAAAATGAATTTCCATCCTTTGCCACGATTGTATCCCAGTCCGTTGTATATATAAGCAACTCTTAGGGCAAACTGAAATATTTTGTAGAGCTTTTCTCCTTTCTGCCGAATTTGAGTCTCTATGTTTTGCCTGAATTTTTTTGAAAACGCAGGCACACTCATTAACAGTGTAGGTTGTATTTCTTTTATGTTTTTGGGGATATTTTTTAAAGTTTGAAGGGCATTTTTCCCTGGTTCAACGGAAGCAATGCTTGCGCCCTTAAACATGAACGCGTAAAGACAGGCTGTGTGTGCAAACGCGTGGTCCCACGGGAGAATGGCCAGCGTACGCCACTCGGGTTGCAGTTCCATCAGGGTGTTCGACTGCACCACATTGGCTGCATAATTCAGGTGCGAAAGCATAATTCCTTTCGGATCGGCTGTGGTGCCGGATGTGTAGCTGATATTGGCCAAATCATTGGGTTGTATGTTTTTCCAGATTTCTTCCAGTTCTTCACTATGCGTTTTCAGGTATTCTTCACCTTCCTGAATCAGATCCTGGTAGTTGACATCATCTTTTCCCGGATTTTCTTTCCCGTCAATGAAAATTATTTTTTCAAGTTCAGGAAGACTTTCCCTTATATCTTCAATTTTTTCGGCATGGGGTTCTGAAACAAAAATGTACTTACTGCCGCTGTGTTTCAGCCTGAAAATCAGTTCTGATTCGTGAAGCCTTATGGAAAGCGGAACATTAACCCCGCCGGCGTAAATCATTCCCAGTTCGCTAATAATCCAGTCGTTACGTCCATCGGATACCAGACCCGCCCGGTCACCTTTTTTGAAACCCAGTGCCATCAAGCCGGCTGCCAGTTTCAATACAATTTTGCGTGTTTCTTTATACGTTGTCCCCTGGTATTTCCCATCTTTTTTTTCCCAGAGATAAACGTTGTCGGGGTAATTGGCGACTGTTGTTTCAAAAAGCTCGATGATTGTTTTCATATGATTGTTATTGTTGATTTTTTAAGGTATCATATGGAACTCGCATGGATTTGTAAACATATTCCTGGATGTTGATTTTTACCATGCTCATTTCATTACAGATGGTTTCTGATTAAATTTAGTAATCCAAAAGTAAAAAAAAATGGGAATTATTTTATTCTGTTTTTACCAGGGTCTTTGAAGTTTGTAAAAAGTCTGGTTTTTAAAAGTAGCAGATATTAATTAAAACAGGGGAATTTGCTTGTTATTCAGAACAAAGTTCCCCTGTACGAATTGTATTTTGTTTTCCTTTATTGGGCGGTGAGTTTATAAATTGTTTTCTCGTTGTATTTTTCGCCTGGTTGAAGCAGTGTTGTCGGGAAATGATCATGATGAGGCGAGTCGGGAAAATGTTGTGTTTCGAGCGCCACACCCGAATAGCTGCCAAATTTTTTAGCTCCGCCAATGGTTAATTCCGGAATCCAGTAACCGGTGTATAGCTGCACGCCCGGCTGGGTAGTGAATACTTCCACCTGGCGCCCGCTTTTGTTCTCTTTCAGGAAGGCGATGTATTTCAGTTCACCGTTTTCATTGTCGAGCACAAAATTATCGTCGTAGCCGGTGGGCAGCTGGTCTAAATCGTCGGCAATTTTTTTGGGTTTAGAGAAGTCGAAAGGAGTCCCTTCAACCGAAATAATTTTTCCGGTAGGAATCTGTTCCACCATTTCGGTCATTTTTTCGGCTGAAAGTTTCAACTCGTGGTTCAGAATATTTTCTTTTCCGCCGGTAAGGTTAAAATAGGTGTGGTTGGTGAGGTTCACTACCGTTGTTTGATCGGTTTCAGCAAAATATTCAATGGTGAATTCGTTATTGTTATTCAAACTGTAAATGCATTTTACCTTTAAATTGCCCGGGTAATTTTCTTCGAGGTGTGGGCTGAGATAGGAGAGTTCGACCCCCACAGTATTTTCTGTTTCAAAAGTCCGGGCTTCCCAAAGTCGTTTGTCGAAACCGGTGTTGCCACCATGTAAATGGTTGGGACCGTTGTTAATGGCCATTTGGTAAACTTTGCCATCAATTGGGAGGTGCCCTTTGGCAATGCGGTTGCCAAAACGGCCGATTAACGAACCAAAATAAGGATAGCTTCCCAAATATTCATCGCTAAGATAATCTTCCAGCTTATCAAAACCACACACTACATTTTCAATGTTCCCGTTTTTATCTGGCATTTCAATGCCTGTAACAATTCCCCCGTAGTTGGTTATTTTAACTTTAAGGTTGTTGTCGTTGCTCAGCGTAAACAGTTTTACATTTTTCCCGTTCGAAAGTTTTCCGAAATCAGCCGATTGTATTTCCATGATATTTTTATTTTTAATTAAAAATTCAACGTTGGGTTTACGGGCATCTAAAATACAAAAATGTAAAAAGAACCTGAGTAAACTGGTAGGTACTGGTAGTGTTTAAGAACATATAAAACTTTCAAAGAATCTGTTATTTTTGTTGAAACCTAAAGCCTGATTTATTGAAAAAAGTAATTAAAATTGATCCTGCGTCTGCAAAGCCGAAATACCGGCAAATAATCGATTCGGTTTTTTGTTCCATTGAAACCAACGGGTTGAAAAAAGGCGACAAAATGCCTTCCATTAACCAGGTTTGTGCCGAGTTTAATTTGAGCCGTGACACGGTTATGGTTGCTTTTAATGAGCTCAAAGAGAAAGGAGTTTTACTGAGCCAACCCGGGAAAGGATACTACATTGCCAGTACTGAAATTCACCGCGAGGAAAAAGTTTTTGTGTTGTTCGATGAATTTAATGCCTTTAAGGAAGACCTTTACAATTCGCTCATTGAAAGCCTGAAAGAAAAGGCGAGCATTGAAGTTTATTTCCATCATTTTAATTACAAAGTTTTCAAGCACCTGATTACAGACAGCATTGGCCATTTTACTTCTTACATTATTATGCCGGCTACTTTTGACAACATCAGTCACCTGATATCGAAGCTGCCGAAAGAGAAAGTTTATATTCTGGACCGGCTAAAACCGGAACTGAAAAATTACCCAATTGTTTATCAGGATTTTGAGCAGGATTTTTACGATGCCCTGAATGAAGGGGGAAAGCTGCTTGAAAAGTACCGCAAGCTGATTTTTGTAAATCCGGGTGGCAAAGAACCGGATGAGCGGGTAAAAGGATTTGAACGTTTTTGTCGCGAAAAAAAAATTAAATTTCAGGTACTGAAGTCGCTGAAAGGAACCCGGCCTGGCTTGTATGAAGCCTATTTTTTGATTTCTGACCGCGACCTTGTAGAACTGGTAAAAGTGGCAAAGAATTACCAGTACACACTGGGCGAAAAATTTGGGATCGTGTCGTTTAACGACACTGTGCTGAAAGAGGTGGTTGCCGGGGGGATTACAACTATATCAACCGATTTTAAAGCGATGGGAAAAACACTGGGAAATATGTTACTCACACACCAGCATGATAAGATGAGAAACCCGTCGAAATTAATTGTAAGAAACAGCCTTTAAGCGAGATTTTTCTGTTATGTAACATTTTTTTTGCGAAATTGCTGTACTTTTTAAAACATATATTTGTACCTACTAGTACCTACCAGTTGTATAAAATTCATATAATTGTGTATTAA
>JBNJGR010000035.1:0-17714 GCA_051747885.1 Bacteroidota bacterium | reverse complement strand
ATTCCGGCGGGATTTTTTTATTGCAGTTTTTGGATTGTATTGCAAAAAAATCCGGCAACTGTTCGTGAAAACTGTTGCCGGAAGTTGAGGTCTCTGGCGGATTCGAACCGCCGTACGCGGTTTTGCAGACCGCTGCCTAGCCACTCGGCCAAGAGACCATATTTTGTTTATTTTAATTCCCCGAAGCCTTACGCGGCTTTCCCGAATACTCGGGACCAGCCACTCGGCCAGGAGACCATTTCTAAAATTGGACTGCAAATTTAAGAAAAATGCCTTTACAACCATGCATTCCCCCGAAACAATTTTTCCGGATTAAAAAGAATTAATCCCGGATTTAATTTGGGAGGTCGAATGAACTCTGAGTCTGCGGTAATTAGTTCCGGCGGGAAGGAGCAATAATTTCTGTTAGCGAAGTTGTTCCCAGCGGGAATTTTTATGCGACAAGTCTTTTCCTTTTGGCCATCGGCGCAACTGGTTGTCGCGTTCAGCAATTTTTGGATTTAGTCCTTCGTGTAGCTCACTTTTCCGGCAGTCTTTGGGGCTGTCTGCACAGCCACCTTCATTTAATTTGTTGAATGATGTAAACATGGCTTTAGTTTAAAAATTCGACTCAAAAATAGGAAAGTTCCATAAAAGAAAATCAGATATTTGTCAGGATAAAAAGTTGTTATTCAACATTTGAAGTTGAAGTGCGATTTTACATGCAGCGGGATAGAGTAACGCTGGCCTTTTCAATCTGGCCACCCATTGGGGGGTTCATTTTTGAAACTTTGACTTTTGCGCTTTCGATTAAAGGAAATTCATTGAACAAGGCATCGAGAATGCGTCCGGCCACATTTTCCAGGAGGTGCGATTTTATTTTCATCTCTTTTTTAATGAGGTCGTAAACCGCCTGATAGTTCAGTGCATCATCCAGGTTGTCTGATTTGGCAGCAGCTGTGCAATCGGTTTTTAAGGACACATCTACCAGAAAATTATTTCCAACCACGCGCTCTGCTTCAAAATGGCCGTGGAAGGCGTAAAAGTGCATTCCTTCAATTTCAATCAATCCCATTCTTTTTTCGGCGAAATTAAGAATAAGTGATTAAAGCAAAGAAATTACCAGCCCGTTAATCAAACTGAGAAACCTTTTCTTAATTTTGCAGGCATTGATAACAAGCGTTTAAATAGTAGCAATATGGCAAATACTGATAACAACGAACCGGCGAAAAAATCGAACTTTATTCATTTACAGATTGAAGAAGATTTAAAACAGGGAAAAAACAACGGAAGGGTGCACACCCGTTTTCCCCCGGAGCCCAATGGTTATCTGCACATCGGGCATGCCAAGTCAATTTGCCTTAATTTTGGAATTGCTGAGAAATTTGGCGGCAAATGCAATCTTCGGTTCGACGATACCAATCCTACCAAAGAAGAAATGGAATACGTCGATTCAATTAAAAAAGATGTTCGCTGGCTGGGATTCGACTGGGAAGACCGGCTGTTTTTTGCCTCCGATTATTTCGATAAATTGTATGATTTTGCTATTCAGCTTGTAAAAGAGGGCAAGGCTTATGTTGATGATCAGGATGCTGAAACCATCAGCACCCAGAAAGGAACGCCCACCCGGCCCGGATACGAAAGCCCGTGCCGAAACCGGACCCCCGAAGAAAACCTTGAATTGTTTAAGAAGATGGCTGCCGGCGAGTTTGATGAAGGCTCGCATGTTTTGCGGGCAAAAATCGATATGGCTTCACCCAATATGCACATGCGCGACCCCATTATTTACCGGATAATGAAAACGCATCACGACCGCACGGGCAATAAATGGTGTATTTATCCGATGTATGACTTTGCCCACGGACAGAGCGATTACTGGGAGGGGATTACCCATTCCATTTGCACGCTCGAATTTGAAGTACACCGCCCGCTTTACAACTGGTTTATCGATCAGTTGCAGGAAGACGATTACCGCCCGCGCCAGATTGAGTTTGCCCGGCTGAACCTGACCTATACCATTATGAGTAAACGCCGGCTGCTCGAACTCGTGAAAGAAGGCTTAGTTAACGGCTGGGACGATCCGCGGATGCCTACAATTACCGGATTACGCCGCAGGGGGTATACCCCTGAGTCGATTCGGAATTTTTCGGACAGGATTGGTGTTACAAAAGTGGATGGGATGATTGATGTATCGCTGCTGGAATACAGCATTCGAGAACACCTGAACAAAACCGCACAGCGTGTTATGGGTGTTTTGGATCCGTTGAAAGTGGTAATTACCAATTACCCCGAAGACCAGGAGGAAGAACTGGACGCCATAAATAACCCGGAAGATGAGAGTATGGGCACCCGTAAAGTTCCGTTTTCAAAAGAACTGTACATTGAGCGTGCCGACTTTATGGAAGACCCGCCACGCAAGTTTTTCCGCCTGGCACCCGGCCGCGAAGTACGCTTGCGTTATGCCTATTTTGTAACCTGCAATGAAGTGGTGAAGGACGAAAACGGTGAAATTACCGAACTGCGCTGTACATACGATCCTGCATCGCGCGGAGGAAATTCACCCGATGGCCGGAAAGTGAAAGCTACACTCCACTGGGTGTCGGCAAAGCATGCGGTAAAGGCTGAAGTGAGGTTATATGACAGACTATTTAACGATGAAGATCCCAGCGGTCATAAGGACGTCGATTTCAAAGAGTTTTTGAATCCGGAGTCGCTGAAAATTTTGCCCGAATGTTATATTGAGCCGTTTGTGAAAGATGCCCAACCACTGGACCATTTCCAGTTTGAACGCGTGGGGTATTTTAATGCTGATTACGACTCCGCACCCGGCAAACCTGTGTTTAACCGGACGGTGCCACTGCGCGATTCGTGGGCCAAAATGCAGAAAAACAAATAAATACAATTCAGGTAAAAATTTCTTTAATCACAGGTTATTTAAACTTTTTACCGATTCATTTCCTGTGTTAACCGAATGTTAAGTCGGTTTCCATGTTTTCATTTTATATATTTGGGTTAAAATTAACCGGAGAATGAAAATGGAAAAAGAATCGACACAAAAAGAGAATTCAAGGATTGTTCTGGCATTTGTATTAATTGCCATTGGCGTACTCTGGATGCTGAAGAGAATGGGAATTTATTTTGAAATTCCGGTTATACATCTCAAACATTTGATAATTCCTGTTCGTCATATTTTTTCCGGCTGGGGCCACTTTATCTTTTCGTGGCAGGTAGTGCTTATTCTGGTTGGCCTTATTTTAATGGCAGGGAAGCGTCCTGCAGGAATTGTCCTGATTATTGTCGGGGGCATTTTTCTTTTGCCCAAAATTCTGTTGTTTCCTCCTTTTAGTATCTCTTATGTTTTGCCGGTAGTACTCATAGGTGCCGGAGTGGTTATGATTGCCCGGTATGTTTGAAATAATTCAGCTTTCGGAATAGCCGGATTACAGATTTTCACGTAAAGAAACAATTTGGAAAAAAAGTAATGAAAAACGAAAATTTATCGAATAAGAGGATTTTGTTTGGGTTGTTTTTAATAGCCCTTGGGGTCTTTTGGATTTTGGTGAAACTTGATGTTATTCCCGATACCTGGAATGATGTTCTTATTTCATGGAAAATGCTGCTTGTCGGGATTGGTGTATTTTCAATAATAGGCGGAAACCGAACGTCAGGTACTATCCTGATTATTATCGGAGGGTTTTTTATGATTCCCGATATAGTTCATATTCCATATGAATTGCGCCGTATTGGCTGGCCGCTTCTGGTTATTGGAATTGGAGTTGCCCTTCTGCTTACCTACCGAAAGGGTACTCAAATGCCACAAACTCTTAACGACAATCAGTGTTCCATTGATTTTTTTGATGATTTTGTGATTTTTGGCGGCAGGGAGGTTTTCGTGAATTCCCAAAATTTTTTCGGAGGGAAAATAGCTTCAATTTTTGGCGGAGCAGAATACGATTTAAGGCAGGCTCGTTTGTCTGAAAACGGAGCAGTGATTGAATCTGTATGTATTTTTGGCGGATGCGGATTTAAAGTTCCACCCGACTGGTCGGTAAAAAATGAAGTTACTGCTATTTTTGGTGCATTTGAAGACAAACGGGGAATGACCGCTCATGATGTGAAAACCGATACCTCAAAAACATTGGTAATTAAAGGTATTTGTGCTTTTGGGGGCGTTGAAGTGAAATATCAGTAAAGCAATTAACTTTCAGTGCCTTGCCCGTTTAATCTCTACAAAATATTTCAGGTATGAACTTTAAACATCCTTTTTTGTCGAAATCCAGGCTGGCGATTTATTATTTGCTGTTTTGGATTTCAGTTGGTATTGCCACGGTTCTTTTAAAATACATTTCATTTGATATTGAACCGGGAACTGCTGCAGTTGAATTTTTTGCACTCCCTTTTATGTTTGCCCTTGTTGGCACTTCTATCTGGTATGTTATTAAATTTTCAACCATTGAGAACAACAGTGTGCCCCGGGTAGTCCTTTCTCATTTTATTGCAGCTACCATTATTGTACTTGTTTGGCTGTACCTTGGAATTGTTTTCATTAAACTGCTCCATCCGAAACCTTCGGACTACATCAATGACCGGATTCCTTTAAATATTTTTATGGGATATTCCTTCTATATTGTTTATGTGGTGTTTTTTTATGCCGTTAATTATTACGAGGGGTTTAAAGAAAAACTACGCAACGAAGGAAAACTGAAAGGATTGGTAAAGGAGGCCGAATTGCATGCACTAAAATCGCAAATCAACCCACACTTTTTGTTTAACAGCCTCAACAGCATTTCGTCGTTAACTATGGCCGACCCGGTGAAAGCACAGGAAATGGTGATCAACCTGTCGAACCTGATGCGCTATTCACTAAAACACGATCAGGTTGAAAAAGTACCATTTCGCGAGGAGCTGAAAAACAACAAACTTTATATGCAGATTGAAAAAGTAAGGTTTGGGAAAAAGCTTAATCCGGTTTTTGAAGTGGATGAAGCGTGCCTCGATGCCGAAATCCCCAACATGATTTTGCAGCCACTTTACGAAAATGCAATTAAATACGGAGTTTACGAAGCAACCGAACCGATAGATATTGTTACGCGTTGCAGGATGAAAGATAATATGCTCGAGGTGGTCATTCAGAATAATTACGACCCGGAAGCGCTTAGTAAACGGGGCGAAGGAATAGGGCTGCGCAACATTCGCGACCGATTACAAATTATTTACAACAATCCGCTTTTAATGAAAGTGGATGACAACAAAACAGATTTTAAAGTAACTTTGGCAATTCCACAAAATTAATAACCATGTCGGATAAACTGAAAACCATTATTGTTGAAGACGAAGAACTGGCCCGAAACCTGTTAAAAACATTCCTTAAAGATGTGGAAAATATTGAAGTTGCAGCCGAATGCGAAAACGGTTTCGAAGGGGTGAAAATGATAAACGAATTGAAACCGGATCTGGTTTTTCTGGATATTCAGATGCCAAAAATTACCGGTTTTGAAATGCTTGAGCTGCTCGACCATAAACCACACATTATTTTTGCCACCGCTTACGATCAGTATGCCATTAAGGCATTTGAATACAACGCAGCCGATTACCTGCTGAAACCTTATTCCAGGGAACGCCTGATGGAAGCCATCGGTAAGGTGGCGGAGCGGATTGAAAGCGAAGGAAGCGTTTCCGACGTTGCCGAAAAGATAAGCGAATACCCAAAGGGGGAGTACCTCGACCGTATTGTGGTAAAAGACCGCCATAAGATCAACATCATTCCTACAAGCGATGTGCGATATATTGAGTCGATGGACGATTATGTAATGATTTACACCCAAAACGGGCGCCACATGAAACAGCAAACCATGAAGTATTTCGAAAGCGCGCTCGACCCCAAAAATTTTATCCGCATCCACCGCTCCTATATTGTTAAGGTAGATGAAATAAACGAAATTCAGCAGTACGAAAAGGAATCGTACATTGTTATTCTGCACGACAAAACAAAACTGAAAGTGAGTAAAAACGGGTATAAAAATTTGAAGGAGATTCTTAATTTTTAAGGAATTGCATTATATTGCACCTGTAAAAAAAGTAATATGGGTGTTTTTGTCGCAATAGTTGTTTTAATACTTTGGTTAGGGCATTTGCTCTATTCCCTTTTTATAGTTGAACCCAATTTGATGTCGCCGTTTTTTTACCTTCATATTTTAATTCAGGCCTATTTATATACCGGGCTTTTTATTACAGCCCACGATTCCATGCACGGCACAGTGTCAAAAAACAGGAAACTGAACAATTTTATCGGACACCTGTCAACCACACTTTTTGCGTTTTTATCGTACAATGTTTTACGTAAAAAACACTACCAGCACCACCGTTTCCCCGGAACCGAAAAAGACCCTGACTTTTCACCCCGGAGCAATAATTTTTTTGTGTGGTGGTTCGTGTTTATGAAAAATTACGTTACCTGGTGGCAGCTTGTTTTAATGGCTGTTGCTTTTAATGTGTTACTTATTTGGTTTTCCGAAATTCAGGTAATTGCTTTTTGGGTAATTCCCGCCATACTGGCCACGTTTCAGCTGTTCTTTTTCGGTACTTATCTGCCACATCGCCGTCCGCATTCCCACGATATGGAACCGCATAAATCGCGTACCCAGATGAAAAACCATCTGTGGGCAATGCTTTCGTGCTATTTTTTCGGGTACCATCACGAGCACCACGAATCGCCCACAACTCCCTGGTGGCAGTTGTATAAAACTAAGAAATAAATATCCGGAATTACCCGGCAAACAGAACCAGGCAGCTTGTCGGGTGCTAAAATATTAATTGAAACAAGAACCTTTTAAATATTCGCATTATGAATGTAATACCAGCTATTCATCAGATTCTCTTTTTTTTATCGATGCTTTATGGCGTTGATACACCCATGATTGCCCAGGAGTCAATACTGAAAATACAACCCGAAGACAAGACTGGCAGCATTACTTATCAGTATGTTGTAACCGCCGATGAAGTGGCTTACAAGGCAAAATCCGCGCTTAATTTTATTGATGAAGCGTCGTCCCTGGATAATCGCATTCAGTTTATGGAGTTAATAAATCAGGAAATCATGATTGATGATGGGCATTTGCATGTAAAAGTGCTGTTTAGCTACCAGGATGAACAGATGTTTTTTAAAAGCATGGGATTTGATGTGGATGAGCAGGGAGATGTCTCATTTGAAATTCTTGAAAAAGAAACCCTGCTGCACTCAAATGGAACAAGGAAAGCTGATACAATTTCGTGGCCTTCCGGAACTCCCGAAATTCATCTGGAAATTACAGGTGAGTCCCTGAATGAATCAGAAAAGAAAGCTTCAGTGAGCCTGGCAAATTTCTGGGAAAATTAACCATTGCCACAAATCAAAAAAAGCAGCCTGAATTTTCAGACTGCTTTGAAAAATTGGGGTGGAAGACCGGATTTGAACCGGCGACCTCTGGAACCACAATCCAGCGTTCTAACCAACTGAACTACATCCACCATTTATTTTGCGGGTGCAAATATAATATTTTATTCGTTTGAAGTCCAAAAAAAGAGAACGAATTAATTCGCATAAATGCCATAATATGTGCGAGTGTTATTTTAACCGGGCCTGTTCTCATTGAACTTAATTTGCAAATTATTCGGGATGCAAATTTTTTTGGGTAATTTTGAAGCAAACTTCTGATTATGAAAGGCAACAGTTTTAAAAATATAATTTGTTTTGGCGAAATGCTTTGGGACATGCTCCCCACGGGCAAAAAACCAGGTGGCGCTCCAGTAAATGTGGCCGTCCATTTAAAACGGCTGGGATTCAATTCGGTAGTTGTAAGCCGCGTTGGCAACGACTGGCAGGGAACGGAGCTTAAAGAGTTTCTGGGTAGTTCGGGATTGGATACGCAGTTTATTTCTATTGATGAAAAACTGCCAACCAGCGAAGTACTCGTACACCTCGACGACGAGAAAAATGCCACCTACAAAATTTGCGAACCCGTTGCGTGGGATAACATCCTGCCTTCGAAAGCGTTGGAGAAAAAAGCAGCGCGTTCTGATTTGATTGTTTTCGGCAGCCTTGCACAACGCAACTCCACTACCCGCGAAACACTTTTTCATTTACTGAAAACCACAAAGGCAACCCGCTTGCTGGACGTCAATCTCCGGCCGCCCTATGATGCGCCTGAACTTGTGCAGGAATTACTTCTCCTGTCTGATTTTGTAAAACTGAACGACAACGAACTGCAGCAAATTGCGTTGTGGAACCAGGTGTTTGGCAATGAGGAATATGTAATGCGCTGGCTTGCTTCGTTTTATAATTGCAGTGTTGTTTGCGTTACCCGCGGTGCAAAGGGAGCTGCATTGCTGATAAACGACAAATTCTACGAACACCCCGGATTTAAAGTGGAGGCAGTTGATACGGTAGGTGCCGGCGATGCGTTTTTGGCGACGTTAATTGTGGGCCTTTCAAAAAAGCAACCTCCGCAAAAAACGGTTGAATTGGCATGTGCTGTAGGTGCTTTGGTGGCATCTGAAAAGGGTGCCGTTCCGCAATATTCAGAAAGTAATATCAATAAATTTTTGAATAAAAAAGAAGAAAATTAAAAAATGTGCATGTTTTTTGTAACAAACCGTGAAGTTCAGTGTCTGGTATTAACAACAGAAAAGCAGAAAACAATTAATTTTATTCGCCATGAAATCGATAAATAAGATTATTGCACTGGCTTCGGTTGCAGTGCTTATTTTTACCACAGGATGCATCGACGAACTGTTGGTTGACGGGGACGGTATTTCGGCCAACGAAGCAAGGTTAACCAACGAGTTCACAAAAATTAAATCAGAAGGAGAATTCGACATTCATATTACCCCGGGGAATGAATTTGAAATACTGGTTAAGGCCGAGTCGAATCTGATTCCATACATTGAAACCGATGTAGTTGGGAGCACGCTCAGGATACATACCAGAGGGTTGCGTGACCTCAGGAACACATTACCTATGGAAATTTATATTACAGCCCCTTTTATTGGTGAGGTTAATCAAAGTGGATCGGGTAATATTACAACAGGTTTTTTTGAAGGTAATCATTTTGAATATACCATTTCCGGATCGGGGAGTATTGAAACTGCAATTGAAGCAAATTCCGTGCACGGGCGGATTTCCGGATCGGGGTCTTTATTTATCTCTGGAAAGGCAAATTCCGCCGACTTTGTGGTTAGTGGTTCAGGACAAATCGATGCCTGGGACATGGAACTCCAAAGTTGCGAGGCAACAATTTCCGGGTCGGGAAACATGTGGTTAACCGTCGAACAATTCCTGAAAGCAACCATTTCGGGCAGTGGGAGTGTATATTACGCCGGTACACCTGAAATTGAAACGCGCATTTCTGGTTCAGGAAAAATAATTCATGAAAATTGAGTAAATTGCGTTGCAATCAATAACACCATTAATGAAACGAATTTTGGTAATAGCGGCTTTTTTACTTTTCTCTGGTTTGGTTTTTGGCCAGGGATTTAACCAGGCTGTTGGCATACGCGGAGGTATTTATAACCCCGGGATAGAATACCGCTATTATCTCAACGATTCACACTCGTTAAAAGCATTGCTCGGCAACCGGTATGCAAATGATTTGCGTGGGTTGCAATTACATGCACTCACAGAGTTTTACGAATATGATCTGTTTGACTTCTCGTACCAACTTGTTGTTTATTATGGATTTGGGGTGCATGCAGGTTACGAAAGCTGGGATGTGCTAAGAACCAGCTACAACACAAGCTGGTACGATACAAAAACAGCTTTTGTAACCGGTGTTGATGCACTGGCCGGAGTGGAATATCTTTTTTATGATTTTCCTGTTACAGCTGGACTTGAAATAAAACCTTACATTGATGTTTTTGGGAAAAGAGGATTTGGCATCCAGGTTTTCGATATTGCTTTTACAATCAAATATCTTTTTTAGCACTGTTCTCAATCCTATGAATTTTTGGTTTGCACTCAGGTTTTGAGAATTTTGAAAATAAAAAACCCGTGGTTCACAAATTCTGCCACGGGTTTTTCAGTTTGTGATTTTATGTTTTAATAAAAATCTACATATTCTGCGTTTTTCAAAAATTCAAGGCTTTTTTCAACGCTAACAATTGGTTCAAAGTTGTACTCTTCCACTTCCACAATTCCGTACTGGGCGCCTGATTTTTCGCGTTCGGCAAAAATACGTTCAAAATCAATTTCGCCACTTGCGCCAACTTCTTCTTTATCTTTTATGTGCCAAAGTTCAAATCTTCCGGGGTATTCGTCAAAATATGCAACCGGATCTTTACCGCCTTCAATAATCCAGTATAAATCAAGCTGGAACATTACTTTTTCAGGATCGGTTAATTCAAGCATCCAGTCGTAAACCGGTTTGCCATCAAGCTCGGTGGTAAACTCGTTGGCGTGGTTGTGATAACCAAAACGAATGCCTTTCTGGTTGCATTTTTCACCCACAGCATTAAAGTATTCACAATAGCGTTTTAACCCGTTGAGGCTTTCGTAGCCAGTTCCGCCCATCCAGGGTTGTACAATCCATTCTACTCCGGCTTCGGAATGTGCGTCAATGCACTCATCCCACCAGGCCATTGTTTCGTCCCAGTTTTCTTCAGTCGGAACATCCTGGCCCGTGTGAGAACTCAGAAACTGCAGTCCGTTGGTTTCGCAAACTTCTTTGAATTCGGTGGGCGACATGCCGTAAAAGTTTCCATCGCCATAGCCTGCGGCTTCAACAAATTTGTAGCCCATTTCGCCCACTTTGGCAACTGTTGCTTTGGCATCTTCATTCATATCCTGGCGTACAGAGTACAACTGCAAGCCAATGAATTTTTCCTCTGGCTGACCGGAACAGGCACTGAATACCTGTGTAATAAGCGCTGCAATTCCTGCAAAAAACAAGAACCTGATTACTCCTTTTTTCATCATCTTTTTTAGATTTTTATGGTTAATTAAAATTTTGTTTCAAATTTATTTAAATCTTTCTGTTATGTGAACAGATTAGAAGAAGTTTTTTGGATTTGTTTGGTATGACTGGACTGCATTTATTCTTTTTGAAAAAAAATGTAACCCGGCGGCCAAAAAAATAGTTATAACTTTGAGCATATTTACTTGCTGATTATGGATACAACTGAGATTTTAATTAAAATCCGTAAAATTGTTCGGTCAATAAACCTGGAATCGAAAAAAATTCAAAAAGAGTATGGAGTAAGCATTCCACAGGTTTTATGCCTTCAGTTTTTGCGCAATTCAACAAATTACCAGGCCGGACAGGGAGAAATACGTAAATTTTTAAACCTCAATTCAAGTACGGCAAGCGGCATAATTAACCGGCTCGAAACCAAAGGCCTGGTTGCGCGGCTGCCCAAAAGGGGCGATAAACGTACGGTTACAATCGCCCTCACTTCCAAAGGCGATCAGTTAATGCAGGAAATTCCTTCGTTGCTTCACGAACAATTATCTGAAAAACTGGAAAACCTGGACGATTCAACACTTAATAACATCCAGACGAGTCTTGAACTGCTGGAAGAGCTTCTGGAACTTGGTCATATGGAAGCCTCTCCGCTTATTGCCAACGATGATTTTACCGATTCAAACCAAAGCAATTAAGCATTTTGAAAAAAATGAAAATAATTCCTGTGAAAACAAATTCAAATTAATTCAATGTTAAGCAAGGCTTATGTTGAGTTATTGCAGGTTTGTTTAATTGGTTGTTAGCAAGTAGGTTGTTTGCTGTATTGTGCATTTTAGTGATTAAGGTCTCGTTGGCTGTATTAAATAATTTAACTATTTTTGTTCGCACAGAAACAATTATGAAAGAAATGGATATATTTAATGACGCACAACAGGAAATTGCCCGAAGGATAAAACCCGAAAGTAATATCTCGAACTGGAAGGATTGGAAATGGCAATTGAAACATTCAATTAAAACAGCTGATAAGTTTGAGGTGCTTACCGGGATTAAATTTCCGGTAGAGCAGCAAAAACTGATGAGAAAAACCCTCGATCGCTTTCCTTTATCAATAACACCTTACTATCTCTCGTTAATTGACACGGATAATTATGAAAACGATCCGGTATTTAAACAGGCATTTGCCAATATAAATGAATTATCTGTTCTGAAAACAGATTTGGAAGATCCGCTTTCTGAAGATACCGACAGCCCGGTGGAGGGAATAACCCACCGTTATCCCGACAGGGTGCTTTTCCATGTGAGCAATGTTTGCTCCATGTACTGCCGTCATTGCACGCGCAAGCGGAAAGTGGGCGACGTTGATTCCATACCCGGTAAAGCACAGCTTAAAAAAGGAATTGAATACATAAAAAATACACCACAGGTACGCGATGTACTGCTTTCGGGTGGAGACCCGCTGATGCTGTCAGATAGCTACCTGGACTGGCTGCTTTCAGAAATAACTGCAATTCCGCATGTGGAAGTTGTTCGGTTGGGTACCCGGATGCCGGTTGTTTTGCCTTACCGCATTACCGATGATTTGATAAAAGTGCTGAAAAAGTACCAACCACTTTGGATTAATACACATTTCAACCACCCCCGGGAAATTACTTCATCATCTCGCGAGGCACTGACTATGCTTGCCGATGCCGGGTTCCCATTGGGTAACCAGTCGGTATTGCTTGCCGGAGTAAACGATTGCCCGCGAATTATGAAGAACCTGGTGCACAAACTGGTTCAAAATCGTGTGCGACCATACTATATGTACCAGTGCGACCTTTCCGAAGGACTGGCTCATTTCCGTACACCGGTTGGAAAAGGAATTGAAATTATGGAAAGCCTGATTGGACACACTTCAGGTTTTGCCGTTCCAACTTATGTGATTGACGCACCAGGTGGCGGTGGAAAAATTCCGGTAATGCCCACCTATATTATTTCGTGGTCAACCAACAAAGTTGTACTCCGTAATTACGAAGGGATTATCACAACTTACCAGGAACCAGAAAGTTATGAATCGAAATTTTGCGACAGAAACTGTGAGAAATGCAACCTCGAATTAAATCTCGAGGGAGCCGATGAAGAAAAATCAATTGGTATTGAAAAATTACTGGCTGATTACGATACCACAATTTCTTTAATTCCAGATAATAACGAACGTCACAACAGGAGGGATAACGGCGATGAAGGATGAATTTGTAAAAATTGGAGATTCATTAATACAACACGGGAAATTCAATAACCGTATCTATTTAATGAAAGCAGATCCAAAAGCGAGCTCAAGGCTGATTACCAAACTTGACAAGCTGTCGGAAGAGAACGGATACACAAAAATAATTGCAAAAATCCATGCCGACAGCTTTCCGAGATTTTTGCTTGGTGGATACTCAATTGAAGCCTATATTCCGGAGTACTACAACGGAGAGGCGGATTGCCTGATGGTTTCGAAATTCACGTCACCCAAAAGACAGAAAATTCCGGAAATTGAGATGAAACGTTTCCGGGAATTGCTGCGGTCGAACCAGCCGAACGGAAACGGGCAGCCAACTCAATTGAAAGAATTTACCCCGGGCCGACTGGGCGAGAAAGATGCCCAGGCAATTACCGGCGTATTTAAAAGGGTATTCGAAACCTATCCGTTTCCGGTTCACGATGCTGAATATATTATCAGCACAATGCAGAGCGATTCTGCTCAGTATTTCGGTATTTGGGACGATGGAAAACTCATTGGGCTTTCCACAGCAGAAACCGACTGGAAAGACAAAAATGCTGAAATGACTGACTTTGCTGTTTTGCCCGAATACAGGGGACAAAAACTGGCGTTTCGGTTGCTCGAATTTATGGAAAAAGAGATGAAAGATGCCGGAATAAAAACAGCCTACACCGTGGCACGCTTAAGGGAATTGGGAATGAACAAAACCTTTATGAATGCAGGTTACAAGTACACGGGAACTCTTGTGAAAAACACCCATATTGGGGGAAGCATCGAGAGTATGAACATCTTTTATAAAAAATTATAATTATATGCATTTAGGAAAACTGTGTAAGTATGCATCAGTATGTACAGTATATCAAAATGAAAATGAAGAAATAGAAAAACCAATTTTTCTAGTCAGAAATGTGTTTTGCAACAGAGGGGCCAAAGGATGGCATAACTGCAAACGGTATCTGGCATACGAAGAGGGAAAAACTGTTGATGACAGTATGACTCCCTACGGTTGAAGGAAATAAACGTTAATTAGCATATGGCGAAAATTAAAGATAAAACAGAAAAGAAAATTGTTCAATTTTTAGATGAGAATGGTCCCAGTTTTTTGGGCGAAGTGGTGAAAGAACTGAAATTGTCTTATACGAAAGGGCTTGAACACATAACACAGCTGCTTTCAAAAGGCGTAATAAAACACTCTGATCCGCCCTTACAGTACGAACTGAATTCGGAGCCAAAGTAATTCCATGCATTGGATTGACTATTCAATATTTGGTGTTTACCTAACTGCAATGTTGGGGATTGGTTTTTACTTTATGCGTAAAAACAAGTCGGCCGATGATTATTTTGTCGGTGGGCGAAAAATGAGTGCTTTTCATATTGGCTTGTCAGTTGTGGCAACCGATGTGGGAGGTGGCTTTTCCATTGGCTTGGGCGGACTGGGTTTTGTTATGGGGCTTTCCGGCTCCTGGCTGCTTTTTACCGGGCTTATTGGTGCCTGGCTCAGTGCTGTTCTGCTCATCCCAAAAGTTTCGAAATTAGCCACGAAACATAACTTTTTGTCTTTCCCGCAATTTCTTGAACATTTATTCAATGGACGCGTTGCCATAATTGCCGGATTAATCTCGGCTATTGGTTACCTGGGGTTTACCAGTTCCCAGATTTTGGCAGGTGCCAAGCTGGCTTCGGCAACTTTCCCGAATATTTCATTGCAAACCGCACTTATTCTAATGGGAATAATTGCAGTGGTTTATACCTCAATTGGAGGCATAAAAGCTGTAATTTATACGGATACTTTCCAGTGGCTTTTGCTTTTGTCGGGATTAGTTTTTGTAGCCCTACCGGTGGCTTATTTCGGAATTGGCGGTTACGAAACTTTGCAAAATACGTTACCCGATAGTTTTTTTGATTTAACGGCTGTTTCGTGGCAGCAAATTGTCAACTGGTTTATCACTATCGTTCCCATTTGGTTTATCGGGATGACACTTTACCAGCGGATTTATGCTGCCGGCGATAAAAAAACTGCCCAGCGGGCCTGGTTTGTTGCCGGGTTGTTCGAATATCCCGTTATGGCATTTACAGGCGTTATATTAGGCATGTTTGCCAAGGCAGCTTTCGAAGACGGAATAATTGGCGCAGGAATTGAAGGTGCAATGGATCCGGAAATGGGATTGCCCATCCTGCTGCGGACAATTTTGCCGGTAGGCTTAACAGGGCTTATTTTATCGGCTTACTTTTCTGCGATCATGTCAACTGCCGATAGTTGCCTCATGGCCTCTTCGGGTAACCTGATTACCGATATTTTTAAAAGGCATACATCCGCAAATATAATGTTGCTTTCACAGGGAACTACGCTCATTCTAGGAGTGATTGCGCTTTTTGTGGCCTGGAAAGTTCCCAATGTGCTCGATCTCATGCTGCATTCCTATTCGTTCATGGTAGCGGGCTTATTCATCCCGGTTTTGGCCGGCATTTTCATGAAGAAGAAAAGTGCAAACGGAGCATTCTGGGCAATGATAATCGGAGGATCGGTTACACTGTCGTTGATTTTGAGCGGGCTGGAATTACCACTGGGTTTAGATGCCAATTTTTACGGGATTATCCTGGCTGCTCTCACCTACGCACTGTTTCATTTTATTGAAAAACCGGGTGATTCTCTGGTCACTTCATCCTCCAAAGTCTGACAGAAAAAATTATTTTTGTGCCATTGAAAAAATGGTATGAAACACAAAGATCTTCTGGCCTATGGCGCTGCATTGGGAGCAGCCTTTTTCTGGAGCTTTTCTTTTGTATGGTTTAAAATTGCCTACTTCGCCTATAACCCGATTACAGTTGTACTTTTCAGGCTGATCATTTCTGCAATTCTGATTTTGGCAATTGGCTGGAGTTTGAAACGTTTGCAAAAACCGTCAAAAAAAGATTTCGGCCTGTTTTTGCTCATGTCGTTTTTTGAACCCTACCTCTATTTTATGGGCGAAAGTTACGGTCTGAAATATGTTTCATCAACTGTTGCATCGGTTATTGTGGCCACCATTCCCCTTATTTCGCCCATTGCGGCCTGGTATTTCTACCGCGAAAAAGTTCGCTGGATGAACATAGTCGGGTTCTTTTTCTCCTTTGTTGGCGTGGGGCTGGTAGTTCTTGATTCATCGTTCCGGTTCGATGCCGAACCGCTTGGCGTAGGTCTCGAGTTTATTGCCGTTTTTGCTGCCATTGCTTATTCTGTTGTGCTGAAAAATGTGGTAGCGCGCTACAATACACTTACCATCATTGCCTATCAGAATTTAATCGGTATTGTGTTGTTCTTGCCGGTTTGGTTTTCAGTCGATTTCAGAGATTTTTTGAATACTCCTTTCCATCCCCAGGCTTTTCGTGCCATTGTTTTGCTGGCAGTTTTTTCATCTACCCTGGCATTTGTCTTTTTTACGCAAAGTGTTCGGCAGCTCGGCATGAACCGATCCAATACGTTCGTGAACCTTATACCCATATTTGTGGCCATCACTTCCTTTTTTGTGCTGAACGAAAGTCTCGGTTTTCAAAAAATTGTTGGGATTGCAGTTGTAATTACCGGTTTGTTCCTGGCACAGGCAAAACGCCGCCGGAAAGTTCAAAACGCCATTGAAATTCATCGAAAATGAAACGAGTGGAATACAAAACACCTGGTGAACTTAAAATCCTGACGGAAAGAAAACGACGGGAGACGCAGCAGCTTCTAAAAAAGTTGAAAAAACTGAAGTCGAAAAAACTCGATGAAATGGTTCACAGTTTGCACGATGAAGCATTTTCAACTTTTGACTGCCTCGATTGTGCTAACTGCTGCAAAACCATTGGGCCGCGGCTGATTGAGAAAGACATCGACCGGCTGGCCAAACATTTCAAAATGAAACCGTCGGCCTTTATTCAGCAATATGTAAAAACCGACGAAGACTGGGATTTTGTGTTTAACGCAGAATCCTGCCCGTTTTTACTGCCCGACAATTACTGCATGGTTTATGAAAGTCGCCCCAAAGCTTGCCGCGACTATCCACACACCGACAGAAACCGGTTTCATCAAATCCTGAACCTGTCACATAAAAACTGTGAAACCTGCCCTGTGGTTTATGAGATTTTTGAAGAGTTGAAAACTAAGTAATATTTCAATACATTTGGCGTTTTATCGGATATACAAAAAGCGAATGAGCCGAAAGTTTATCTTCATTATATATCTATTACTGGCTGTTTTTACGGGGAAAGCCCAGATTGGCGGTGAAACTACCTACCAGTTTCTGGAGCTGACTAATTCGGCCCGCGTGGCTGCTCTCGGCGGTACTCAGGTAGCACTCACCGACAGTGCCGATTTAAATTTACCGTTTCATAATCCTGCCCTGCTGCACAAAGGTATGCACAACAACATGCTGGTGAATTACGTCAACTATTTTGCTGATATCAATTTCGGATATGCATCGTATGCCAGGCATTATGAAGGGATTGGCAACTTTGCGCTGGGCATGCACTACATCAATTACGGCGATTTCAGAGAGGCCACCGAAGTGGGGGAATTAACCGGGAATTATTTCAAT
>JBNJGR010000034.1:0-17936 GCA_051747885.1 Bacteroidota bacterium | reverse complement strand
AAAACCCCGGGTTTGTTGACGAATTAAAAGCACTGAAGCCTGATTTGCAGGTTGTGGTTGCTTTCAGGATGTTGCCGGAAGTGGTTTGGGCCATGCCCCAGCTCGGAACATTCAACCTGCACGGTTCGTTGTTGCCTCAGTACCGGGGCGCCGCGCCGCTCAACTGGGCGGTTATCAACGGTGAATCAAAAACAGGAGTTACTACTTTTCTGCTCGACCAAAAAATTGACACCGGTAAAATTCTTTTTCGCAGGGAAATAAAAATTGGGAAGAACGATACGGTAGGTGATATTCACGACCGCCTGATGGAAGTGGGAGCCAAACTGGTGCTGAAAACAGTTGATGCATTGGCAAAAGGAAAAGTAAAACCCATACCGCAATCGGAACTGGAATCGGATGAAACGAGTAAACCCGCTCCCAAAATTTTTAAAATTGACTGTAAAATCAACTGGGCAAAAGATGTGGAAACCGTCCGGAATTTGATCCGTGGATTGTCGCCACACCCTTCAGCCTGGGCAAATCTGGTACACAAGGAAACCGGCCGTACCATTCCGTGCAAAGTATTTTTTGCTCAGCCGGTTATTTCGGCTGAAACTGCTGCTCCCGGAACTATCGACTCCGATGATGAATCATTTTTGAATGTTGCCTGCGGAAATGGTTGGCTGGAGATTACCGATCTGCAACTTTCAGGAAAAAAACGCATGAATGCCGCTGATTTTTTGCGTGGATTTCGCAATATCATGGATTACCGTTTCGAGTAAGATTTCTTCAAAAAATACATTTTATCATTTTTACTGCCACCCTGTCATAATTAATGCCATTTGTTTGTTGTGTCTGAATTTCAGACCTTTGGTAAGGTAATGTAAATTTGCACCTGAAACGAAAATGTAATTTTGTCCATTTTGCCTTGTCAAAACAGTATTCATGCTGCTTGGCACAGAATATGATTAAGCTGAGTGTCGATTTTTTAAAAAAATGTTTAATAATAAAAACGTAAAACAATGGCAGAACTAAAAGGTAAAATTCTGGCTGGTAAAATCCTGGTAAAACCGCAGGAAGCCGAAGAAAAAACACAAAGTGGAATTATCATTCCGGATTCAGCAAAGGAAAAACCGCAACAGGGAACTGTTGTATTGGTCGGAGCTGACAAAAAAGACGAACCCATGGAAGTTAAAGTGGGCAACGTTGTAGTTTACGGCAAATATTCCGGTACAGAGTTAAACATTGACGATGAAGATTATTTGCTGATGTCACAATCCGACGTTTTGTACATTGCATAATCAAACAAATTCAAAAAAGAAAATAAAATGGCAAAAGAAATTAAATTTGAAATTGAAGCCCGTGATAAACTGAAATCAGGAGTTGACCAACTGTCCAACGCAGTTAGGGTAACACTCGGGCCCAAAGGACGTAACGTAGTTATTGAGAAAAAATTTGGTGCACCTCAAATTACTAAAGACGGTGTAACAGTTGCGAAGGAAATTGAACTACCCGATGCATACGAAAACCTTGGGGCACAAATGGTGAAGGAAGTGGCCTCGAAAACAGGCGATGATGCCGGTGACGGTACCACTACGGCAACTGTTTTGGCACAGTCAATTATTACAGTTGGGCTGAAAAACGTTGCTTCGGGTGCAAACCCAATGGATTTGAAACGCGGTATCGATAAAGCCGTTTTAAGGGTTGTTCAAAACCTTAAAGAACAGGCTCAAACTATTGGCGACGATTACAAAAAAATTGAATCGGTTGCAAAAGTTTCAGCAAACAACGACGAAACAATTGGTGCGTTGATTGCCGAAGCAATGCAAAAAGTACACAAAGAAGGTGTTATTACCATCGAAGAATCGAAAGGTACCGAAACCTACGTTGACGTAGTGGAAGGTATGCAGTTCGACCGTGGTTACATTTCACCTTACTTTGTAACCGATACTGAAAAAATGGAAGCCGATTTGGAAAATCCTTACATTCTGATTCACGACAAGAAAATCAGTACCATGAAGGATTTACTTCCCATTCTTGAAGCAACTGCACAGAATGGTCGCCCGCTGATGATTATTTCTGAAGATGTGGATGGTGAAGCACTGGCTACTTTGGTCGTTAACCGTTTGCGTGGCTCACTAAAAGTTTGCGCTGTTAAAGCACCAGGCTTTGGGGATCGTCGTAAAGAAATGCTCGAAGATATCGCTGTATTGACCGGTGGAACAGTTATTACCGAAGAGAAAGGTATGAAACTGGAACAAACCACTATTGATATGCTGGGTGAAGCCGAAAAAGTAACTGTTGACAAAGAAAATACAACCATTGTTAACGGTTCAGGCGATTCGAAAGCTATCGAATCCCGTGTTTCTCAAATCAAAAAACAGATTGAAACCACTACTTCTGACTACGACAAAGAAAAATTGCAGGAACGCCTCGCTAAACTTGCCGGTGGTGTTGCAGTAATTTACGTTGGCGCATCCTCAGAAGTTGAAATGAAAGAGAAAAAAGACCGCGTTGACGATGCACTGAGTGCAACTCGCGCAGCCGTTGAAGAAGGTATTGTTCCTGGTGGTGGTGTTGCATATCTGCGTGCGCACGATGCACTTAAAGATTTAAAAGGAGATAACGACGACGAACAAACAGGTATCGATATCGTTATTCGCGCCATTGAAGAGCCGTTGCGTCAGATTGTTGAAAACGCCGGAAAAGAAGGTGCTGTTATTGCCCAGAAAGTAAGAGAAGGAAAAGGAGACTTTGGGTACAATGCGCGCATTGATGAATATCAGCAATTGTATGAAACCGGTGTGATAGACCCTGTCAAAGTTGCACGTATTGCACTTGAAAACGCAGCTTCTATTGCAGGTATGTTCCTCACTACCGAAGCAGTAATTGTGGAAGAAAAGGAAGATAATCCTCCCGCCATGCCAGGCGGCGGCGCCCCCGGAATGGGAGGTATGGGAGGAATGATGTAAAATATTGCTCTTGATTAATTATTATCGAAGCCTTTCCTTTACAGGAGAGGCTTTTTTTTGCTTTCCAAAATCCTGACGATTGTCAGAACCTGTTATTTAACATCTTTTATTGGTTTGTAAGTTGTTGTTGCAGAGTTATTTGTGTTTTGGCTGCATGTCTCTGAAACCATCTGTTTTCATGGATAAGTTGTCTAACTTTATCATTTAATTTTTAAAACCATTCATAAAATGAAAGCAGATATAAATGAGTTCATTTCAAAGCTTGAAAACAGAACTCCCGGAGAAAAAGAGTTTCATCAGGCAGTAATAGAAGTAATCGGTTCAGTGTGGGATTTTTATAAGAAAAATCCGCGTTACCAGCAGGCAAACATTCTGGAACGCATGGTGGAGCCCGAACGGGTAATCATGTTTCGTGTGCCGTGGGTCGACGACCGCGGAGATGTGCAGGTTAACCGCGGCTACCGGGTTGAATTCAATTCAGCACTCGGACCATATAAAGGAGGTCTGCGCTTCCACGCCAGCGTAACGCTAAGTATTCTTAAATTTTTAGGATTCGAACAAACCTTTAAAAACAGCCTGACGACCTTACCGATGGGTGGCGGAAAAGGCGGATCTGATTTCAGTCCGAAAGGAAAATCGGACGGAGAAATTATGCGCTTCTGCCAGTCGTTTATGAACGAATTATTTCGGCACATTGGCCCGAATACTGATGTTCCGGCCGGTGACATTGGCGTAGGTGGCCGCGAAGTGGGGTATTTGTTTGGCCAGTACAAACGCCTGAAAAATGAATTTACAGGAGTTATGACCGGTAAAGGTTTGGGGTGGGGCGGTAGCCTTATTCGTCCGGAGGCAACCGGTTTTGGTGCTGTTTATTTTGCACAGCACATGCTTCACCGCATAAGGAAAGATATTGAAGGACAAAAAGTGGCCATTTCAGGTTTTGGTAATGTAGCCTGGGGTGCCATAACCAAAATTAATGAGTTGGGAGGAAGAGTAGTTACCATTTCCGGCCCTGATGGTTATATTTATGATCCTGAAGGTATTTCTGCCGATAAAGTTGATTATTTGCTCGAACTCCGCTCCACAAACAACGATGTGGTTGAACCTTATGCAACCGAATTCGGTGCCAAATTTGTACCGGGACGTCACCCGTGGGAAGTCCCGGTTAATGTAGCAATCCCCTGTGCCACCGAAAATGAAGTTAATTTAAGCGATGCAAAAGAACTGGTTAAAAACGGGTGTTACTTGCTGGCAGAAGCTTCAAATATGGGCTGCATGGCCGATGCCGCAGAGTACCTTTCACAAAATATAGATTATGCTCCCGGAAAGGCAGTAAATGCCGGAGGTGTTGCTGTATCGGGACTTGAAATGTCGCAAAACAGCATGCGTATCAGCTGGCCACGCGAAGAAGTGGATGCCCGCCTGAAATTAATTATGAGCGACATTCATGAAAGGTGTGTTAGTTATGGCAAAAACGGAAATAAAGTTGATTACATAAAAGGAGCCAATATAGGCGGTTTTGTTAAAGTTGCCGATGCCATGCTGGCGCAGGGTGTAGTATGATTTGCATAATTCCTGTACCGGAATTGAAAGTGTTTTATCCTGACAACAAAGTAAAATTTAATCTATTGGTAAAGTTGAATTTAACTTAAGGATAAAACACTTTTTTACATTTGCTGAAATTTGAATTTTCGACATGCTGATTGATACACACTCACATATTTATTCGGAAGATTTTAATCACGATATTGATGATGTTATGCAGCGCGCATACGACAATGACGTGAAAAAAATAATTCTTCCGAATATTGATTCCGGGTCCATTAAGCGTTTGCTCGACCTAAGCAATGCCTATCCTCATCTTTGTTTTCCGTTAATGGGACTGCATCCCACATCCGTTTCAGCAGATTATGCAGAAGAACTTGAAGCCGTGGAATATTGGCTGGGTAAAAGAAAATTTTACGGAATCGGGGAGATTGGAATCGATTTGTACTGGGAACAGAAATATATCCAGGAACAAAAAGATGCATTCAGGCACCAGGTGAAACTTGCCAAATCCCTTAATTTACCCATCGTAATTCATTTGCGAAATTCTTTCGAAGAAGTTTACACCATTGTAAAAGAAGAACAGGATGGTAACCTGAAAGGGATTTTTCACTGCTTCACCGGCAGCCTTACTGAAGCTAAAAGAGTTATTGATATTGGCTTCCTTTTAGGTATTGGCGGTGTGGTAACGTTTAAAAACAGTAACCTGGATGAGGTAATAAAGGACGTGGATATTAAAAATATTGTTTTGGAAACCGATGCTCCCTACCTGGCCCCGGATCCCAAACGGGGAAGAAGAAATGAAAGTGCTTACCTTGCTTTTGTTGCTCAAAAAGTTGCTGAAATTTATGGCATTACCGTAGAACAGGTAGCAGAAATAACTTCATCAAATGCCCGCCAATTATTCGGAATTTGATAAATTGCACCGTTAAACGGTAACGGAGTAAATGACAAATACTACAGAAAAGAAAACCTCGATACTGATTATTTATACAGGCGGCACCATTGGTATGGTTCAGCGTCCGCATTCAGGCACTCTTGCGCCGTTTAAATTCGATCAGATTAAAGAAGAAATCCCGGAACTCAACAAATTCAATTATAACATCGAAACGGTAACATTCAGTCCTCCCCTCGATTCATCCAACATGAGTCCTCGAAACTGGATAAAGATTGCCAAAGTAATTCAGAAAAATTATAACCGGTTCAGCGGGTTTGTAGTGCTGCACGGAACCGACACCATGGCCTATACTGCATCGGCATTGAGTTACATGTTCGAACATCTCGACAAACCGATCATTTTAACAGGCTCCCAGCTGCCCATCGGCACTTTGCGTACCGACGGGAAAGAGAATTTGATTACCTCGGTTGAAATTGCCGCTGCACGTAAAAATGGTATGAGTATGGTACCTGAAGTTTGCATTTATTTTGATTTTAAACTCTACCGTGGCAACCGCACCGTTAAACGTGATGCAGACCTGTTCAGTGCTTTTCGTTCAGTAAATTATCCGGAGCTGGCTGTGGCTGGGGTGGACATCAGGTACCGGACCGAATTTATTCATTATCCTGGAAATAAGGGAATTCTGAAAGTTAATTCACATTTTGATGATAATGTTGTAATCCTGAAAATATTCCCGGGAATAAACCAGCAGGTTTTTAATTCAATTTTCAGTATTCCCGGACTAAAAGGGGTAGTACTCGAAACTTTTGGTTCAGGGAATGTACCAACATCGCGTTGGCTTATTAACTGCATTAAAAAAGCCATTAAACGAAATGTAATAGTGCTGAATGTAACACAGTGCGAAGGCGGACGTGTTTCAATGGGGCAATACGAAACAAGTTTGGATCTAATTAAAGCAGGGGTTGTTTCTGGGCAGGATATGACCACGGAAGCAGCAATTACAAAACTTATGTTTTTATTGGGACAGGGATTGACCAATAACGAAATTAAAATGGTTCTCAATAAGAACCTGAGGGGGGAAATAAGTGATTAGCTTTATTCCTTTTTCATATTTTTTTATTATTTTGCAGCCCTCTATTTTGAGGCATGCCGGAAAATCAGGAGAGGTGCAGGAGTGGCTGAACTGGCACGCCTGGAAAGCGTGAATACCGCAAAACGGTATCGGGGGTTCGAATCCCCCTCTCTCCGCTGAGAAAGTAGAAATAAAGGAGGTAAATGAAATATAAGTTCACAACTGACATCAAATAAACTTTAATTTATTTGATTATTTAAATGGAAAACATGTTATTTGTTGGGAAAATTAAATAGGAATTAGTTCAAATAATACAAAAAATCAAGGAAATTATTAATTAAAAATTCAAATTAATTATGAAAAGACTATTCGCGTTAATAGCAGTATTCGGGATGCTGTTTTTTATGGCATCAAACACTGTGGTTGCACAGGATGAGGCAGCCGCACAAGACACAACAAGTGCAGAAAGTGCCGAGCAGGTTGATATGACAGCTGATCCTGTAGAGGAGGCTGCAGCAGCTTCCGAAGAAGGACAATCGTTGCACAGTCAGTTGAAACAAAAATTTATTGAGGGTAACCCTACATTTATGTCATTTGTTTTGATTGCTTTGATTTTAGGTTTAGCCTTTGCAATTGAAAGGGTAATTTACCTTAACCTGGCTACCAGCAATACTAAGAAGCTGCTGGTTAAAGTTGAAGAAGCACTTGACAATGGTGGTGTTGAAGCTGCAAAAGATGTATGCCGTAAAACACGTGGACCGGTTGCAGGTATTTTTTACCAGGGGCTTGACCGTTTCGATCATGGAATTGATGTAGTTGAAAAATCAATCATTTCATATGGTGGTGTACAGGCCGGTTTGCTTGAAAAAGGATTGAGCTGGATTGCACTGTTTATTGCACTGGCACCGATGCTTGGTTTTATGGGAACTGTAATTGGTATGATTGGCGCATTCGATGCTATTGAAGTAGCAGGTGACATTTCTCCCTCACTGGTAGCAGGTGGTATTAAAGTAGCTTTGATTACAACTGTATCTGGTCTGATGGTTGCGATTATTTTACAGATTTTCTATAACTATTGTGTATCAAAAATTGACAGCATCATCAATAATATGGAAGATGCATCCATTTCATTTTTAGATTTATTGGTTAAACATAACTTGAAAAAATAAGAAAATCCATGAATAAAGTAGGAAAAATTGTTACCATAGTGTTGTGGGTCCTGCTCATTATATCGGCTGTTCTTATTGTTTCAATGATGGTTAACATTAGCGAAAATGAAGCCGACCCGACAATGGGAGGTTGGATTAACACCAATCTTGTATGGACTTACATTTTAATGGCTTTTGGTGCCGGTATTGCTATTCTGGCAAGCATATTTCATATGTTTACCGACATTAAAGCTGCCAAAAAAGGTTTAATATCAGTAGTTTTTTTGGGAGCAGTGGCACTCGTATCTTATCTGTTAGCTTCCGATGAAATTCCTCAGTTTATTGGAGTTCAGAGGTTTATTAATGACGGAACGCTTACAGAACAAGTAGCAAAATTAGTGGATACCGGTTTGTATGCTACCTACATTTTAATAGGATTGGCAGTATTGTCAATTGCATACTCATCAGTAGCCAATTTATTTAAATAATTTAATTCGTGGTACTAAACAGGAAAAATAATTATGTCTAGAAAAATACCTGAAATACCGTCAGCATCTTTGGCAGATATTGCTTTCATGCTGCTTATCTTTTTCCTGGTAACAACCACGATGGACGTTGACAGCGGATTGGAAAGAAGGCTTCCACAATGGGTCGATCCCGAAGAGCTCGAAGATGATCAACAGATTAAAGAGCGTAATGTATTTGTGGTTCTGGTTAACCGGAACAATCAATTACTGGTGGAAGGCGAATATGCCAATATTGAAAATTTACGTGAAAGAACGAAAGAATTCATGGCAAACCCAACTAACGATGAAAGTTTGCCCGAAAAGGAACCTCAACAAATCCCTTATTTTGGGGAAACTATGGTTACCAAAGGAGTTATTTCGCTGCGTAATGACCTTGATACACAGTACGGTACGTACATCGCTGTTCAAAACGAACTGGTTGCTGCCATTAATGAACTGAGGGATGAACTCGCCAGGGATGAATTTGGAGAACCCTATGATGAGCTGGATAGAGATAAGCAAAGAGCTATTCGAGATGTCTATCCTTCAAGAATTTCAGAAGCTGAACCTAAAAAGGTAGATTAGTTATGAGTAAATTCAGAAAATCAGGAGAAAAAGAAGTACCTCCTATATCAACAGCTTCGTTGCCCGATATTGTGTTTATGTTGCTGTTCTTTTTCATGGTGAGTACAACCATGCGTGAAGTAACCTACATGGTAGATATTACTATTCCGGAGGCAACAGAATTGAGTAAACTGGAGAAGAAATCGCTGGTAAGCTATATTTATGTGGGTGAACCACTGCGACAGTATCAAAGTACTTATGGTGTTGCACCACGCATCCAGTTGAACGATCAGTTTGCCAATGTTAGTGATATTCAGGATTATGTTATTGCTGAAAGAGAAGCAAGAGACGAAGCCGAAAGGCCTATGATGATTACTTCTCTTAAGGTGGATGAGAATACCAAAATGGGTATCGTTTCCGATATAAAGCAGGAGTTAAGAAAAGCTGCTGCATTGCACATTAACTATTCGTCAAAGCAAAAAGTGGAGAGATAGAACTTATCAGTTTTACGATATATCAAAAAAGGGAAGCTAATTTAGCTTCCCTTTTTTGATTCATTTGTTTCAAAATAGTTACTTTTTCTTTTCTATTAACTGAAGACTTAATTCTTCAAGTTGGTCTTCCGATACCGGCGATGGAGAATCAATCATTACATCCCTTCCGGCATTATTTTTTGGGAAGGCAATTACATCGCGGATGGAATCGAGACCGGCAAACAGCGAAACAAACCGGTCGAAACCAAATGCAATACCTGCATGCGGAGGTGCACCATATTTAAAGGCATTCATCAGGAACCCAAACTGTGCTTCGGCCTGTTCAGGCGTAAATCCGAGTACCTTAAACATTTTCGATTGCAGTTCCGAGTCGTAAATTCTTACAGAGCCTCCCCCTATTTCCACTCCGTTAATAACCAGGTCGTAGGCGTTTGCGCGAACATCACCTGGATTTGAATCGAGCATTTCAATATCTTCAGGTTTGGGTGCTGTAAACGGATGGTGCATTGCGTAAAAACGCTGAGTTTCTTCGTCCCATTCCAACAGCGGAAAATCAACTACCCATAATGGTTTAAAAACGCCTTGTTTGCGCAGGCCCAATTGTTTCGCCATTTCCAGGCGCAGTTCACCAAGAGCGTGGAGCGTTTTGGGTTTTTCCCCCGAAAGCACAAGGATTAAATCGCCGGGTTTAGCATCCAGCTTTTCAGCCCATTGTTTTAAATCTTCGGACGAATAAAATTTGTCCACTGACGATTTGAAACTTCCGTCTTCGTTATATTTCACGTAAACCAACCCTTTTGCACCAATTTGCGGACGTTTCACCCAGTTGGTCAGTTCATCGAGTTGTTTGCGCGAATAACCGGCACATCCTTCCGCACATATTGCACCAACATATTTTGCTGAATCAAACACCTGGAAACCTTTCCCTTTTGCAGTTTCAGAGATATCTGAAATCAGCATTTCAAAGCGAATATCGGGTTTGTCGGATCCATATTTTTCAATGGCTTCCGAGTAAGGCATACGCGGGAAATTATCCACATCAACATTCAGTACATTTTTAAAGGTGAATTTTGTAAGCCCTTCAAATGCATTCAGCACATCTTCCTGTTCCACAAACGACATTTCGCAGTCAATCTGTGTAAATTCCGGCTGCCGGTCGGCGCGCAGGTCTTCATCACGGAAACATTTTACAATCTGGAAATATTTATCGAACCCGGCCACCATGAGCAATTGTTTAAAAACCTGTGGCGACTGCGGAAGCGCATAAAATTCGCCGGAATTCATGCGCGATGGAACGACAAAATCGCGTGCTCCCTCAGGAGTTGATTTTATAAGAACCGGCGTTTCAGTTTCAATAAAACCTTCTTCATTCAGATAAGAACGAACAGCATGTGCCATTTTTGCGCGCAGTTCAAGGTTTTTGCGAACATTATGGCGGCGCAAATCGAGGTATCGGTATTTCATCCGCAATTCGTCGCCACCATCGGTATCTTCCTGAATGGTAAACGGCGGAACAGCCGATGGACTAAGGATTTTAATCCCGGCCACTTCAATTTCAATTTCTCCGGTGGGTATATTTTTATTTTTGCTCGAACGTTCCCTTACTTTTCCTTCTGCCTGAATGACAAATTCACGCCCCAGTTTTTCCAGTATTTCTTTCACGTCTTTCGAGGCATTTTCATCAATTACCAACTGAGTCACTCCGTATCGGTCGCGTAAATCAATAAATGTCATGGCTCCCAAATCCCTGAGCCGCTGAACCCATCCGGCCAGTTTTACTTCCTCACTTGTGTTTACATCTCTTAATTCTCCACACGTATGTGTTCTGTACATGATACCTTTTTTTTGATTTGGTTGCGAAAATAAGAAGATTTTAGCAATTTTATCGGCTAAGTTTCACAGCTTTTGTAAACAATTTATGATTGAACCTTTTGGTGATGAATATTTTATGAAAAAAGCCTTTGCAGAGGCTGTTCAGGCTTTCGACCAGGGCGAAGTTCCTGTGGGGGCAGTAGTCGTTTCGGGCAATAAAATTATTGCACGTGCCCACAATTTAACTGAAACACTGAACGATGTAACGGCCCATGCCGAAATGCAGGCCATAACTGCTGCAGCCAACTTGCTGGGAGGAAAGTACCTGAATGACTGCACGCTTTATGTTACGATCGAGCCCTGTTTAATGTGCGCAGGTGCACTTGCCTGGGCGCAGGTGGGCAAAATTGTTTTTGGTGCTCCTGACCCCAAACGCGGATACCGGAAGCATTCCTCAAATGCACTTCACCCGAAGACTGAGGTTGTTGGTGGAGTTCTTAGTGAAGAATGTACTGAACTGATGCAGGAGTTTTTCAGAAAAAAAAGATAAGGATTGCGGCAAATGCTTCACTTTTTAAACCCCGGGATTTTAGAAAATAACTAAGTTTGGCATTCAAAAAAATAGAAAATTCTGAAATGTTTTGAAAACCTCAATTTCAATAAAATAATAGTATGACCGAAAATAAACGACTGGTTTCGCTCGATGCTTTTCGCGGATTTACAATTGCTGCAATGATAATGGTTAATAATCCCGGAAGCTGGAGCCATGTTTATCCACCGCTTTTGCATGCCGACTGGAATGGGCTGACTCCAACTGACCTGATTTTTCCTTTCTTTATTTTCATTGTTGGTGTATCAATTGCTTTGGCCTATAACAAACGGTTGCAGGCTGGCATTCCCAAAAATCCAATGTACCGGAAAATCATTTTTCGATCAGCTAAAATCTTTGCAGTTGGTATTTTGTTGTGGCTCTTCCCAAAATTTGATTTCGAAACCGTACGTTTTGCAGGGGTTTTGCAACGCATAGCCATTGTTTTCCTTTTTTCAGCATTGCTGTTTCTGAATTCAAAATGGAAAACACAGGCTGTAGTTGCTGCAGTTTTGCTGGTTGGTTACTGGCTGGCAATGGTTTTAATTCCTACGCCCGGATATGGAAAACCAATGTTGGAACCGGGCATTAACCTGGCTGCGTGGATCGACAACCAGTTTTTACCCGGCTACAAGTGGCAGAAAACCTGGGATCCGGAGGGAATATTAAGCACATTACCTGCCATTGCCAGCGGAATTACAGGTTTGCTTGCCGGCCATCTGATTTTGAGTAAATTGCCGCAGGAGCGAAAAATTATTTACCTGTTTTCTTACGGATTTTTTGCCTTTGTTATTGGCTACTTCTGGCACTATGTTTTCCCAATTAACAAAAGTTTGTGGACCAGTTCTTTTGTATTGGTTACATCAGGATTGGGGGCAATGCTGCTTGCGGTGAGTATCTATTTTGTGGATGTGAAAGGTAGAAAACGATTTACCAAACCGGGAATTATTTTTGGTTCGAATGCCATTACCGTTTATGTGCTGGCCGATGTTTGGGGGCAATTTTTTTACAGCATTAACTATTGGGGAAGTAGTTTAAATGTACATTGGATGCAGTTTTTTGACAATGCCGGATGGAGCATGAAATTGGGAAGCCTCCTGTTTGCAGTTATTTTTATTGGTTTCAATTTTATTCCTGCATACATTTTATACCGGAAACGAATTTTTATTAAACTTTAATTTTTACAGGAAGATGAAGAGAACATTATTGTTTGCAGTTGCCTTTACAATGATTCTTTTCAGTTGTCAGTCAGAGTATCAGGGTGTTCCTGGTGAATATCATTCGTTGCTCGATTCAGCTTTTGTAAAAGCAGGTGATAATGCCAATGAATTGAACCTGGCTCTGGAACAAACCCAAAAAAAGCACAAAGAAGCAGCAGCATTTTTAATTGCTTATATGCCCGAAAGAGATTTGAAAACATTATCCGCTGATTTTATCCTCGATCAGGTGCAGGGTGCCTGGCGGGCCCGCGAAGAGTTTGAGTGGTGCCGTAATCTTCCCGATTCTGTTTTTTTGAATGAAGTTTTGCCCTATTACAATCTGGATGAAAACCGCGATAACTGGCGCGATGATTTTTACAACCGTTTTGCACCGCTGGTTCAGGAGTGTGAGAATATTTACCAGGCAATTGATTCTGTAAATTTCAATATCATGGATGAGCTGGGTGTGGAATACAATACTAAACGCAGTGCCGTAAATATCAGTCCTTTTCAGGCTATAAAAGAGCAAATGGCCACCTGCAGCGGCTTGTCGTTTTTGCTGGTCGATGCCTTCCGGTCTGTTGGAATTCCGGCGCGTATTGCAGGAACGCCACTTTGGACCAACATGCGCGGAAACCACAGCTGGGTGGAAGTTTGGATTGACGGCGAATGGTATTTTACCGAATACTATCCCGATGCGTTGAATAAAAGCTGGTTTTTGGCCGATGCCGGAAAAGCCGATCCGGAGAAACCTGTGCACTGGATTTACGCGGCTTCCTACAAACCTGCCGCAACGCATTATCCGCTGGTGTGGGACAGGGATTCAAAAAGTATTCATGCTCATAATGTTACTGACCGGTACATCCAACTTTATCAGGAAAACCTCGAAAGTCAGGAACTGGCTGATGATGAGTTGCTGGTTAATGTGGTATTGTATAGATCGGTAGATGTTGAACCGGCACAGGGCAGGGTTTCTGAAAAAGTTACGGTTTGGGAAGGTGATGAGCAAATTGATTTTGGCTACACCCCGCAACCTGTTGATGATTTGAATAAATTTTTGAAATTCAGGTTGAAGAAGAATCAAACCTATCGGCTTGAATTTGCCGGAACTGCCGATGATACAATTTCAACTGAAATCAGTACCGGCGATGAGTTAGAAGAAGTTATTAAACTTTACCAGGAATAATTGAGAAAGAAGGAATAAAATACTTGTTATTTCGATGACGAAGGAGGAGAAATCTGCTGATCATGGGCAGTTTTCTCATTCGTGCCACATTTCCAATGACAGATTTAAGATTAGACCCTGAAACAAGTTCAGGGTGACGTTCTGAATAAAATCAGCCAATAACCTGGGAACGATATGCTGTCCGCCAGCTGGCGGATTCAGCATCTCTGTCTTTTACTCATTATGCCCAATAAAAAATTGGGTGAACTCTCCAAATGACACTTCAGCTTTCTTTTACCTCAAATCCCACGCTTCTCAAATCTTCCCAAAAACTGGGATATGATTTTGTTACTACCATCGGATTGTCAATTTCCAACTGCAAGCCAGAAAGTGCCATTGGGGCAAAAGCCAGTGCCATGCGGTGATCGTGGTAGGTTTTTACAACAGGTGTTTCGTGTTTCATTTGTAAATCGATGTTGCCGTCCCAGGCCAAATCGCCATGTTCGGGTTCAGTTAATTTTGCACAAAATTTGGCCAGTTCATTTTGCAATGCGGCAACGCGGTCGGTTTCTTTTATTTTTAAGGTTTTAAGGCCAGTAAAATGAAACGGTATATTTTTAGCCACGCAAAGGCAGGCAATTGTTTGCGCCACATCCGGATTTTCAATAAAATCGAGCTCCAGTTTTTTAGGTTGAATGGAAGTTCTTTTCGAAAGTAAGACTCCATCTTTTTTTTGTTCTGAGAAAATCCCAAACTGTTCAAACCAGCCGGCAATGTGTGCATCTCCCTGGATGCTATCGAGTTTCAGGTTTTCCAGAAAAACTTCACCTTTTTTTGCCAGCGCCAGTAGCTCGTACCAGTACGAAGCTCCTGACCAGTCGGCTTCCACAGTAAAATCAACAGGGAAATATTTTTGTTCCGGAATGTAAATAGTGTTTCCTTCCCATTTATGCCTGACTCCGAATTTTTCCATCAGTTTCAGCGTGAGTTCAATGTACGACTGTGAAGTAATTTCACCTTTCAGTTTTAATGTTAGCCCGTTTTCAATGGTTGGTGCAATCATTAAAAGTGCTGAAATATACTGGCTCGAAACACTTCCATCGAGCTCAATGGTTTTTCCTTTCAGATGTGAACCGAAAATTTTCAGTGGCGGAAAACCTTCTTTTTCCATGTATTCGATTTTGGCACCCAGTTCGTTCAGCGCATCAACCAGAATTTTTATGGGTCGCTGCTTCATCCGTTCCGAACCGGTAATTTCCCATTCACCAACAATTTTGGAAATGAAGGCGGTGAGGAAACGCATTGCCGTGCCGGCATGGCCGATATCAAATTTATTCTGGTTTGAAAAAAGTGCTTCAAGCAAAACCCGTGTGTCGTCAGAATCAGATAAATTATGCACAGGATACGGACTGTAACTCAGCGCATTTATGATTAATACCCGGTTGCTGATACTTTTGGATGCGGGAAGTTTTATCCGCCCTTCTATTTTATTTTTATTCGTTGAAATTCGATATCTCATTTTCGGTTTTCTTATTGAATTCTTAGCGTCTTCGCGACTTTGTGGCTTTTTTCAAATAAAGCGCTTAGTCACAAAAACACGCAGGCTCACGAAGGTTTTAAGTTCTTATAAAAATTTAAAGCTTCAAAAATCAACTCTTTTTCACAGTTTTGATTAATGGAAATCTCACCAATTTTCGGAAGAAGTGTAAAGTTAATTCGCCCCGATTCATTTTTTTTGTCGTGGGTCATAAGCTCAAAAAGCCTTTCAAAATTGGATTTTCCAATTTGTAGTTTGCCGTAAATTTTTAACAGCCACTCAATCAAACCGTTTTGCTCATTTAGCGGGAAGCCACATTTTTTTTCAGATAAAAATAATTCGGTAATCATTCCGTAAGCAACTGCGTATCCGTGCAGTACCGGCCGGTTTTGTTCCATTGCCAGGCTTTCAAATGCATGGCCGGCAGTGTGTCCAAAATTCAGGGCTTTGCGAATACCACCTTCCTGAAAATCATTAGCAACAAAATATTTTTTCACTTCTACTGAATGCCGGATTATTTCCTGAAGCTGTTCATAATCAATGCTTCTAAAGTCGAATATTTTTAATTCATCCAGGTGTTCCGGGCTTTTTATCAAGCCGTGTTTTATCATTTCGGCATAACCGGAAATGAAATTTTCGTGGTCGATGGTTTTCAGGAAATCAGTATTAATGATAACTGCCACCGGTTCTTTAAAAGTCCCCACTTCGTTTTTCAGGCCATTAAAATTGATGCCGGTTTTTCCGCCTACCGAAGCATCCACTTGTGAAAGCAAGGTGGTTGGAACGTTCAGAAAATCGACTCCGCGCTTAAAAGTGGAAGCTGCATAACCAGCTAAATCGGTAAGCATTCCGCCACCAATATTTATCAACAATGACTTGCGGTCGGCTCCGTTTTGTGAAAGAAATTCCCAGATTTTTGCCACCGATTCCAGTTTCTTGTTGTTTTCGCCTGCCGGAATTACTACTTTTTTTATGCCTTCTGATTGGAAAAAATCATCGAATCGGGGCATCCAGATTTCATCCACTTTTTTTTCAGTAGCCAGAAATGCTTTTCCTGCTTCATATTTTTCAACCCACGCACGAAGTTCGGTTTGTGGCGAACGCGTGTAAATTATTTTGGAATAAATGTTTGAATTTCCCATGGTTACCTGCTAAATTGCGGTAAAGTTAAAATAAATTTGTTTTATGAATTTTGAATCAGGGGCCACAGCCTGTTTTTCAAAAAAAATTAATGCTGATGGTAATTAAAAATAAAAAGAGGGTGGTAAAACTTCGCCGCCTGTTTTTTCTGGTAAGCCTTGTAATTGCACTGGTTGCACTGGTGTTGTTTTTAACAGATTATACATTGTATGCCATTGGAATGGTTGGGGTGTTTGCACTTTGGTTTTTGTTCTTTCAGGTGGCCGATTACCAGTATATTGAGTTTAGCGATGACAATGCAAAGGTTTTATTGCGCTATTACAAAGCAGTCAGGTTTGGAAAAACTGACTTCCATGCCATTGAATTTCCTCAGCAATTGCTTCATAACGCACGTTTCGAAAATTCAATGTTTGGGAAAATGACAGATTTAACCCTGATCATAAGGACAAGACGAGGAATTGCCGAGTACCCTTCGGTGAGTTTAACGGCGTTGCCTTTCGACGACAGAAAAAAAATAGAGGCCGTTTTGCATAAATTGCTTGGCATAAACGTTTAATTTCTGCCGTACAATCATGAGCAATGAATATTTATACCGAATTGCACTGTCGCTCATCCCGGGTGTGGGGAGTGTTTTGGCGCGGAACCTGGTGGCGTATGCAGGCAGTGTTGAAGACGTTTTTAGTCAATCGTTCCAGGCGCTTAAAAAAATTCCGGGTATTGGTGAAGTGAATGCAAGACGGATAAAAAACAAAGAAATTTTCGAACATGCTGAAAAGGAATTAAAATTTATAGAAAAGTACAAAATTGATATTCTTTTCTATACGGATAAAAACTTTCCGCGCAGGCTGAAAAATTGTGTCGATGCCCCTGTAATATTATATTCCAAGGGGAATATGAATCTCGATATGCAGCGTGTTGTAAGTATTGTTGGCACGCGTAATGCCACTGACTACGGCAAAGATGCCTGCGAAAAACTTATCACAGCGTTTTCTGAACGAAATTATCCGATTTTGGTTGTGAGCGGGCTGGCTTATGGAATCGATATTCAGGCGCACAAAATGGCACTAAAATATGGCATTCCAACAGTTGGTGTTGTGGCTCACGGTCTCGATAAAATTTATCCGTCGCTGCATGCTGACACAGCACGTAAAATGCTGGAAAGTGGCGGGTTGGTGGCCGATTTTCCGAGCGGTACCAAAATCGACCCCGCCAACTTTATCCGGCGCAACCGGATTATTGCCGGTTTGGCAGATGCTACAATAGTTGTGGAGTCGGCCGAAAAAGGTGGAGCCTTAATAACTGCCGATATCGCTTCG
>JBNJGR010000033.1:0-18222 GCA_051747885.1 Bacteroidota bacterium | reverse complement strand
GACTACTTTTTTAAATTATCAAACTTTAATTTCTACTTCAACGCCACTGGGTAATTCCAGCTTCATTAAGGCGTCAATTGTTTTTGCAGTTGAGCTGTAGATGTCGATCAACCTTTTGTAAGATGACAATTGAAACTGTTCCCTTGATTTTTTATTTACAAAGGTGGAACGCAAAACAGTAAACACCCTTTTGTGCGTTGGCAGCGGAATAGGTCCGCTTACAACTGCTCCGGTTGTTTTTACTGTTTTTACGATCTTCTCAGCCGACTTGTCAACCAAATTATGATCGTACGATTTCAGCTTAATCCTGATCTTTTGGCTCATGATGAGAACTCAATTAAATATTTATAATAAATCAACTCTTCCTTGTACATGTTCAAGTACTTTTTCTGCCAGGCCACGCGGTACTTCCTGATAATGGCTGAATTCCATTGAAGAAGTGGCTCTTCCTGACGATAATGTACGCAATACGGTTACATAACCGAACTGTTCTGCCAGTGGAACATTGGCTTCAATAACTTTCGCGTTACCTTTAGTTTCCATTCCGGCAACTTCGCCTCTCCTGCGGTTCAGGTCGGCAATAATATCACCCATGTATTCCTCCGGAGTTACAATTTCCAGGTTCATAATGGGTTCGAGCAATTTAGGACCTGCTTTTGAGGCAGCATTCCTGAATGCCTGTTTCGCGCATATTTCGAATGACAACTGGTCTGAATCCACGGGGTGGAACGAACCATCGAGCAAAGTAACTTTAAGCCCGTCAACGGGGAATCCGGCAAGCGGTCCGTTCGACATCGCATCTTCGAAACCTTTCTGAACAGAGGGAATGTATTCACGGGGAATATTTCCTCCTTTAACTTTATCGATGAACTCGAGGCCCTGTACGCCTTCTTCTGCCGGTTCAACTTTAACCTGAATATCGGCAAATTTACCACGGCCACCGGTTTGTTTTTTGAATACTTCTCGGAATTCAACAGGTTGACTGATAGCTTCCTTGTAGGCAACCTGCGGAGTTCCCTGGTTACATTCAACCTTGAATTCCCTTCTTAAACGGTCGATAATAATCTCGAGGTGCAGCTCACCCATTCCCCGGATGATGGTTTGCCCTGAATCGTGATCAGTTTGAACCTGGAATGTTGGGTCTTCTTCGGCCAGTTTTGACAGTCCGTTGCCCAGTCGGTCCAAATCTTTTTGTGATTTTGGTTCAACGGCAATACCAATTACCGGCTCCGGAAATTCCATGCTTTCCAGTTCTATGTGATGTTTTACATCGCAAAGCGTATCGCCGGTACGAATATCTTTAAAGCCTACAGCGGCACAAATATCACCTGCTTCAATTAAATCTTTCGCATTTTGCTTGTTGGAGTGCATCTGGTAAAGACGCGAAATACGCTCTTTTTTACCGGTGCGAATATTCAATACCTGGCTTCCGGCCTCTATTTTCCCGGAATAAACGCGCATGTATGCCAAACGGCCTACAAAGGGATCGGTGGCTATTTTAAATGCCAGAGCTGCCATTGGTTCATCTACATTGGCGGTGCGCTTTTCTTCTTTTTGGGTTGCCGGGTTAATTCCGGTTATATCGCCTTTATCGAGCGGGCTGGGAAGGAAAGAACAAACAGCATCGAGCAAACGTTGAACGCCTTTGTTTTTAAACGCAGAACCGCACATTAACGGTACAATTATGCCATCGATGGTTGCCTTGCGGATAACTGCAATCATTTCTTCCTTGGTAATCGAATCCGGATCTTCGAAATAACGTTCCAACAGATCATCATCAATTTCGGCAACTGATTCAACCAGTTTCCCTCTCCATTCTTCGGCTTGTTCTTTTAAATCTTCAGGAATTTCTTCCAGGCTGTAATTGGTTCCCATGTTTTCATCGTCGTACCAACGAACAGCTTTCATTTCAATTAAATCAATTACTCCCGAAAAATTTTCTTCAGAACCGATAGGAATTTGAACAGGAATGGGATTTGCTCCGAGTTTTTCCTGGATTTCTTTATATACATTAAAGAAATCAGCACCCTGACGGTCCATTTTATTCACAAAAGCAATGCGTGGCACACCATATTTTTCCGCCTGCCGCCAAACAGTTTCCGATTGCGCTTCAACGCCACCTACGGCACAAAAGAGTGCCACAGTTCCGTCGAGTATCCGGAGTGAACGTTCAACTTCAACAGTAAAATCGACGTGTCCGGGAGTATCGATTATATTAATTTTATGTTCCTGTTCTTTATATTTCCAGAAGGTAGTAGTAGCAGCCGAAGTAATAGTAATACCCCGTTCCTGTTCCTGCTCCATCCAGTCCATTGTAGCTGCTCCATCATGTACTTCACCCAAACGATGGGTAAGTCCGGTGTAAAACAAAATCCGTTCGGTAACGGTTGTTTTACCGGCATCGATGTGAGCCATAATGCCAATGTTTCTTGTATTTTTCAGATCTTGCTTAGCCATATATTAACTACCAATTTACTAATCCTGATTACTTTACTATACCATTTACTACCACTAAACTAAAATCTGAAATGTGCAAAAGCGCGGTTTGCTTCGGCCATACGATGGGTATCTTCTTTACGTTTAAATGCACCACCCTCACCGTTGTATGCAGCAACAACTTCTGCCGCAAGTTTATCGGCCATTGATTTACCCGAGCGTTTACGGGCAAATAAAATCATGTTTTTAATACTGATAGCCATTTTCCGTTCCTGCCTTATTTCCATGGGAACCTGAAATGTAGCACCACCTACACGGCGGCTTTTAACTTCAACTGCCGGAGCAACATTTTCCAACGCTTTTTTCCAGATTTCAAGGGGTGTCAGTTCAGTATCTTTAACACGTTGTTCAACCAGTTTTAACGTATCATAAAAAATAGCATACGCTACTGATTTTTTCCCATCTTGCATCATGTCGTTGACAAACCGGGTTACCAATACATCATTGAATATCGGGTCCGGCAAAATAATCCGCTTCTTCGGTTTTGTCTTTCTCATTTTGTACTCTTTAAGTGTTATTTAAATCGGCTGCCCTTCGGCGGTCTTCAGCTTGTCTCCGGAAGACTTGAGAGACTTACTTACTCAACCAAACCACTAAATAACCAGTTTTGTTATTAAAAAAATTAAATTATTTCTTAGGTCTTTTTGCACCGTATTTCGAACGGCGCTGCAAACGGCCTTCAACACCTGCGGTATCGAGGGCTCCGCGAATAAGGTGATAACGTACACCAGGTAAATCTTTTACCCTGCCACCACGTACCAAAACAATGGAGTGTTCCTGCAGGTTATGTCCTTCGCCCGGAATATATGCGTTCACTTCTTTCCCGTTGGTTAACCTAACCCTTGCCACTTTGCGCATGGCCGAATTCGGTTTTTTGGGTGTTGTTGTGTAAACACGTACACAAACGCCACGACGCTGTGGGCATGAGTCAAGGGCCGGAGACTTACTTTTCTCCACCCGGGTTTGTCTTCCTTTCCTAACTAATTGTTGAATAGTTGGCATAAATACCTGTTTTTTATTTAGTTAATAATCCTTAAAAATGGACTGCAAAAGTATGTTAAATTTCAATAAAAACAATGTTTTTCCGGCTCTATTTTATCTATTCACCCTGAAAAACGGCACGCAAAAGTACTAATTTTGAGCAAAGAACAAACTGTTTCGGATATTTTTTTTAAAAATTTAAAGTTGAAAAGTGTACTTAGGGAGAATATTTTCCGGGGGTTAAAGTCGTTCTCTGGCCATAGAGATTATTGGATCTACTATTCGCTCTATTAATCGCCGGTCTTTGGTAATAATTTCGGCCGTGCCCTGCATCTCCTGATTAAATGGTAATTCCCGGTTATAATTTGTTATCAATTTGTTAACCAATCCAACTTCAACCGTATAAAATGCATCCTGACCTGTGCTTACCGGAACTTTCGATATGTTGGTTATTTTGCCTTCCACTATTCCAAATTCCATGTGCGGATAATTATCAAGCTTAATATTAACCCGCTGTCCGGGTTCAATTTTGCCGGCGCCGGCAATGGGAACCTGCGCCCTGCCGATAATGTTCTGCTCCTGATCGGGGACTACTGTAAATACAACATCCCCTGTAGTAACATATTGATTGGCACTCCACACATTAGTGAAAGTGACTTGTCCTTCAATAGACGTTTTCAATATAAATGCCTGTTCCCAGCTGATGAGTTGATTTCGGAGGTTGTCATATCTTTCTTTTAACATGGTCAGCAGTTGATTTTCGGCCTCGGCTTTTAATACCTGCTGCTCGCGGATTTGCTGCTGCAGGTTATTCATTGTCATTTGAATATTGGACAGTTCTGTCATGGCATTTTGGTAGGAAAATTTTTGCTTGAGCATGGCTGCCCTCGATTTTTCATAATCCGATTCAGAAAGAAGTTGCTGACGGTAAAGGGATGAGTCGCGGGAAAATTGACCAAAAGCCAGTTCATAATCCTGCCTCAAAACGCTTATTTCCTCCCGCGATTTATTAAAGTAAACCCTGTAGTCAGTTACCTGCTCTTCAAGCGATTCAATCCGCTGGTCGTAAGGATTGAAGGTTAAAAATGTATGGTAGCTACGCAGCTGGCTAACAAACGATGATAAATAGGAATGGTATTGCCCGAGGCTGTAATTTTCGTCAAAAGAGACAAACCTGAACATTTCGGGGGTGGCAAAAATTTCATTAATGGAATCAAGTTTAGCGAGCAGCCGGTAAGCATCGTTATAATTTGCTGTATTTTCAATAACAGCGAGCAAATCGCCCTGATTCACTTGCTGGTTATTGGAAACAAAAAGTTTATCAATTTTTCCTGCGGATTTAGCCACAATATGCACCGGCGGGTTTTCTGAAAGGATAATTATGCGGGAAGAAATAATATCGGGGTATTTATAAAAGTAACTACCGGCAAGCAAAACAGCTACCACAAGTGCCATAATGGTTATTCCCCAACGCACAATCCAGCGCGGTGGTGTACCCAGGATTTCCTGGACTTCGTCGGAACGTAATTCTATGGAGCCCCCTTTCCCTTCGGTATTTCCCCTTGTGGGGGAAACTCCTGACTGCGAATTATGTATATTGTCTTTTTTCATTTTAACCCTTATCCAATTCTTCTTTTCCCCACTGGGGGAATAAAAGGGGGCTTCTAACTCCCTAATTCAAGTTGATTTCTCACCAGCTCATAATAGACTCCTTTTTTTGCGGCCAGTTCCTCGTGAGTACCTGTTTCCACAATCCGGCCTTTCTCCAGCACCACAATTTTATCAGCACTTTTCACCGTGCTTAAACGATGTGCAACAGTAACCACAGTCCTTCCCTCGAAAAATCCCGAAAGTTTTCCCATAATGACTTTTTCATTATTGGCATCGAGGGCGTTGGTCGCTTCATCGAAAAAGAGGTAGTTCGGATCTTTATAAACCGCCCGGGCAATTAATATGCGCTGTTTCTGTCCCTGGCTCAGGCCGGTTCCCTCCTGCCCTATTTTTGTGTTGTATCGTAGCGGAAGACTCTCGATGTAATCGCCGATGTTGGCAATTTCCACAGCACGTTTCAGTTTTTCCTTATCCGGATAATCATCGGCCACGGCAATGTTGTTGGCAATAGTATCGGAAAAAATAAAACCATCCTGCATCACCACACCGCAGTTGCTGCGCCACATTTCCATATTGAATTGCTGCAGGCCGATTCCCCCAATTTCAATTTTCCCTTCGTTGGGAGGATAAAAACCAAGCATCATTTTTATGAGGGTAGTTTTTCCGCTTCCGCTGGCGCCAACAACGGCAGTAACTTTATTTTCGGGTATTTCCAAATTAATTTTATCGAGCACCCGTGGTGATTTTGGTCCTTCGTAATGAAATGACAAATCTGAAATGGCTATTTCTTTTCTTTCGGGCAGTTCATTATTTTTCTGCACTTCCACCTGCTCTTCATCGTCACGCTGATGGATTTCTCCCAGGCGTTCCAAACTGATTTTAGCATCCTGGCCGGCGCGGATAAAACCGATAAATTCGTTGATGGGACTATTGAGCTGGCCAATAATATAGATAATTGCCATCATCATACCCAGCGTCATGTCGCCTTCTATTACCGATTTGGCGGCAATAAATGATATGAGAATATTTTTTACCTGGTTGATAAAAATGGAGCCGGCCTCCTGATTTTGGTTCAGCATTAAACCTTTTACGCCCACGCGAAACAATTTTGCCTGAATCCGCTCCCACTCCCAGCGTTTCTGTTTTTCACAATTATTCAGCTTGATTTCCTGCATTCCGGTTATCAGCTGGTAAACATTGCTTTGATTGGCCGAAGCCACGTTGAAACGTTTGTAATCGATTTCTTTTCGTTTTTTCAGGAATAGTAAAATCCATAATACATACAATGTGCTTCCGGCGTAAAAAACAAACAGGATAGTCCAATCGTAGTAAGCCATCACAAAACTGTAAATAATAAATATGAAAATGCCGAACGACATGCTCACCAGATTGCGGGTTAGGAAATTTTGAATTCGCTGGTTGTCTTCAATTCGCTGACGCAAATCACCAATGAGTTTGGTATCGAAAAAGCGGATGGGCAGTTTCATCAGTTTTATCAGGAAATCGGAAATAAGCGAAATACTTATCCGTACACTGGTGTGGAGCATAATCCAGCTCCGGATGAACCCCACAGCCGTTTGGCTGACAGTCAAAATCAGTTGTGCCACCAGCACCAGCACAATAAAATTGAGATTATTGGTGGATATACCCACATCTACAATAGCCTGCGTGAGGAACGGGAAAATGAGACTGATAACACTGCCAACCAGGAATCCGAGAAGTAACTGAATAATAAGTTTCCGGTAGGGACGCAGGTACGAAAAAAGATAACCAAATCCCGTTTTCTTTACTTTTTCACCTTCTTCCACATAAAAATCGGAAGTGGGTTCAAGCAGTAGCGCAACACCGGCAGGTTCGTTGTCGTGCTGAGTCGAGGCCCAGAATTTCACAAATTCTTCCTCGCTGTATTTTAACAACCCGTGTGCCGGGTCCGAAACATGAAACTCCAGCTTCTTGCCCCGTTTTTTAATTTTGTAGAGAACCACAAAATGATTTTGTGTCCAGTGGATGATAGCCGGCAGCGGGATTTCGGTAATTTTATCGAACGTTATCCGCACACCCTGCGAACGAAACCCAATTTTTTCGGCAGCGTCGCTTATGGTAAGCAGCGAAACCCCTTCGCGTGTTTTCCAGGTGAGATCCCGCAATGTTTCAAGATTGTAGTGCTTCCCAAAATATTTGGCCACGATCCGCAGGCAGGTGGGACCGCAGTCCATGGCGTCGGGTTGCAGGTAATGCGGGAATTTTGGCATAGTTCTGTTTTGAAGGCGAAAGATAGAAAAAATTAGCAAAACTCTGCCGTGTAGTTTTCTACTTCTTTTATTTCTGAATAATCCGCAGAAAAGCACACTATCATGAATAAAAAACAAATTATTTTTTCAGCCATATTACTGTTGAGGTTGCATCGTTCCATAACTCCTGTAAAGACCCATCCATATTGCAATTAAAATACTCCTGAAAATTATTTAAAATTGCCTTAGCTTCTGTATTTCCGTTCAAGGTCAGGACTTCCAGTTTCCCAACGATAATCTCTAACTCTGAATTATTACCTTTCCCTTTTAACTGTTCCAGTTCATTAAAAAAATTTTCAACTTCAGTTGGGTCAATGTCAACTTCATTATATACACTTTTTGGCAAAGAAGCTGTAATGGTATCATCCTGTTCAAAAATTTCCAGTTGAGTTAGTGGAACGAACTCCCGTTTCCAGTTCTTACCTGCTGGTAAATATTTTAACTCAGTGATAATTAACGAATCAGTTTTGGACTTAATGTTATATGTTTGGAGAGCTCCAAACTGAAACACAGATTGTCCTGTATTACAATTAAATATGTCAAATTCAGATAGTATAACTTCTGTATTTGATTTTCTTTCTTTCAAATATCCGCAAACCGAGAGATTAACACCATTATCAAATTCGATGGTTAAGACGGGTGTATCATTTTCAGATGAACCAATACCATCAAAGCATTTGCATTTCACCGTTTGACCAAACGAAAATTGTGAAAGCGATAACAAGAAAAATACAAATACAAGCTGTTTCATTTTTAAAAATTCATGCATTATCTTCCTTCAAAATAAATGTAAGAAACTATGTAAACGAACTATTTCCATGCAAATGGACTTTGTTTCCATATTTCATCGTTATCATATTTTTCGCGGAGTTTACTCATTGAAAGATGTTTATTTTCCTCCCACCATTTTTCGTAAATAGTTTTAACGACTTTCATATCATCATAGGTTAATTGTTTATCACTTTTCGTTACCAACAGATTATAATCGTATTTATAATACTCAAACGCAATTTTAAGATCATGAGTCATACTCAAATTCTTTTCGTTGTAATACGACTCCCAATCATATTTTTGCGGATTTCTGCCCCACAACAACCATTCAATAAAATAAGCCCAGTAGATACCAGCATAGTTTTCTTTCAAATAATAAGCTGGCATTGACGAAAGTATTGGTTTGGCCAATCCAATTTTAATACGTTCATAACCATCAATCCTTTCAATTAATCCCGGAATAGCCTCTTTCCCAACACCATTAAGGGAGTCGGCAATAAATTTAGTACGGTAAAAACCAACATAACCTGTTCCCCTCTTATAATCAAAATTTTGTTTTGAAATGGACATTGCAACGGTGCTGCCTTTTTTAATAAAAATTTCAGGCTCACCGTTACAACTTCCGGGAGATAATCCCACATCCTTATTAAACGCAAGAAGTAAAAGTTCCGAATTACCTTCGTCAAAATATTTATAGTCCAGCCCTTTCAATACTAATTCACATGCTCCGTCTATCAGCCTTGTTGTATATTCTGCACCATTAATGAAAACGGATAATGCATTTGCCCGGTTATAAGTAGAATACCTGAACCTTAATTTATCATTACCGAACGAATAATTTTTGAAACTAACATCATAAATGACGTTTGTGTCTGGCACAATTGTTAGCTTAACTTCTGATCCAGCAAAAGAAAATGGATCGGAGGTTCCGTCTTTCGATTCTAAATGAAGAATTCCGGTAACTTTCCCCTGAAAATTTCCCTGAACTTCATTTTGAAAAACAGAATTAAATCCCAATCCTTCCGTGGAAAATTTTTCCTGGGGAATAGTTAACTGTGGCAACAAAAGTAAAATTGAAATTATTTGAATGAACCATAATTTACTGCGATTATTTTGACGAACCCGAATAATTGAAGGAGAGTTTAGTTGCTTATGGTTGTAGTTCATAATGGTTTGAATTTTATTTCTGAGGTATTCATTACCATCAATTTTTCTTTTCTCCAATAATTTCCAAAGCCTTTTCCAAATATTCATCGCGGCCTTCCCTGATTGCCTCAATGGTTGGTTTTACTTCTATGTCAGGCACAATTCCAACTCTTTGTGTTTCTGTACCGTCTGGATAGTAAACTCCGATTCCTGAAATCATTGTTCTTATATTTCCTGGTAACATTATAGTCGAAACATTTCCGTCAGCTCCGGCTGTTGAACTGCCAATTACCACAGCATCAGGCGCAACTCTCAGGGCCATTGTAGTATATTCAGCCTGACTTATTGTAGATTCGTCAACAAGTATTACAACTTTACCCTTATAGTAGTCTTCATTTTCCTCGCCCACTTCCAGGGGTTTGGTAAAAGTGAACAATCCGGGAGATGTTAAACTTGCTTGTGAGAACTTTACGAATTCAACAGGTTCTGGCATTAGAAATCGTCCTAAACTGAAAACAATATTATCAGAAGGATAACAACGAAGATCGACTATCACCCCTTTTTTATTTAAAAACGAATTCATAATAGTGTCAATTTCTCCTTGTTTCAGGGCAGCCGGGTAAATATATCCAACATTTTCATTTAATACGGAGTGTGATTTTAACTGAGTATTTTTAAAATTTATACTCCTAAGAGGAACAGTATTTACTGTTTCTGAGTATGTTAATTTCCGGTTTTCAAGAGTCAGGGTCAGATTGTTGTCATTGGTTCTTAAAAGTTTATCTGATACATTATATAGTTTCCGCGGATAATTCGACGCCGGACAATGCTTTATCTTTTCAGCGATAATCTTTTCAGTTTCAATACCATTTATCTGCGTTATAATATCTCCAACCTGTATTTTTGAATCAACATTCAACTGATCAGTTATTTTTGTTACAACAGCTTTATCTTCAATAATTCTTACCTGCACAGGCACCTGGTTTGTTCCAAAGAACTGACTTAAAACACTATCATCAGACCAGATATTTGCATGAGTATCATGGATTTCACCTATTAATTCCAGCATGGTTAACTTATAAGATAATTCATCCTGTGAATCTATTACTTTCGGGATATATTCATTTAATACATTATCCCAATCTTTTTCTATCAGGTTTTTATAGGGAAAGAAATATTCAATCATATTCCAATACCTGAACAATGCCAATAACCGGTACCCGGTGTCATCCCAACGCATATCCGGATAGGCATTTTCATTTTGAAAATTTGGATTCTTCACGTTTGGGAAAAGTGAGACGTAATAGTGAGAGTTTTCCCTAATTGAATTTTTAATACCTGTAAGAACTTCTGATAATTCTTTCCCTGTAAATTCGTGGTCTGAAATCCAATAAGTTGGTGGTTCCAGTTTCGCTCCTGTCACATCGTCCTTCTGTGTTTCATCTTTCGATACAGGCCCAAGCTTTTTAATCCAATCTAAAACCTCTGAATTAAAATCTCCCGATAAAGTTTTTGGTAAAATTCTGAAAAGTTCATAATCCCAGTTTACTTCTCCTTTTGCCACTAGAGGATGATAGTATTTCAGGAATCCCCATATCTTCCCAATTTTAAAAAGTTCCTCTTTTTGTTCATCGGTGAGGCTTTCAATCTTAAATCCGGAACCATTGTCAAATTCTTTATCCATCTGAACTTTGGAAATTTCCTTTTCAATTTCTTCCACAAATTGAATGTTTTTCCCGTCAATAGAAAGAGTAAAGTTGTCGAACCAGGCTTTTCCATTTCCAACAAGAATACCTGCAACAAATATTTCTTCAGCCCCCTGTGGAAAATTCAGCTTGACTGTATATTTATCCCAATCATTTGTACCTTTAACATCTTGACTTTGCATATTATCAAAAGCAAGTGTACTCCCGTTACCGTCAATGCGTAAGAGTAATCCGGCAAATCCGTTTTCTACATTTTCGGTTTTCATGTAGCCTTCCAGAACAATTTGAGAGCCTTTATACTTTGCAGGAATTCGGTAAGCAATACTTCCAAAAGTACTTCCCCCGGCATCGGAAACTATCAAAGCAGAATAGACTCCGGAGTAAACATTGACGGAATCTATTAGCAAATCGTAATTCCCCCACGGGAACCAACCATCCGGCAGTTTACTTTTGAGGTTGTTTTTTTCAAAATCGAGATTAAATTTTGATTCAGGACTTTGAGCTACACAATTGACACAAAATACAAGAGTCAGAATTAAAAAAATAAATTTTATACTTAAATTAAATGACTTCATAATAGTTTGATGTGAGCCGGCTAATTTAAACCGGGAGTATTTACGAACAACAAGGTAAAACACATTTTTGTTATTTAAAAATGACATATAACATAATTCCCTGCAAACCAGAGAAAGTGTGTGTGTGACTATACATAAAAATAACAAGGTTACCTTTTGGTTTTTTTCTGAATATTTAAAGGAGAATTTTGGGGGTTGATTGTAATCAAAGTCAACTCGACCAGATCTACTGTTATGTCCTTCATATTTTGTCATTTCGACCTTTGGGAGAAATCTGCTGCAATACAGAGATTTCTCATCCTCGTGTCTCAGATTCGAAATGACAATCTTAATAGAGTATAGTTGACATAACACTAGTTTGTCACCCCAAATACCCTTGAAGTTACTGGTCCTCTTATTTTTATTTAGAATAAATCTACGCTTGCTATCAGTTAAAATTTCAGCGCATTGTTGTATTTTGCACGCAATGCACAGGAATCCACTATTTCGTGACCACGCATTTTAAATACAAAAAAGCATTTACTAACAGCTGACTCAATGAATTACAAGTAAATTGAAAATTAAATGAAAAAACATTACTTATTCCTTATCCTATTGCTAACAATTTATAGCACCGGCTTTTGTCAACAGTTTGCTCAGGAAATGGACTGGAAAGAAGGAGAAACCAAACAAATATCGATTCAACTTTCGGGAAAAGAAATTAAAAATGGGAAATCCGTTAAAGACACCACTTTAACTAGCGAAAGTGAAATTATAATTTCCTCAGTTACAGATAGTAGTTACTTCATAAAATTTAAAACAGAAAATCAATTGGTTAATTCAGGCAGTAACTATTATAAAAATTTATTGAATGAACTTTCAGATAATCAAAGCTTCGAAATTGATATTAAAATTAAAAAGGATTCATTAACCCCCGAAATTATAAACAGCAAAGAATATGAGGCTAACCTGAATAAATCCCGGGTTGAAATATTGAACATACTAAAAAATAAAACACCGGAGAAATTACACGAAGCAACCGTTCAGTTAAACGAATTATCATCATCGCTTGAGTCAAAAAGTGAAGCCTTACACATAATTGACTTACTTCTCTATTCTTACAAAATTCAATATTCGTTTACTGATACCCTTTTTGCAATGGATACCAGTGCCAATCCATTCAAATTACAGAATTTCAACGGTGCTGAGGTGAAAACATATGTGACAAAAGCCAGTGATTCAAAAAATTATAATATTGTTGAAGAAAAAAGTTTTGATTTTAAGGCTTATAAAGATTTACTAGCTGGTGCCTCAAATCAGGTTTCCGGTACAATTGATAAAATGGTTGCTGACACCAGTGCTACCCAAATTACTGACCAAATGAACGGAATGTTTTCTGCACTATTAAATTCTATCGATTTTGGAGCATCTGAGAAATTAACTGTTACGCGGAAGCTGGATTCAGGCTGGCCAGTTAAACTTTTAAGAAAAACAGATTTAAAAATTTCAGCACCAAACAATGAATCAGCAGGCTTGGTGGAAGAATTGATGGAAATTAAATAGGAATTTTTTATTTCCATAACTGGTTAAATAGCCGCGCCAAATAATACCATTTAATAGACAAAATTACTCATAAATATTAGCGGTATAATGCCGATAGATGTTTAATAATCAGAAATGAACGAAGTGAAATTGATGATTAAAATTAAACACTAATCGGTACAACATGCCGATACTTTTTTCCGAACACTATTCGGAGAAAATTTCAAAAAAAATTACAACAAGGCAAAAGTCAGAAACCATGGGATTCACAGAAAAATCAATATTCAAATTGGTGGGTTGGTGATAAAAAAAATTAAAAAGGAGGGTTACCTTTTGTCCGGTTTGAGAATATACATATAGAAACAAGAAATTGAAATAGCCAACCATTCAATTCAGGCCTTGAAGGCTCCCCGCCTTCAGGGTTTTTTGTTTTATACCATTTTATAGACAAAATTACTCATAAATATTAGCGGTATAATGCCGATAGATGTTTAATAATCAGAAATGAACGAAGTAAAATTGATGATTAAAATTAAACACTAATCGGTATTAATCCTCCGGCAGAAACTCTTTCCAGTGCCGACCTTCGGTTAGCCAGGCAAGATTAAACCGGGCCATTTTTGCACCGCCGTCGCTTTCATAAAACAAGTAAACACAGCCTTCCGAAGGTGTTCCTTCACGCCCCGCAGTTAGCGATGAATAGGCAAAACTTCCTTCATCCACCACCCGTTTTACCGGCCAGGTTTTTCCGCCGTCGAAACTCGCCCAAACCGTTCCGTTAAAACGCCTCGAAGTTCGTAACTCAAAAGGAACATCCTCGTCTTTCTGATTGGCAGGCACGTCAATGTTGCTAAAAAGCAGGATGTCGTGCCCGTTGACAGGAAGCCTTACCAGACCGGCCATCAATCCGTAATCGGTATGCTGTGCACCATCGGGCAACACATCGCTAACCGAGAGGTCATCCCAGGTTTGGCCGCCGTCGTAACTCCTGGCGATGTAACGCATACGGGGGTTAAGCCCTTCGGTTGATTTGTGCCGGCGCGAGTTGTAATAAAGCGTTCCGTCAGAAAGTTCTGCAATGGCAGCTTCCCCGGTACCCATTGCCGGGAAAGGCTCGCTGGTTTGCCAGGTTTGGCCGCCATCGTCGCTAAACATGGCGTTGGTATAATGTTCATCCCAAAATTCACGGCCGTTACCGCCGCCGTAAAAACGAGTTGACCGAATCAGTCGGCCTGCATATTCTCCTTTTTCCAGGGTAATTCCGTGTTCGTTCATGTGCATGGAAGGAATGTGCCCCAGTGAATTGGGCAGAATCGTTATTCCTTCCTCCTTCCAGGTTTTCCCGTTGTCTTTGCTCCGGTAAACATGCAACGGCGCCACCGGATGACCTTCTTCCACAAAAACCAGCATATCGCCGGTAGTTTCATCCACTGTAGTTCCGCCACCCTGAAAACCGGGATTGGCAACTGTTATTTCCGGTTCCCAGGTTTTACCTCCATCTTCGCTGCGGCGCACCCTGAAATTTTCGCTTCCCCAGGTGGCAACAACCGTTCCGTCAGCAGCCACAACCACATTGGGAAAACGTTCGTCATCAAAAATTTGCTGCACCTCAAACTGTTCTTCTCCGTCTCCCCAAAAAGGATTTTCATTTGAATTTGTGCAGGAAGTAAAAGCAACGCAAGCGAATAGAAGTGTTATAAATTGAAACCGTTTCATTTCTGATTTTTCTTGAATATTATTCTGACAATCCTTCTTTAAAACCCGAATAAGCCGGTTTTTTCTGCAAATTTTCGTCGTACAGCGTGGGCCAGTCTTTCATCCCAAAGAATCCGGGAATCCACGATGTACGGTCGTTAAACCCCCAAACGGTAATTCCGTACTGCTGGTCTTCAGGAACAATTTCGCGATACATTTCTGCAATTTTGCGGTATTTTTCACCCTGCTGCTGTAACAATTCTTCGGTCAGTTCCGGGTAAATCTGCTCGCCGCCGCCGGGTTGGTCGTTGTGCCGGTTAAAAATTACATCCACTTCCGAGAGGTGCACCTGCAAACCTGTTGCAGCAGCTTTTTTGAGATTGAGTGCAATGATATCATCCGGAATGTCCATTCGGGTGTGCATTTGCAGGCCGATTCCCGAAACCGGCACACCTCTGCTTTTCAACCGGTTTATCAAATCGATGGTAGCATTCATTTTCACTGTGTCGCGTTCGTTATTATAATCGTTAATAAACAGAACGGCCTCCGGATCCGCTTCGTGGGCAGCACGGAAAGCCTGGTCGATGTATGACTCACCCAAATTATTGTACCAGTAAGTTTCGCGCATGGCGCCGGCGCTGTCGGTAATGGCTTCATTTACCACATCCCAGCCGTCCACATCATTCTTGTACCTTGAAACATAAGTGTGGATATATTCTTTCATGAAATTTGAAAGCGAGGTGCTGTCGTGTTCCATTTCGGTGAGCCAGCCGGGTGTCCCCGAATGCCAAATCAGGCAATGGCCAAAAAGCCTTTTATCATGTTGCCTGGCAAATGCAACCATTGTATCGACACCATTCCAGCGGTATTCTCCGGGACTTGCCAGCACACTGTACATTTTCATTTCATTCTCGGGTGTAATGCTGTTAAATTCATTCACAATAATTGAATGCAGCGTGTCGTCGGCAGTTACCTGACGGTAATTAACAGCCGTGCCAACATATAAATCGGTCACATCTTTTAATCCCTCATTTTCTACTGAAGATGGGGTCTGATTGCAGGAAGTAAATAGCACGGAAATAACAAAAACGGCAGTAAATAAATGTTTCATCGTAGTTTCGTTTTATATGAAATAGTTGACTTGCAAAATACGACTTTCTAAAAAACAGGGCGGAAATTTCTGCCGGAAACTTTAACGCTTTTCAATCAAAATATCCTTTGAATCATACGACCAGGCCGAAAAATACCCCAGCGCGTCGTTTGAAAAGTTAGAAATTGGATTGGCCGGTGCCGGCGAACCGGGATTCGTATTGGCCAGTTCGCGCAGTGATGAAAAATATTCATAAACAGGTTTATCGAGCGTGAGAAATTCTACACGGGCAGTGTCGCCTTCATCGAAACGCTGGCCACGCAGGGTTACTTCAACATATTTACCGTTAATCCCGGTATCGTCAAAAACAATTAAATCGTTTACATCATTTTGCACCGTATCGTTCTTATACACTTTTACCCGGTAAAAATTTTCAACCTCGGGCGGATCGGAGAAGTAAAGCGACAACCTGTATCCGCCGTCAAAAAAAGCAATTCTGTCGTATAGCCGGTAACTGAGCGAATCGATAGGAATTTCTGTGTTCAAAAACGAACGGGCAGCGTATTCCACCCCGTCCACTTCAACTAAAAGCCGGTATTCGTTTCCGGGCTGAACCTGCAAATTATTTTTTTGGTACACACCATCCGCAGTTTCGTCAACAGGAAAAACAGCGCCGCTGTGATGTTCGAAAAAAACCGTGGCATCATTCACTTTCTGCAATTCATCATTACCGAAATAACTCCCTGTTTTCGAAACTTTTACCTCCATTTCACCGCTCCGGGAATTCAGGTTACCTTCAATTACAATGGCAGGGCTGGCTTCATTCAAATCTACCTCGATAACTTTTTCACAGCCGGTAAGAAAAAACAAAAATAGTATGTAATAATATTTATTCATTTGTCACTGGTCATTAGTCATTAGTCATTGGTTAAAATTTAAACTTGTAGCTAACCGACGGAATTGCCCTGAAAAGCGACACCTGCACCGCCTCGGTCACTCCCGGGTTGTCTTCTTTTTCCCTGAACTGAATAAAGTAGGCATTTTCGCGCGCATATGCATTGTACACCGAAAAATTCCAGCTTGATTCAAATTTGTCGGTTTTTTTACGTTGCCAAACCAAACCCAAATCCAGCCTGTGGTAATCAGGCATCCGGTAGCCGTTTCGTTCGGTGTAGTAGCCAATAGTTTTTCCGTCAATTTCATACCTTCCGCTGGGGAATGTAACGGCATTGCCGGTATAATAAATCCAGGTAGCCGATAATTTAAGCTTGTCATTGATGTCGTACATTCCCACTACCGAAATGTCGTGCGTGCGGTCGTGACGCGCAGGGAACGCCTTTCCGTTATTTATATCATCGAACTGCCGCATGGTTTTCGACCACGTGTAGCTCAACCAACCATGCAGTCGCCCGTAATTACGTTTCATCATCAGTTCGGCGCCGTAAGCCCAGCCGCGGCCAAAAACAAGTTCGGCTTCCACTGTGGAGTTAAAAATCAGTTCGGCCCCGTTTTTATAGTCAATCTGGTTTTTTAAATCCCTGTAATACACTTCCAGCGACGTTTCAAATTCGTTATCAAAAAAATTTCTGAAATACCCGGCGGAAAACTGATCGGATATTTTTGGCTTTACATTGTTACTGCTGGGTAACCACAAATCAGTGGGTGTGGTAGTTGTAGTGTTCGACAACAAATGCAAAAACTGGTACATCCTGTTGTACGACAATTTTACAGAACTCCGGCTGTTAATCAGGTAGTTGATTCCCAAACGCGGACTAACTCCTCCCTGCGTTTTAAAGAATTCTGTCCTGTCCAGGGTAATGGTGTCCGACAATTCTCCCATTTCATTAAACTGGTAAAATTCGCCCGGCCCAATATTGCTGAACAGCTCCATGCGAAGCCCGTAATACAATTGCAATTTTTCAGAAACACGCTGGTTATTTGAAACATAGGCTGCCCATTCAATGGCTTTTCGTTCTGAAATATCGGCAGGAGGAGTGTAGCGGGAATTTCCATTCACAGAAATTTCGCCCGGCAAAACCGAATGCAAAATTGCATTTCCCCCAAACTTCAGGGTGTTGTTTGAATTGGCGTAAAAAGAAAAATCCTGTTTAAAATTGAAATCCTCAATTTTGGAGCGGATTACCACATCAAAGTCACGCATTATTGAAATGTCGTATGAATAATTGCTGAAAATTAACGAGGTATTCGAAAACAGTTTCTCACTAAAAATATGGTTCCATCTGAACGTTCCGGTAATGCTGCCCCAATCGAAACCAAACTCATTTTTATAGCCAAAATCGTCGCGGCCGGCATAAGCCGAAAAATAAATCCTGTTGTTC
>JBNJGR010000032.1:0-18294 GCA_051747885.1 Bacteroidota bacterium | reverse complement strand
ATTTGTGGGACTTGGTGCCCCGCACTGGGATCAGTACGCCACAGGCACAATAATTGGATTGAGCCGCGGAACCAGTAAAGCACATATTGCACGTGCCGCGCTGGATGCCATAGCTTTTCAATCGATGGAAGTAATCGAAACCATGGTGGACGACTCAGGAATCGACCTGCACGAACTGCGTGTGGATGGCGGGGCAGCGGTAAACAACCTTTTAATGCAAATCCAGGCAGAAGCGATCAGCAATAAAGTGGCACGTCCAAAAACTATCGAGACAACCGCTTTGGGAGCTGCTTATCTGGCCGGCCTTGCCACAGGCTTCTGGAAAAATCTGGAAGAAATAAAAAAACAGTGGCAAATCGACCGCACTTTTGTACCGCAGGAAGATCCGGAAAAATTCAAACAGGTAACCATGAATTGGAAAAAGGCAGTTGAGCGCAGTAAAAACTGGTACGAATCACATTAAAATTTCAGGATAGATGTTTAATAACGATTAATATAATGAAGAGTATGGAAAGGGATTCTTTGCTAAAAAAAGTAAAAAAGAACGAGTGGGACATCGTAGTAATCGGCGGTGGTGCAACTGGTTTGGGATGCGCTGTGGACGCTGCTTCACGCGGATATAAAACCCTCCTGCTCGAACAGGTCGATTTTTCAAAAGGAACCTCGAGCCGCAGTACAAAACTGGTGCATGGCGGAGTGCGCTACTTGCAGCAAGGCGATGTTTCGCTGGTGTTTGAAGCGCTGAAAGAACGCGGCCTCATGTTTAAAAACGCTCCGCATCTGGTTACCAACCAGTCGTTTGTTATTCCTAATTATGAATGGTGGGGCGGGCCGTTTTACACAGTTGGACTGAAAGTTTATGACCTTATGGCCGGAAAACTTGGACTCGGGCCGTCGAAACATCTCTCGCGAACAGAAACCCTGGAAGCATTGCCAACCATTTCGGCAGATGGACTTACCGGAGGCGTAATTTACCAGGATGGCCAGTTCGACGATTCACGCATGGCCATCAGCCTGGCCATGACAGCCAGCGATTATGGCGCTACAATGCTCAACTACTGCAAAGTAAATAATCTCATCAAAGACGGCGAATTAATAAGCGGCGTTGAAGCCGTGGATGAAGAAACCGGTGATAAATTTAAAATTAAATCAAAAGTTGTTGTCAATGCCACCGGCGTTTTTGCCGATGAAATTATTCAGATGGATGAACCGGAAAAACCCCAAATGATTACGCCCAGCCAGGGTATTCATTTGATACTGGATAAAAGTTTCCTGCCCGGGGATTTTGCCATTATGGTTCCGCAAACTTCCGATGGCCGTGTGATGTTTGCCGTTCCGTGGCACAACCATATTGTTGTTGGAACTACCGACACGCTCATCGATAATCATTCACTCGAGCCGGTTGCCCTGAATTCAGAAATCGATTTTGTACTCGAAACTGCCGGCCAGTACCTCATGAAAAAACCCCGGCGGGAAGATGTACTAAGTGTTTTTGCCGGTTTACGCCCATTGGCAAAACCCGAAGGCGAAGGGAAAGCAACCAAAGAAATTTCACGCGGGCACAAAGTTTTAATCTCCGTTTCAGGATTAATCACCATTATTGGAGGCAAATGGACTACCTACCGGAAAATGGCGGAAGACACCATAGAAAAAGCCATCATGCTGGGAGGACTGCCCGAAAGGGAATGCGTAACAAGACACCTGCCCATTCACGGGTTCCGCATGGACATCGATCCCTACACCGACCCGATGTCACCCTACGGAATTGACAAAGAAAAAGTACTTTCCATTGGCGAAGAAGATAAAGCGTGGGATGGCTGGTTGAGCGAAAAACTGAAAATCAGGAAATCGCAGGTAGCCTGGGCAGTACGAAAAGAGTGGGCACGCACTGTTGAAGACTTTTTGGCTCGTCGTACCCGTGCGCTTTTCCTCGATGCCCGCGAAAGTGTAAAACTTGCCCCCAAAGTAGCTGAATTAATGGCAAAAGAACTGGGGAAAGATAAAAAATGGCAGCAGAAACAAGTTGAAAATTTTAAAAATATTGCTAAAAACTACTTCTTTGAAGACAAAAACGAAAACAAATGATGATTGAACTATTTGGAGAACTTTTGGGTACATTCATTTTAATTGTATTGGGAAATGGTGTGGTTGCCAACGTGAATCTCGATAAAACACACAGTCAGGGAGCAGGCTGGATTGTCATTACCGCCGGATGGGGAATGGCTGTTTTTGTGGCTGTTCTGTCCACTGCCGATTTAAGCGGGGCACACATCAATCCTGCAGTTACGCTGGGGCTGGCATTCAGCGGCTTATTCGAATGGGCAAAAGTAGCACCATTCATACTGGCACAAATGCTGGGGGCCATGCTGGGGGCCTTAACCGTTTACATTTTCTTTAAAAACCATTTTAATGCTACTCAGACGCCCGGGGCCAAAAAAGCCTGCTTTTGTACAGCACCTGCCATAAGGCACTACCGCAATAATTTTTTCTCTGAAACAGTAGGAACTTTTATTCTTGTTCTGGCAGTGCTGCTTATAACAATGCCCCAACTCAAGTATGAAAGTTTTGGAAGCACTAAAGTTGGTCTTGGTTCGCTGGGAGCCCTCCCTGTTGCACTGGTAGTTTTCTCTATTGGATTGAGTTTGGGGGGAACTACCGGTTACGCCATTAACCCTGCAAGAGATTTGGGGCCGAGAATTGTACACTGGTTGCTTCCCATAAAAAATAATAAAGACAATTCGGACTGGGCCTATTCCTGGATTCCTGCACTGGGACCGGTTGCGGGAGCTGCACTGGCATCACTGGTTCATTATTTCATAAGCTGCAATTGCTGATTTTTTCAAAAAAATATCTATTTGCTTTGGTGCTGAAAAAGATATCATTATATTTGAAGTGCAATACGTTCTGTATTGCTTGTGTGTTTGGGGGTTAAAATAAGAAGGGCGGCTGTTGAGCTGCCCTTTTCTTTTTCTTTTCAAATATCATTATTCCCTTTATCAATGTTTAACTTCTTTTTTCTGTTAAAAAAAGATATATTCGTATTGTTTAATTACATATTCAACTATGAAAGAATACGATGATAATCTGAAAGCGCTTATTGAGAAATTAAGTTCATTGCACCAAGATGAGCCTCAAAAATGGAAATCTCAACTGCAGCAAGCATTCGAAAAGCTTTACCGTGAAAAAGAATATTTCGCCGGTCTCTTTCATGAAGCTCCCATTGGGAACCTTATCATCAATCCTGATTACCGGATAAAAGAAGTGAATAACACTACCTGCCGTTTGCTTGGGAAAGAAAAGAGTGAGTTGCTTGAAATGGATTTCCTCCAGTTGTTTAAAGATGGATATCAAAATATTTTCAACAATTTTATGAAGGAAATCCAACTGGGTAAAGAGGATAATGATTGTGACCTGAAGCTGAATAAAGAGGATAGTTCTATATTTATACGGCTTTTTGCCAAACCTTTTTCAGGCATCAACGGAGACGACATACTGTTTCAAATTGTTTTTTTCGATGTATCGAAAGAAAAAAAACTGGAACAAAACCTTATGGAAAAAACCCGAAAAACAAGGGAAAACGATCGGTTAAATTCTGCACTTGAGGCTGGCAAAAAACAAGCAGGACGTACCTCCGACGAAATCCTGAGCCAACTTTCTGTTTTGGTGGCTGATGACGATGAGGTTGCACGCATTTATCTCTCGGAACTTTTGAAAGGAAAATGTAAAAAAATTCTGTATGCACAAAATGGCAAAGAGGCTGTGGAGCAGTACCAATCAAACGGGTATATCGACCTGGTGCTAATGGATATAAAAATGCCGGTAATGGATGGTTACACGGCAGCAATTAAAATTAATGAACTGAACAAAAATTCCATAATTATCGCCCAAACGGCCTACGCACTGGCAAGCGACAGAGAGAAGGCTCTGGCCGCCGGATGCAATGATTACCTGGCCAAACCGTTAATGAAAGAGGATCTCTTTTCGGTTATCAAGAAGTTTTTTCAATAGTGATTACACATAAAACCCTAACGGGGCTTGGAGCCCCGTCAGGATTAAAGTTGAAGAAGTTGTATTAGTTTACAATGGCGGCAATCCCCGCACCTATGAGGCTCGAATTGGGTACTTCCACAATCTCATAAAAACGACGGTTTTCACCTGAGAAGAATCCCTGCAGGAAGGCTTCGAACATCACCTGGAAATTATTCATTTTGTAGAAAGTGGTTCCTTCAATGGTCATCAGTACGGGCTTATCTGCCGATTTTCCCTTGCCGGTTTTCAGAATTACTGCGGCCAGACTTGCAGCCGTTAATTTGGCAGCACGAGTAATCAGCGCATTGATAATTTCAGCAGCAGCATCCTTGTCTTCCTTGCTTACCAAAACTGTGGAAAGCGTATTGGCAGGCAAATCGATACCACAAACGAAATTGTTAACTTCCTCAGAAGTGAGTTCATCCATGTTTTTCATTTTAACCCTGGTCTCGGAACTGAAAACATCTTCAGCAGCAGCCATTTTCAATGCGGCGGTGCAAAGTCCGCCAAAATAGCCGCCCGAAATCATTTTTTCGAATGTATAACGTCCGGGCTGTTTTGTGGTATTATCGAAAGCAATATCGATATCGGTGCGCGGCATCATACTGAAATTGCCCGATTCGATGTTGATAATCATATTCCCTTTCGGATCGAGGTCAGCTGTTTTTGAAATGTTTTTGTTTTTCTCGATGTAACATGCGTTGGTTCCCGTGCCCAGAATAAACCCAATGTAGGTATCGAACTTGCGCCCTGCCGTAGCAGCCTGGCCAGCCAAAAGCGTTGAAACCGTGTCGTTCATCAAAACAATCTTTTTCTCAGGTGTGCCCATAGCGTTGAGCAGGTTTTCACCCACCATCTTGCCAATTACTTCGGGTGCTTTTACTTCCTTGCTCCATTCCAGTAGTTTACCGTCTTTGTTGGGAAACATCTCAACTGCATAGGAAAAGCAGAACCCGATTTTTTCTGAAACATCCTTATAACTGGTAAGATAAGCGGCCAGTGTGGCAAAAAATTCCTTGTTCGACAACTCCTCATCGATGGCAGGCATTTTGCGTTGCTGCAGATTTTCAGTAACCAGATTCAGATTATTGTCGAACGTCATTTTTACCGCCCTGAAGTTGGTACCTCCCGCATCGATGGCTACAACCGGTTCGTTGGGTTTAATTTTTCCCTCGGCACTTAACCAGGTTGGAATCATTTGCAGCGAACCTGATTTTCCTTCCAGACCGTTTTTCATTTCGGAAATAAAATCATCGGTAATCGATTTAATGTCAATTTCCGATGAATAAAGTTTGTGGTTTTTTAAAAATCCTTGTGCTTTGTTCATTGTTATATATTTTAAATTAAAATGTTCCTATAATGCATTTTCAATTTTGAATACCCAGGCATACGAACTGGGATTAGTTACAGGAGTTAAAGCCGGTGGAGTTATGGTGATTGAATTTCCCGATTTTTTTGTTTTTACATTTCCGTTGAATCCAATCATGGAAACTTTTCCCGCATTTTTAATTCCGTTTACGGTAAACGGTTTTTCAGGAAATTTGGTGTAGAGAACATACAAATCATTTCCTTTTTTGGTAAAGTAAATATTTTCGGTATCGTTGCTGGCTGCACCTTCCCACTTACGGGTTTCGTAAATAGCTTCCCCGTTAATGTCCAACCATTTGCCCATGTCGAGCAAACGTTGCTGTTGGATTACCGGAATTCGTCCGTCGGCAGTTGGACCAATATCGAGTAAAAGATTTCCGCCCCCGGCAACTTTGGCAATGAGCAGATCCACCAATTCATCTGAGCTCATATAATTATCAAGGTCTTCAACCTGGTTATATCCAAAGGAAGTCCCAATTCCACGGCACTCCTCCCATGGGCGTTCCGCTTCGCCCACTCCTTCGCGGTCGTGCACCAAATCATATTCGGTGGTGAAATAACCACCATGCACGCCACGGGTTTCTTCTCCCCAGCGGTCGTTCACTGCAACGCGATCTTTCACCGGCGATTCGTTATATAACCAGGCCAGGAATTCCGTGCTTTTCCATTTTTCGCTGGGATGATCCCATTCTCCGTCGGTCCAGAAAATATCGGGTTCGTAGCGGTTAACCAAATCTTTCATCTGCGGAATCATGTGATTGTCCACATATTTTTCAAGGTTGTTGTGATACAGCGGATTGTACCATTCATAAAGCGAATAGTAAAATCCCATGTGCAAACCGGCATCTTTTACTGCTGTGGTCAGATCGCCACACAAATCGCGGTGTGGACCAATATCCACACTGTTCCAGTTCCAGCTTTGTTCGCTGGGCCAAAGGGTAAAACCTTCGTGATGTTTCGATGTGAGTACCACATATTTGGCGCCGGCTTTTTTAAATACATTTGCCCATTGATCGGGTTCAAAATGCTGCGCTTTCCACTTGGGCGCAAAATCCTGGTATTTAAAATCCTCGCCATACATTTGGTTGTGATAATCGCGGAATAGTTTCCCGGCCTCACTGTCTTCATTTTTCCGCCACCAATACCATTCCGAATATTTGGCGTAGATACCGATGTCGGCATCGGCAGGCGCCCAGGCCGGAACAGCATAAACTCCCCAGTGAATGAAAATGCCAAATTTCACATCTTCGAACCACTGTGGCACTGGCCGGCTGTCAATTGACTCCCAGGTAGGCTGATACTTTTGAGCGTTTAGTTGAATGGAAAAAAACAACAGTAGGATTGGAACAAATAATTTTTTCATTTTAGCTGGCTTTTATCGTTGAATAATTTTAGTTGTTAATTTCCCGAAATTAGTAAATTCGTGGAGTGTTTTGAGCTTAAAACTGCAATAAATCACAAAAAAATCCGGATGGGTGTTCATCGCGGATTAATACAAAAGAAAATCCCGGAGCCTCTGCCCCGGGATCAAAACTAAACCTAACTAAACCAAACTTATGAAAAAACAGCAAATTGCGTTCTGACTGTAATGGTGTTTTATATGTGGATTAAAAATTTCATTTTAACTGTTTTCATAGCTACTAAAAAATTACAAATAGTATGCCAAAAATAATTTCAGGCGGACAAACCGGAGTCGATCGCGCTGCGTTGGATGTATGCATGGAACTTAACTTTCCTTGCGGCGGTTGGTGTCCCAAAGGGCGACTGGCGGAAGATGGCGCAATTGACAAGAAGTACCCGCTTACAGAAACCAATGAGGCAGAATACACTTTCAGAACAATAAAAAATGTGATGGATTCCGACGGCACACTCATCATTGCGCCTGAAAATCTTTCAGGTGGCACCCAATTTACCTATCAAACAGCTATTGAAAAGCAAAAACCTGTTTTGGTAATTCACCCCACAAATCAAATCAATTCGTCATTATTCTCTGAAGTTAAGGGCTGGTTTCGCACTAATAAAATTGAAATTTTAAATATTGCCGGGCCAAGGGAGAGCGAATGGCCCGAAGGCTACAAAACTACCCGGGAAATAGTACAGGAAATCCTAAGGTTAATTCAATAAAAACCCTGCCCCAAAAGATTAGATTTCAATTTAATATTTCAAAAATTGAATATCTTTGCGCAAGCATTAAAATGGCCACGGATTATATGAAAACAGATTACATGAACAGGATACGGAATTTTTGCATTATTGCTCACATCGACCATGGGAAGAGTACCCTGGCCGACAGGATGCTTGTGCACACCAAGACAATTGGCGACAGGGAAATGCGCGACCAGGTGCTCGACAACATGGAGTTGGAACAGGAAAGGGGCATTACGATTAAAAGCCATGCCATACAAATGGACCATGTTTACAACGGAGAAGAATATAAACTGAACCTCATTGACACCCCCGGGCATGTTGACTTTTCATACGAAGTATCCAGATCGATTAAAGCCTGCGAAGGCGCACTCCTGATTATTGATGCCACACAGGGAATCCAGGCACAAACCATTTCAAATCTTTATCTGGCCATTGAACACGACCTTGAAATTATTCCGGTATTAAATAAAATGGACCTACCGAATGCAATACCCGAGGTGGTGGAGGATCAGATAATCGACCTGATTGGCTGCAAACGCGAAGATATAATCCACGCTAGCGGGAAAACCGGAATGGGAGCAGAAACTATTCTTGAAAGAATTATTGAAAAAGTTCCGCCTCCCAAAGGTGACCCTAACGCTCCTTTGCAGGCACTCATTTTCGATTCAATATACAATTCATTCCGCGGGGTTATTGCCTATTTCAAAATTATCAACGGGCAGCTGCGAACAAAAGATCTTGTAAAATTTGTAAATACTGACAAAGAATATAATGCCGATGAAATTGGCGTGCTGAAACTGGGCTTAAAACCCCGTGATATGCTTTCAGCCGGCGATGTGGGCTATATTATTTCAGGAATAAAAACCGCCAAAGAAGTTAAAGTGGGAGATACCATAACCCATGTAGAAAATCCTTGTCCAAAAGCCGTTTCGGGTTACGAGGAAGTAAAACCGATGGTTTATGCAGGTATTTATCCTGTTGATGCCGATGACTACGAAGACTTGCGTGCAGCAATGGACAAACTGCAATTGAACGATGCATCGCTCACTTTTGAGCCCGAATCATCCGCCGCACTTGGTTTTGGTTTCCGCTGTGGATTTTTGGGGTTGCTGCACATGGAAATTATACAGGAACGGCTGGAGCGGGAATTTGACATGAATGTGATTACCACAGTTCCAAACGTTTCGTACATGGCACACCTAACCGACGGGTCAACGCTAAAAGTTTACAACCCGTCAGGAATGCCACCTTCTACTTCAATCGACAACATTGAAGAACCTTTTATCAGGGCAAGTATTATTACCGCTGCCGAGTATATTGGCCCGATTATGAATCTTTGTCTCGACAAAAGAGGTGAACTCGTTAATCAAAACTACCTGACATCCGAACGCGCTGAGTTAATTTTCAATCTGCCGCTGGGTGAAATCGTTTTTGATTTTTACGACAAACTTAAAAGTATTTCAAGAGGATACGCTTCACTTGATTATTACGTTAGCGGATATAAAGAAGCAAAACTTGTAAGGCTCGATATTCTTTTAAACGGTGAAATGGTCGATGCTCTTTCAACACTTATTCATTTCGACAATGCCTACCCTTTTGGACGCCGGATGTGTGAAAAACTCAAAGAGTTGATTCCGCGCCAGCAATTCGATATTGCCATCCAGGCAGCTGTGGGTTCAAAAATTATTGCCCGCGAAACAGTGAAAGCAATGCGAAAAGATGTTACAGCAAAATGTTACGGCGGCGACATTACCCGGAAACGGAAATTGCTTGAAAAACAGAAGAAAGGCAAAAAACGCATGAAACAGGTTGGGAATGTAGAGGTTCCGCAGAACGCATTTTTAGCTGTACTTAAACTGGACTAGCGGACCTATATCAACTTTCTCCCGGAAGAATAAAAATACCGGACTTTGAAAGTCCGGCTCCAGTTACATAATTAATTTATAGCCTTTCCCGTGGACGTTAATAATTTCTACCGAAGGCTCATCTTTTAAATGCTTACGCAACTTTGTAATGTATACATCCATGCTTCGCGCATTAAAATAATTATCGTCAATCCAAATTGATTTTAATGCATAATTACGTTCCAAGACTTTATTGGCATTCTGGCAAAGCAGCTTGAGCAAATCTGATTCTTTGGTGGTAAGTTTCACCGTTCTTTCATTATCAGTTAATATTTGTTTGCGGGTATCGAAAGTATATTTGCCCAAAGTAAAAACCGGTTGCGAAGAAGACTGTGATTCCTGTGCAGTTCTCCTCAAAATGGCTTCAACCCTGAAAATCAATTCCTCCATGCTAAAAGGTTTTGTAATATAATCGTCGGCTCCCGTTTTAAATCCTTCAATTACATCGTCTTTCAGGTTTTTGGCTGTCAGAAAAATAATTGGGATATCAGTATTTACAATCCGGATATCTTTCGCAAGCGAGAATCCATCTTTTTTGGGCATCATGATGTCTAAAATACAAATATCATAATGTTCTTTCATGAATCCTTTATAAGCGGCTTCGCCATCGGGATAGAGGTCAGTTTCGAAACCTTTAGCAACCAGATATTCTTTCAGGAGTAACCCAAGGTTTTCATCGTCTTCTGCCAAAAGTAATTTTGTTTTTTGTTCCATGGTCATTTATTTATTTTAGGTAACAATATACTAAATTTCGTGCCTTTATTCACAGCACTATCCACTTTAATTTTACCATTGTGCAAATCCACAATTTTTTTCACGTAACTTAACCCCAGGCCGAAGCCTTTAACATCGTGAACATTACCGGTGGGCACGCGGTAAAATCTATCGAATATCTGGGTGTGGTGCTCTTTTGATATTCCAATTCCGTTATCGCGAACACTAATCGTCACATGTTCGTTTTTGCTTTCGGTTGAAACCATTATTTCTGGGGTGCCGTTGCTGTATTTCACAGCATTGTCGAGCAAATTAAACACAACATTGGTAAGATGAACTTCATCACCTTTAATCACGGCATTTTCGGCATTCAATTCAGACTTGAGTGTACCGTTTTTGTTTTTCACCCTGAGTTCAAAATTATTTACAACATTTTTAATGGTGGCATTTATATCGAACTCTTTGAATTTTAGTTTGAGCCGGCCCTCGTTAAAAACAGCCATTTGCAATACTTTTTCAACCTGAAAACTTAACCTTTTGCTTTCTTTACTGATTACCTTTGAAATATGCTCGATGGTATTGGGTGTATTTACAACACTACCATCTTCAAGCATTTGGCTGGCCAGCGAAATGGTCGAAATCGGAGTTTTCAGTTCGTGTGTCATGTTGTTAATAAAATCGTTTTTAATCATCGACAGCTTTTTCTGCCTGAAAATTACCAAAATGGCATAAGCAAAAATAGCGATAAGCAGACCGGTTAAAATAATAGTGGGAATAATGGTTATGCCTGTGGCCCTTAACAAATAACCCGAACGTTCCGGAAAATATACATACAGGTAATTGGGTTGTTTGCCGTCGTAATCGTAAGGAAAAAGCAGGCTGTGGTACTCTTCTTTACGCTTGGGGTTATAATCTTCACTGCCCAAAAGAAACCGGTCCTGCCCCTGACTGGATGAACGAACTGCAAATTTATAGTCGAGTTCTATTCCGGCTTCATTGAATGAGTTCTCAATGAGTTGCTTCAAACCGGTTGAATCTATTCGTTCTTCAAGCGATCGTCCTTCCAAAATAATTTTATAGTTATACCAGTTTATATCCTGCAGGAATCGTTCGCGTCTTCGCTCGAGGTCAAGATTAAATTCATGCAACCTGTCCATGAAAGTAGTTTCATTTTCTTCATCAGGAGAAACTGCTCCGGATGAAGCCTGAGTTGAATCAGTTATTACAATCTGCAACTCCTCCTGGTAACCTCCGAAAATACCCTGCTCTGAATAACGGAACCGGAAACTTCCGGACATTTGCCCGGAGCCCCTCCGTGGAAAAATGTTATAATTGCCGGGCGATTTATCGAAACCCGGAAGTTGGCCTAAACGGGCACTTTCGCGCGCCAGGCGTTGCTCATCGAGTTCAAGTTGATCCACCACTCCCTTGAGCGCATTCGTTACCATCCGGTCAAATTGCTCCTCACGAATGTCAGATGCTGTCTTTATCAGGTTGGTTTGTATTACTATTAAACCCGATAGCACCAATGCCATTAAGACAATTAATGTAACTAACATCTTTTTGCTCATACCGCAAAGATAAATTTAATAAAAGGCTGTATGAAACACCATTAACAATATTTAACAGGAGGCCCCGAATTGTAATTTTTATTAAGTTTTGAACCTGCAAACAAATCCTAATCCTCCTTTTTCAGAATTTCTTCAATAACTGAAGGATAATTTTTATACTCAAGTTCATGGACTTTTTGCGCCACATCTTCAGGCTTGTCGCCTGGCAATACCGGGCACCTGGACTGAAAAATGATTTTTCCATCGTCGTAAACCGGGTTTACAAAATGAATTGTAATGCCTGATTCAGTATCTTCGTTTTCCACTACAGCCCGGTGAACATTCATACCGTACATTCCTTTGCCACCATATTTAGGCAATAACGCCGGATGAATGTTTACTATTTTAAAATTATCGATTAAATTTTGGGGAATCAACCATAAAAAACCGGCCAAAATAATTAAATCGATGCCTCTTGCTTTTAAATTTTGAACTATTTCATCGCTTTCGTATAGCTGATGGCGGTTAAAAACAAAGGTGTCAACTCCTAGTTTTTCAGCACGCTTTAATGCCCCGGCACTGGGTTTGTTACTCCACAAAGAATCAACCACAATCGATTCATTTTCAGAAAAATAAGTAATTATGTTTTCGGCATTTGTCCCCGACCCCGAAGCAAATATTGCTACCTTCTTAACATTCATTTTATATTCATTTTTTACACTGGAACATTTGAATAATTCGTTCAAATTTAGGATATTGCAACTTTATCTTTCAAACTATAAAACATCTTTTTTATATTTTTTCTTTGAAATATAAACCGTAAATGTATTACTTTGCAGCGAATTATTTAAAAAGTCAAATTTAGTATTAACCAAAATTTAGAATTATGTCTGACGTTGCAGCAAAAGTAAAAGCAATTATTGTAGATAAATTAGGCGTTGATGAAAGTGAAGTAACCAACGAAGCATCTTTCACAAACGACCTTGGTGCAGATTCGCTTGACACTGTTGAGCTGATTATGGAATTTGAAAAGGAATTTGATCTTGCAATACCGGACGACCAGGCTGAAAAAATTTCAACCGTAGGGGAAGCCATTAAGCACATCGAAGAAGCAATCAAGTAATCGAGAGAAATTCATTTATGGAATTTAAAAGGGTAGTAATTACCGGAGTAGGCACTATAAACCCATTAGGAAATTCAGTTGATGAATTTTGGGAAAACCTGAAAAATGGTGTTAGCGGGGCCGATAAAATTTCCAATTTCGACGCCTCTAAACAAAAAACCCAGTTTGCCTGCGAAATAAAAAATTTTGATCCGAATTTATACCTGGATCGCAAAGAAGCTCGCAAGTACGACCTGTACACGCAGTATGCACTTGCCGCGGCAAAACAGGCAATGGAATCCTCAGGGCTCGATCTGGAACAAATTGACCACGACCGTGCCGGTGTTATTTGGGGTGCAGGAATCGGAGGCCTTCAAACATTTTTTGAAGAAGCCCGGAATTATAATGTGGATAATCCCCGGTTTTCGCCTTTTTTTATTCCAAAAATGATTGCCAACATTGCAGGTGGATTAATTTCCATTAAGTATCAGTTCAGGGGTCCAAACTTTACCACAGTAACCGCTTGTGCATCGGCAACCCATGCAATGATTGAAGCTTTCAATATGATTCGCCTCGGAAAATCAGAAATAATGATTACCGGAGGATCAGAGGCCGCAATCAACGAGGCAGGCGTAGCCGGTTTTAACTCCATGCGGGCAATCTCTACCCGAAACGACGACCCCAAAACCGCTTCCCGCCCGTTTGATTTGGACAGGGACGGTTTTGTTATGGGTGAAGGTGCAGGAGCTTTCATTTTTGAAGAATATGAAAGTGCCAAACGCAGAGGGGCCAAAATTTATGCCGAAGTGGCAGGCGGAGGAATGTCTGCCGACGGTTACCACATGACTGCCCCCGATCCTGAGGGCCGCGGCGCTAACCTGGTTATGAAATGGGCCCTTGAAGATGCTGAAATGAAACCCGAAGATGTGGACTACATCAATGTTCACGGAACGTCAACCCCACTGGGGGACATTGCAGAACCGAAAGCTATAATTAAAACTTTTGGAGAACATTCTTACAAATTAAGTATCAGTTCTACAAAATCGATGACTGGCCACTTGCTGGGTGCAGCAGGAGCAGTTGAAGGAATAGCCAGTATTCTGGCCATCAGAGACAACCTGGTTCCGCCCACAATTAATCACTTTACCGACGACCCTGAAATTGACAGCAACCTCGATTTTACATTTAATGTTGCCAAAAAAAGGGAAATTAATGTGGCTATAAGTAATACCTTCGGTTTTGGAGGACACAACGCAACAATGGTTTTTAAAAAATTTTAGAAATCTGTGGTTAGAAGAATAGCACAACGAATAAAACTCTTTTCGTCTCCTCGAAAAGAGTTTTATTTGTTTTTGAAAGAATTACTCGGCTTTTACCCGTCGAACCTGAAATTATACGACCTCGCATTTATTCATAAGTCAGCATCGGTTTTCGATTCGCAGGGCAATATGGTGAATAACGAAAGGCTCGAATTTTTAGGCGATGCCATTTTAGGGGCTGTTATTGCCGATTTTTTATACAACCGGTTTCCGCAGCAAGACGAGGGTTTTTTAACCAAAACACGTTCAAAACTGGTAAACCGCACCTTTTTAACACGGCTCACGTTCGACATGGGGCTGCACATTTACATCGACTCGAATACAACAAAAAATATTGATAGGAGCCACATTTACGGCGATGCCCTGGAAGCATTAATAGGTGCAATTTATCTCGACAAAGGGTACCTCGATGCCAAATATTTTGTCACAAAAAAAATTCTTTCACAATTTGTCAACCTTAATGAAATTGAGCAGAAAGATTCCAATTTTAAAAGCCAGCTGATAGAGTGGTGTCAGAAAAATAAAAAAGAGGTGGTGTTTGAAACTACTGAAGAAGAAGCAAAAGATAAATCGAAACCTCCGCTTTTTACGGCTGTTGTAAAAGTTGACAACAGAATTTTTGGCAAAGGCACGGGAACATCGAAAAAAGAAGCCCAGCAAAATGCTGCAAGCGAAACGCTGAAAAAGTTAAATGCCTTAGAATAGAACTTTTCTGTTTCACTTTGGTGCCAACAATGGTTTGGTATATTTGTCCCCTTATTCAGGTAACTATGAATGATTATTTGATTTACGCAATTGGATTTCTGGCACCGGTATTATTTTTTGCACGGACTTTCATTCAATGGTATAAGTCGGAGAAAGATAATAAAGTAAATTCACCTTTAATTTACTGGCAGATCAGCCTCTTCGGGGCAATAATTTTATTGATTTACGGCATCCTTCGTAATGATTTTGCCATTATCTTAGGACAGTTTATAGTTTATCCTGTTTACATCCGGAATTTGCAACTCAAAGCTTCATGGAGAAAAATGAAACTTCCCATTAAAGCCCTCATAATACTAATACCTCTCGGATGCCTGACATGGCTCATTTGGGCCGAATCCTACAACTTCGATTCCATTATGAACAATGAAAAAGTTACGAACCTAATGGTGCTCTGGGGTTCACTGGCTCATGTAGTTTTTACCTCCCGGTTTGTCTATCAGTGGATATGGTCAGAAAACCACAAAGAATCGATTTTGCCCCTGGGCTTTTGGATTATTAGCATCGCAGGATCATTAATGATATTAATATATGCCGTTATGCGAGTCGATCCTGTTTTTTTTGCAGCACATATCCTTGGTCTGTTTATATATATCAGGAACATTTTCCTGCATTACGGAAGAAAAAGTATTTTTCAACTTTTGCCGTTAAATAAAAAGAATAAATTGAAAAACTAAATCGATTACGGATTGTAACTATGAAAAAATTAATCCAGAAAACTAAAAATGCAATTCAGAAACAGCTAACCGCCATCATGTTTAACCGTTACCTTTCTGCACTTAAGCCCGGCAGCATAGCCGTTGACTGTGGCGCCAATATTGGCGATATCAGTCTGAAGCTGGCAAAAACAGGCGCACAGGTATATGCTTTCGAACCCAACCCATTTGCCTACAACCAATTACTTGCCAAAGTTGAAAACTATCCGAATGTAATATGCTTGAAAAAAGGGGTTTGGGATAAAAATACTGTCACCCGTTTGTATTTTCACAACCAGGCTGCAGGCGACGAGGCCTTTTGGTCTTTTGGTTCTTCAATTGTGCAAACCAAAGGTAATGTAGATAAAGGCAGATATGTTGACGTAGAGATTATTGATTTGACAGAATTTTTGGAAAACCTGGATCAGAATATTGATTTATTGAAAATAGACATTGAAGGAGCTGAATGTGAATTGCTTGAAAAATTTATTGAAAAAGGTCTTTATAAAAAAGTTGCTGTCACCCTGGTTGAAACACACGACAGTAAAATTGCCGGCCAAAAAATAAAAACCGATAAAATACGCCGGTTGATAAAAGAAAAAGAAATCGGCAACATCAATTTATCATGGCTCTAGTTTTTAAATAATCATTCTCTAATTAATATGAATTTATCCTAAAAGACGCAACAATTCATTTCTACCCATGGGATTCTGGGTTATCATTACCTTTGGTTCACTTATGATTTTCACCTACGTCATTTACCGCCTCTATCCGGTTTTATTTGCTGCACACAGTCTGGGGTTGTTTATTTACATCCGGAATATTTTGTTGCACTCCGGACGTGGAGTCCTATTCCGTAAACTGGAAAAGATTCCTTTTTTCAATAAAATAATGGGGAAAATTGCAGATAAAATAAAGTAGGCTGGCAAAAAATCCACCGGCCCGGTTTTCTGTTTTCAATAGATTACCTGTGTTTTTTTTCTATTTCACGGAAAACCACCCAAGCCGGAATTGAAAGAATAAAATAAAAAGCGCCGTACAACGGGGCAATCATGCTCACCCTCAGTCCTCCTGCAATCAAAGCAGGAGAAATATCTCCAGCCTGCTGAATGGCTTCAAAAGCCTGAAACATGCCAATGGCCTGTGCAAATAGTCCAATAATAAAGGAAAGACTTCCGAACATCAGGATGTAATTTATTCCCTTTCCTGAATAGTTTTTCTTAACAAAGATTTTAATCCCTGATTTGACAACGAAAAAAAACATAGAAATCCCAAGAACCGTAATAATGAACATGGGAAAAGGGCCTCCCGCTTTGTAAGTTTCAATTAATACTTCAAATAGACTCATGATTTCAAAATTAAAGTTATTTACTGAAACAATGTTAAGGAGGTAAAACGCATTTCAGAAATTTTGTCGATGAACAACATCAAATTGGTTTCGGATGGTAAATTTTGACGGAATTGTTTTTCGTGCAGAAAAAGCAGCAGTTTAAAATTAAACAAGTGCAGTTCGTCGATTTTGGTTGGGATTCATAAAAAGTACATGCATTTTAGGCAAATTTGTAAATTGCAGAAATGAATATAAGATTGCCGTTAAAATATTCCCGCTTTTTTTTGCACATCCTTTTCTGGCTGGCTGTGTACCTCTTTTTTATTGTATTTTTCGGACGATCGAGCCGTGATTATTCAGTTACCATTATTTTTGTATCGATGTTGTTGCCCCTTTCAATTGCAACAACCTATTTTTTAAATTACTTTTTAATTCCCCGATACCTGTTCACCAAAAAGTACGGCAAATTTGTGTTGTTTGTATTTTACACATTCGTAGTTTCCATTTGGCTCGAAGTTTTTATTTCGCTGGGTGTGTTTACTCTAATCACGAACTACCAGGCAGACCAGATGAATCCATCTTCGTTTGACGGACTGCTATTAATGGTTGGGCTCTATTTTACCATCATTATTGCCGTGGTCATAAAGCTGGTTCGCCGTTCATTTCAAATTCAAAAGAAAAACACCGAACTCGATAAACGGCGTTTTCAGATTGAATTAAAGCTAAAAGAAGCTGAACTAAAACTGCTGAAAGCTCAGGTTCATCCACATTTTCTGTTTAATACGCTAAATAATTTATACGGACTCACCCTTGAAAAATCAGACGAAGCACCAAAATTGGTGCTGCAACTTTCCGAAATTCTGGATTACATTTTATATCGTTGTGATGAAAAGCTGGTGTCACTTGATGAAGAACTGTCCAACCTGAAAAACTACATTGAAATTGAAAAAATCAGGTATTCCGGAAAGTTGAACCTGAGCACTGATTTCCCTGAAGAAACCAGCAACCTAAAAATTGCGCCACTCATTCTTTTGCCATTCGTTGAAAATGCGTTTAAACATGGCGTGAGTCATTTCCCGGGCGTTGCTTTTGTCAATATTAAAATTACCCTAGTGGAAACCAATCTTTTTTTCAAAATTATAAATTCAAAAAATCCGGTGACAAATAATCAAGCTGAGCACATCAAAGGCGTCGGATTAAAAAATGTTCGTAAACGCCTTGATTTGATTTACCCTGAAAAATATATGCTGAAAATTGATAAACCAGAGGAAACTTTTTCTGTAAATTTAACGCTTCAACTGGAATATTAAACATGTACAACTGCCTGATTATAGACGACGAGCCCATTGCCATCCGGGTAATAAAAAATCATC
>JBNJGR010000031.1:0-19100 GCA_051747885.1 Bacteroidota bacterium | reverse complement strand
GATTGCGAACTTAAAAACGAAAGATTTGTGAGTATAGATATTTATGCCTTGATAAACAGATAGTCAATAATATTCACCAGATGATCCGCCAGCCGGCGGACAGCAGGTGAGAATAACTACGCTGCCGGCACAAATTTTTCCCAGCGGGATACCTTCGGTGCAATTTGTGCCGTTTAAGACCGACTGTTGACCAGGTGACTTTCCGTCACCTGGTCAATTCAATTAAAATGGTATTATTCACCTGCTGACTCGAAGTCAGCTGGTGAATGCCATAAAAAAACCGCTTTGCCAATGGCAAAACGGTTTTGAATTATGTTGTGGTTTTTTTGAGCCGTTTATTCTTCTTTTTTCGAAAAATCCATAGCTGCATAGCGTTTGTATGAGTTGTAGCGCCATTTAGCATTTTCCTCGGCCGAAGCAAACAGTTCATCTGCCTCTTTCGGGAACGATTTTTTGAGCGAAGTATAACGCACCTCGCCGTTGAGGAAATCCTGGAATTTACTCCAGTCGGGTTCTTTCGAATCGAGTTGGAACGGATTTTTACCCTCTTTTTCCAACAGCGGATTGTAACGGAACAGAGCCCAGTAACCCGATTGAACCGCTTTTTTCTCCTCTTCCTGTGTACGTCCCATGCTGGCACGCAAGCCGTGGTTAATACACGGTGCATAAGCAATGATAATAGACGGTCCCGGGTAAGCTTCTGCTTCTTTCAGCGCTTTCAGGTACTGCGTCTGGCTGGCGCCCATGGCCACCTGTGCAATGTAAACGTACCCGTAGGTCATGAGCATGGCGCCCAGGTCTTTTTTGCGGATTTTTTTACCCGAAGCAGCAAACTTGGCCACTGCACCTACCGGGGTTGCTTTCGACGACTGACCTCCGGTGTTGGAATAAACCTCGGTGTCCATAACCAGTACATTCACATCTTCGCCGCTCGCCATTACGTGGTCGAGTCCGCCAAAGCCGATGTCGTATGCCCAGCCGTCGCCGCCAAATACCCAGATTGATTTTTTCACCAGGTATTGTTTCAGTTTCAGGATTTCTTTGGCATAGTTGCTCTTGCTTTTTTCAATTACATCGAGCACTTTTTCCGAAGCTGTTACCGAACCGTCGGCATTGTTTTTATTTTCGAGCCACAGGTTGAAAGCCTCTTTTTCAGTTTTCGATGCACCGTTGTTAACAGCGTTGGCCATGATGTCGGCAATGCGGTTGCGTTGTGCAGACACTCCTTCGGCAAAACCAAAACCATACTCAGCATTGTCTTCAAACAGCGAGTTGGCCCATGCTGGTCCGTGACCGGAATCTTTATGCTTGCAATAAGGTGTGGAAGGTGCCGAGCCGCCAAAAATGGATGAACATCCGGTTGCGTTGGCCACCATCATGCGTTCGCCGTACAGCTGGGTGATCAGTTTAATGTAGGGTGTTTCACCACATCCTGCACAGGCTCCCGAGAATTCAAACAGCGGTTGGGCAAACTGTGAATTTTTCACTGATCTGTTTTTGTCCACCACTTTTTCTTTCAGTGATACTTCGTTCACCATATAGTCCCAGCGTTTAATTTGGTCAAGCTGCGTATCGAGTGGTTCCATAACCAGCGCTTTTGTTTTCGACGGGCATACATCGGCGCAGTTGCCGCAGCCCGTACAATCGAGTACACTCACCTGGATGCGGAAGTTCAGTCCGTTGAAAATCTTCGAAGGAGTTGCCACGCGGGTTTCGGTTCCTTCGGGTGCCTTGTCCACCTCTTCGTCGGTTAACAGGAATGGGCGGATACAGGCATGGGGACAAACATAAGCACACTGGTTGCACTGAATACAGTGTTCAGCCTGCCATTCGGGCACGTTAACTGCAATACCACGTTTTTCGTAAGCAGCGGTGCCGGCTTCAAAACTTCCGTCTTCAGCTCCCACAAATGTTGAAACAGGAAGATCGTCTCCTCTTTGCTGATTGATGGTATCCACCACCTTCACAATGTACTCCGGACGGTCCGAAGTACCGTTGGTATCTTTTACATCAATGTTTTTCCACTCTTTTGGAATCTCAACTTTATGCACATTTTTACCGCCGGCTTCAACCGCAGCAAAGTTCATATTTACTACCTGTTCGCCTTTTTTGCCGTACGATTTTACAATGGCTTTTTTCATTTCATCCACTGCCATTTCGTAAGGGATTACTTCGGTAATTTTGAAGAAAGCCGACTGCATAATGGTGTTGGTACGTGTTCCCAGGCCAATTTCTTCACCCAGTTTGGTGCCGTTAATAATGTAGAATTTGATATCGTTTTTGGCCAGGTATTTCTTCATGTGATTTGGCAGTTTCTCTTTGGTTTCTTCCTCATCCCAGATGGAATTCAGCAGGAAAGAACCACCTTTTTTCAACCCTTTCAGCACTTCGTACATGTTGATGTATGCCGGAACGTGGCAGGCCACAAAGTCGGGAGTGGTTACCAGGTAGGTCGAACGGATTTGTTTTTCACCAAAACGCAGGTGCGAGCAGGTAAAACCACCTGATTTTTTAGAGTCGTACTGGAAATATCCCTGGCACGATTTGTCAGTGGCATCGCCTATAATTTTAATGGAGTTCTTGTTGGCGCCCACAGTTCCGTCGGAACCCAGTCCGTAAAATTTGGCCTGGTAAGTTCCTTTGGGGGTCATATCCACTTCCTCTTTTTGCGGAAGCGATTTAAAGGTTACATCATCTACAATACCGATAGTGAAATCGTTTTTCGGCTCTTTCATTTCGAGGTTTTCGTAAACCGCCAGAATCTGCGAAGGAGTGGTGTCTTTCGAGCCCAGTCCGTAACGTCCGCCAACCACAATCGGGGCATTTTCTTTTCCGTAGAAAATAGTTTTCATATCCTGATAAAGTGGTTCCCCGGTTGATCCCGGTTCTTTTGAACGGTCGAGCACAGCAATGCGTTTAACCGTGTCGGGCAGCGCTTTCATTAAATATTTCACAGAAAACGGGCGGAACAGGTGAACGGCTACCATACCCACTTTTTTACCCTGAGCATTCAGGTAATCGATGGTTTCGCGTATGGTTTCGGTAACCGACCCCATAGCCATAATAATGTTCTCAGCTTCGGGATCGCCGTAGTAGCTGAAAGGTTCGTATTTGCGGCCTGTAATTTTGCTTATTTCTTTCATGTAATTCGCTACAATGTCGGGTACTGCATCGTAGAATTTGTTGGACGATTCTTTGGCCTGGAAGAAAATATCCGGGTTTTGGGCTGTACCGCGTGTTACCGGGTGTTCCGGATTCAGTGCACGGTTACGGAATTCCTGTAAGGCTTCCTGGTCAACCAGCGGCTTCATGTCCTCCATATCGATGGCTTCAATTTTCTGAACTTCGTGCGAAGTACGGAACCCGTCGAAAAATGCCAGGAAAGGCACCCTCGATTTGATGGTAGCCAAATGGGCCACTCCTGCCAGGTCCATCTCTTCCTGTACCGACCCGGAAGCAATCATAGCAAATCCGGTTTGGCGGGCAGCATAAATGTCGCTGTGGTCGCCAAAAATGGAAAGTGCGTGTCCGGCAAGGGCACGTGCACTAACGTGAAACACGGTAGGTAACAATTCGCCAGCCATTTTGTACATGTTGGGAATCATCAGCAGTAATCCCTGTGAAGCCGTGTAGGTACTGGTAAGGGCACCCGACTGGGCAGCTCCGTGAACTGCTCCCGATGCGCCGCCTTCGCTTTGCATTTCCGCCAGACGAACGGGACGGTCAAACATATTCTTTTTACCGTTTGCGGCCCACTCGTCAACATACTCTGCCATGGTTGATGACGGGGTAATAGGGTAGATGCATGCTACCTCGCTGAACATGTAACTCATATACGATGCAGCGTAGTTGCCGTCACATGTGATGAATTTTTTTTGTTTTGTCATTGTATTTCTCTTTTTATTGCAAAATTTAATATTTCGTTCGCTGAATTTTTAATATAAAAAACCAAACAACCAGAGTGGGATTTTATTTCCCACACCTGTCTCAATCATATCGGCTGCTGTATATACATCGTTCCCCGGTTCTGTTTTCCCCCCCCCAACTTTAAAATGGTATTTTCCATTCACCCGGAAATCTGCTTTGTCAGAACTTTTTACGGTTAAGTTGTAGGCCAGCTGATTGTAAAAGAACGTATGCCGTAAGTTCAAGTTATCAGTATTATTAGGTGCTATGGCATACAGCAGGTTGGTATTATGCATATATATTTTATCCGGTTTTTTCATTTCGTCTTCATCGTTGTTTGAATAGAGCAGGTGAATTAACCTGGCATTCTTCAGGTAGCGCAGGTAATTCATTACCGTTGCGCGCGATGTTTCTATTGCAGCTGCCAATTTACTCACATTTGGCGAAAAAGGTGTTTCTGTGGCTATGATATGCAACAGTTTTCTGAGTTTTGAGAGATATTTTAATTCGATTTGGTTAATGTAAGGCACGTCAATTTCGAGTGCCAGGTTGATCTGTTTCAGAAGACGGTTGGTATAGAAATTCGGATTTTCGATAAAATAGGGAAAGTAACCGTTTTTCATATAGTCGCTGAAATGTGCAATCGGCCTTACTTTTGAGACAATAGCTCCGGCAATTTTAACATGGTTTTTCAGAATTTCCTCAAAAGTGTAAACCGGAAAGTTGTTATTTGTTACATGGTTTAAATATTCGCGAAACGAGAGCCCCTCAAGGTGATAAACATTTGCAATGCCTTTCAGGTCAGGATTTTCTTCCGTGATCCTCAATACCGGCGATGAAGTGAATATTATTTTCAGTCCGGGCAGTTCATCGTGGCAGCGGCGCAATTCACCTGACCAGTCAGGGTATTTCTGAATCTGGTCCAGCATCAAAACCTTGCCGCCCCTTTTTACATACTCATCTGCAAAAGAAACGATGGTTCGTTTGGTGAAATAAAAATTATTCAGGTTAACGTAAAGCAGGCCCTTGTCATCCGGGTAGTTTTTTCTGATATAGTCGAGCAAAAAGGTTGTTTTTCCAACACCGCGGAAACCTTTAACACAAATCAGCCTTTGGTTCCAGTCAATACTTTTTTGTAACTCCCTTTTTAAAGTAGGGGTGCTGCTTTCGAGTAATTGGTTATGTATAAATTGAAAATATTCCAAGATTTATTTTTTTTACAAAAATAACAGTTTTTGACTTAAATTGTAATGTGTAGATGTCAAAATAGATATTTTTATGCAATTTATATTTGTTAAAAATAAAAAAAGCAGGCCTTTGCGGGACCTGCCTTTTTGGAATATAATTTTCGTGTTATTATTAGTTGTCGTTCATCGATGCCAGGAACTCTGCAATAGAGTGGGAGCGCATTAGCCGGGTTCTCATAAATTCCATGGCTTCCATCGAATTCATATCGCCCAGGTAGTTGCGTAAAATCCAGAGTTTGTTGAGCATTTCTTTGGGCAGCAGCAAATCTTCGCGGCGGGTACTCGAAGCGGGTATGTCGAGCGACGGGAATATCCGTTTGTTCGACAGTTTGCGGTCGAGCTGCAACTCCATGTTACCTGTTCCTTTAAATTCTTCAAAAATTACATCGTCCATTTTTGACCCGGTTTCGGTGAGGGCTGTGGCCAGAATGGTCAGCGAGCCACCTTCTTCAATATTACGTGCTGCACCGAAAAAGCGTTTGGGTTTGTGCAATGCATTGGCATCCACACCACCCGAAAGTACTTTGCCTGATGCCGGCTGAACTGTGTTGTAGGCACGTGCCAGGCGGGTAATGGAATCGAGCAGGATTACCACATCGTGACCACATTCAACCATTCGTTTGGCTTTTTCAAGCACAATGTTGGCTACCCTTACGTGCTTGTCGGCCGGCTCGTCGAAAGTAGATGCAATCACTTCGGCATCCACACTGCGCGCCATGTCGGTTACCTCTTCGGGTCGTTCGTCAACCAGTAAAACAATCATATATGTTTCAGGATGATTGGCGGCAATGGCATTGGCAATTTCTTTCAGCAATACGGTTTTACCGGTTTTGGGCTGGGCTACAATTAACCCGCGCTGGCCTTTCCCAATCGGGGCAAACATATCCACAATACGTGTGGAAATATTGTCGTGTCCGTTTCCGGTGAGTTCAAATTTTTTCTCCGGGAAAAGTGGAGTGAGGTGGTCGAACGGAACGCGGTCGCGTATAAACTGCGGCGTACGGCCGTTTATTTCGAGCACTTTTATAAGCGGGAAATATTTTTCACCTTCTTTGGGCGGACGAATTGTTCCTTCAACGGTGTCGCCTGTTTTTAACCCGAAAAGTTTAATCTGCGATTGTGAAACGTAAATATCGTCGGGCGAATTCAGGTAGTTGTAATCGGAAGAACGAAGGAATCCATAACCATCCTGGAGGATTTCCAGCACTCCGGTATTGGTAACAATTCCGTCGAATTCGAAATATTTGTTGTTTCCGTTTCGTTGCTGTTGCTTGTTCTGGTCGCGGAAATCTTTTTTATGAATTTTCTTTTTTTCCTGTTCTTTGTTTTCCTGCGGCGGCCGGTTATCCTGTTTTTCCCGTGCATTTTTTTCTGTCTGGGAATTATCGGCTTTTTCCTGATTCTTCTGCCTGGTTTTTTCTTCGTGTTTTTTGGCTTTTTCAGCAGCTTTTTCCTCCTGCTCTTTTAATTTTTGTTTGGCAGCTTCTTCAGGATTTTTTGTTTTTTCCAGGTTGAAATTCTGGATTATTGCTTTTATCTGATCCTGCCGCGATTGTTTAGTTTCGGAATTTTGCGGTTCTTCCTTTTTGCTGCCGGGCTCATGGCGCTGACGTTTTAAGACGGGTTCCACCCTGTCGCGACGCGGGCGTCTTCCGCGGCGTTGCTGCTGGTCATCCTGCTGGTTGTCCTGCTGCTGGCTGTTGTCTTGTTTCTTTCGCAAAAAACCTTTTCGCGGGCGGTCTTCTTTATTCTGTTCTTTCGAGGTTGATTTCTGTTCTTTCTTTTCGGCTTCCTGAACAGCCTGTGTGTCTAATATTTTGTATATCAGATCTTGTTTTTTGTATGATTCTACGCGCTTGATCTTAAGTTCTTTGGCAATCTCACGCAGCTCTGGCACGAGCTTTTTGTTCAATTCTAAAATATCGTACATTGGTGTAATATTAATATTCTCTTATCCTGTTAAATTGTCTTTCTGATAATTTGTTTGGAACAAATAAAGTGGAGACGAGAATTTGTTGAAATTCGGTTGCAATTATAGTAATTACTTGCTACATACCAAAAATTAACATCTGTTTTTTTTAATTTTTGTTCCGTAATCTTTAGTTGTTTTAATTCAATATAGTTGTTGTTTGTAAAAATTTGTTTAAATAACTGGCAGCATGAATTTTAGGTCAGTAAAGCCGGAGTTTCAATGTTAGTTTTACGCCTATGCGTTTTAAAAGTTATCTTTTTATGGCGTACATATATTAGTAAACGGATGATTTGATTAATTATTCCGCAAATATAGCGAATATTATTTTCTCCCCAAAACCTGTATTACCGAGGTTGTTCCGCTGTGAAAAATGCCTTCGTCCAGTTCAATTAGTTTTTCTGTGGTTGTTAAATGGGTAAACAGCTGAAAATCGGACCGGATTTCCTGAACGGAAAAAAGCATGGCTTCGTTACGCGGCCCGCCGGTATTGTAGTTGATTTGTTTTTTTGAGAACCCTTCGAGGATGAGCTGGCCGCCCGGTTTCAGGAATGAGGCTAATTTGCGGTGGATTTTCTCTCTTTTTAACGGTAGCATGTGGGCGTAAATCAGCACAATGCAATCGAAACTTTCTTCCGGAAAGTCCACATTATCGTAATCTGCTGTACGGTAATCAATGGCAACTCCATTTTGTTTCGCCAGCCGTTCAGCTTTCTTCCTGGCTTCAGTGCTGGCATCGAAAGCTGTTGCCTGCCAGCCCATTCTGGCTGCATGTACCGCATTGCGTCCTTCGCCTTCTGCCGGAAACAAAATTTTTCCCGGTGACAATTTTTCAAGCTGCTCCCTGAAAAAATGGTTGGGCTCCATTCCGTAAACATATTCTTCTACCGCATATCGTTCGTTCCAGAATTCAGTCATCTTTCTATTTTTTATACCCTTCAAACAATAGTACTGAAAAGAGGTTCAAGACATGTGGTTAAGATGACTGATGTGTCTTTTTTTTTATAATCGGATGTGCTTTATGTTTAGTGCCTTTAATTTTCCAGCGCTTCATAGAGCACTTCCACCGGGTGTTTGGCGGTTTTGCCGGTGCCGTCTTTTATTTGGTGGCGGCACGAGGTTCCGGGTGCTGAAATGATGACTTCCTCTTCTGCCTGGCGCACGGCGGGGAAAAGCACCATTTCCCCGATTTTCATAGACAGTTCGTAGTGTTCTTTTTCGTAGCCGAAGGAACCGGCCATGCCGCAGCAACCCGATGGTATTTCTTTTACTGAATAGTTTTGGGGCAGGGTGAGCATTTTTTTGGTCGGTTCGGTACTGGCCACTGCTTTTTGCTGGCAATGCCCGTGCAGCAAAACTTGTTTTTTTGCAGTTGAAAATTCCGAGGCTTCAATGTTTCCTTTATCCATTTCGGCTGAAATAAACTCCTCGAAAAGCAGGGCGTTCCCGGCCAGTTTTTGGGTCGTTTCTTTGAGTTCCCTGTTCACCAGATCGGGGTACTCATCGCGGAAAGCCAGGATGGCCGATGGTTCGATGCCGATTAGCGGCGTCTCTTCTGAAATAATATCTTTTAAAAGTTCAACATTTTCGGTGGCTATCTTTTTGGAAGTCCGCACCAGCCCTTTCGACAGGAAAGTGCGGCCGCTCTCTTTGTGCACCGGGATTTTTACCTCGTAGCCCAGCCGCGTGAGCAGCAAAATGGCTTTAATACCAATGTCACTCTCGTTGTAGTTGGTAAACTCGTCGTTGAATAGGTAAACTTTGCCTTTGGTTTCCTTTTCGGGCAGCGGGATACCTTGGGCTGTGCGTCGGTTCAGGGTAATGTTGGAAAGGGAAGGCAGGTTGCGCTGTGGTGCAATCCCAATGGTTTTTTTCAGCAAATTGGTTTTCATCATAAAATTGGATAGCGGGCGAACCAGCATGGCCATTTGGTTGAGGTGGGGCAGGTAGGCCACCAGCCGCGAGCGCAGCGGAATACCGTGTACATCGTAATAATGCTGCATGAATTCGGCTTTCAGTTTGGCCATGTCCACATTCGACGGGCATTCGCTTTTGCAGGCTTTGCACGAAATGCAGAGGTCGAGGATGTCGTATATTTCTTTCTGGTCGAAGGCGTTTTTATTTTTGGGCGAATAGAAAAACTCCCGCAGAATGTTGGCGCGTCCGCGGGTGCTTTTGTCCTCGTCGCGCGTGGTCATGAAAGTGGGGCACATGGTTCCGCCAATCACTTCGCTTTTACGGCAGTCGCCCGAGCCGTTACATTTTTCAATGCTGCGAATGTAACCTTTGTTTTCCGAGAAATTGAAATAGGTTTCTGATTCCGGAATTTCCTTTCCGGGAATTACCCGCAGGCTTTCGGTAATGGGTGGTGTGTCGGTTATTTTGCCGGGATTGAAAATGTGGTGCGGATCCCACGTTTTTTTCAGGTTTTTCAACAGCTCGTAGTTGTGATCGCCCAGCATGAAAGGAATGAATTTCCCGCGGGCGCGTCCGTCGCCGTGTTCACCGCTCATGGATCCGCGGTATTTTTTCACCAGCACGGCGGTTTCGTTCATCAGCGTGTCGAAACGTTTTACATCTTCCGGGTCTTTAAAATTGATGAGCGGGCGAAAATGGATTTCGCCGGTGGCAATGTGTGCATAAAACACGCTTGACAATCCCAGTTTTTCGAGTACTTTTTTGATGTCGGCCACGTAATCGGGCAACCGGTCGGGCGCCACAGCGGTGTCTTCAATTCCGGGAACCCCTTTGCGGTCGCCAGGGATGTTGGCCAGCAACCCGAGCCCGGCAGTTCGTAACGCCCACACCCGTTTTATTTTATCATCGCCGGTTACAAGCGGAAAGTGGTAGCCGAGGCCGGCATCACGGAAATCTTTTTCCAGCTCAGCCGCTTTGTCTTGCAGCTCCTTTTCCGTTTCAAACGAGAATTCAATCATGAGCATGGCACCCGGATCACCTTTCACAAAAAAGCGGTTTTTCCGCTGCTCGATATTTTGTTTGGCAGCCTGCATCACCGTGTCGTCCATCAGTTCAATGGCCGTGGGTTTGTGCTTCAATGCAATCAAATTCCCCTGCAACGATTCTTCCAGCGTTTCAAAATGAGCACACACCAAACCTTTATGTTTGGGCGGAAGCGGAATAATGTTCAGCTTAATTCGGTGCGAAAAAGCGAGTGTGCCTTCCGACCCCGCCAGCAGCTTGCAAAAATTAAAATGCGGGCCGCCTTCGGTAAATAGTTCCGAGTTGAGTAGCGCATCAATGGCATAGCCCATGTTGCGGCGGGTGAGTTTCGGATCGGGAAATTTTTTGCGAATCTCTTTTTGATTTTCCGGATCGGAAAGCATCTCATGAATATTTTGGTAGATGGCTTTCTCCAGTTTGTTGGGGTTTCCGTTTAGCTTTTCCTGAAACTCCTTTTTTGTAAGGGATTTGAATGTGGTTTCCGACCCATCGGAAAGAACGGCATCCACCTCAAGGATGTGTTCGCGCACGCTGCCGTAAACCAGTGAGTGCAACCCGCAGGAGTTGTTGCCCAGCATGCCGCCAATCACACAGCGATTGGCGGTGGAGGTTTCGGGGCCAAACTGCAAATTGTATTTGGCCAGAATCTGGTTCAGCTCAGCCAGCACTACTCCCGGCTCCACAATTACATATTTCTCATCCACGTTCAGTTCGAGGATTTTATTCATGTATTTTGAAATATCCACCACAATCCCGGGACCCACCACCTGGCCGGCCAGCGATGTACCTCCGCCGCGGGGAATGATGGAAGTGCCGTTTTCGAGGGTAAAAGCAATTATTTTTTTGATGTCTTCTTTGTTTTTCGGACGGGTGACTGCCAGCGGCAGTTCTTTGTACTGCGAAGCATCGGTGGAGTAGAGGACACGCTGAACGTTATCGGCAAACAGGTCGCCTTCGAGTTGGGTTTTTAGCTGGTTGAAATTGTTTTTTTCCGGATTCATTCTGAAAAGTGATTTTATTTCAATAAAAATAAAGTTTTGGTTGCAGTCAAATATTTTCACAAACTTATTTAATCTGTTGATTACAATCAATACTTTTTTTAAATTGGGTGAATAAATTACCAAATGACAAAAATCAAATTTTAAATAAGCACCAAAATCAAAATAAAAACAAATTTCGAAACAAGATAGATTTAAGAATTTTGGAATTTAAAGTATTGGAAAATTGGAATTTATTTGTGATTTGCATTTTGGAATTTTACTGTCATTTACTCATTATGATGCCCAATAAAATTGGGTGAAAACTCAGCATGGCATGCAAATAGACAATATGACATAATACGGATATTCATTTACATTTTCTCAATATTCAGAATTTTATTTAACTGTTCAATCACCTTATCTACATTTTCCTTTGAAAAGCACAAAGGCGGTTTCGATTTTATGACGTTGTCGAACGGTCCGTCGGTACTGACGAGGATAAATTTTTCGCGCAGTTCGTTTTTAACTTTTTGAGCCAGTTCAGTGTCGGGTTCCAGTGAAATGTGGTCTTTTACAAACTCAAAACCGATAAACAGCCCCGAGCCTCGCACATCGCCAATGCATTCGTGTTTTTGCTGAAGTTCTGAAAGTCTCTGCATGTAATAATCGCCAACCTCTTTTGCATTTTGCTGCAATTGCTCTTCTTCCAACACATCGAGCACTGCCTGGCCAATGGCGCAGGAAACCGGGTTACCGCCAAAGGAACTGAAAAATTCCATGCCGTTGTTGAACGCTTCGGCTATTTCATCGGTGCAAACCACTGCTCCCATCGGATGGCCGTTGCCCATGGGCTTGCCCAGAATGACAATATCGGGGATTACTCCGTGCATTTCAAATCCCCAGAAGTATTCGCCCAGGCGCCCAAAACCGGTTTGCACTTCGTCAGAAATGCAAACGCCGCCCTGCTTCCTGATTTCCGGATAAATTTCTTTCAGATAACTATCAGCCAGTGGCACCTGTCCCCCGCAGCCCACAATGGGTTCGGCAATAAAAGCAGCTAATTGTTTTTCATATTGGTTGAGTTGCTGAATGGCTTGCCGGGCAAATGCGTTGCCTGCGCTTCCGTCATTCACTCTGAATTCTCCGCGGTAAGTGTCAGGAATCGGAAGGCAAACCACATTCTCAGAGGAACCGCCTCCGCCTTTTCCGCAGAATTTGTAGTGGCTGATTTCAATGCCGGCCTGCGTATTCCCGTGGTAACCGTGTTCCACAACTGCCACCTTTTTACGGCCGGTAAAATGGCGTGCCATGCGCAATGCCAAATCAGTTGCCGCGCTACCTGAGTTTATCAGGAAAACCTTGCTGAGCCTTTCCGGGAAATGCCGGAGCAAACGGGGCGTGTATTCATTCAGGGAATCGTAAAGATAGCGGGTGTTGGTGTTGAGTTTGGCCAGTTGTTTTTGGCCGGCTTCCACAACTTTGGGGTGCGAGTGTCCCACGTGCGGGATGTTGTTGTAGGCGTCGAGGAAATTGTTGCCGTATTTGTCGAACATATACTGAAACGCTGCCCGCTCCATGTAAACAGGCTTTTTGTAGCTAACCGATAAAATGGGACTCACCGAGCGGTTTCGCTGCGATTTTACTTCATCGATATTTTTTACCGGCGGAATTTGAAATCCGGTTGCTTTTCGGAATTCATTGCGCGCATGAACCGGGTTAATTTTTACCCACTTGTGCAGCAGGTCCCAGGCCGGTTTTTCGCTGATAGCAATGTATTCGTTTTGGGGTTGCCTGGTTTTTTCATAAGCCGAATGGCACACGCTCATGCACAACCGCGCCGCAATGAGCCAGTAGAGGAAATCGACTTCTTTTTCCTGAAACGGGAAAACATCATGATAACCTGAAATGACAGGCAGTGTCCATTCCATGGGTTTTTCTTTTTCCATAATGGCGTAGGTGATCCCGATGGCCAGTTCGTTGATGAGCTGGGAGTAACACATGTCGCCAAAATCAATCATTCCCGAAACTGCTCCGTTTTGCACCAGTACATTTCGGTCGTTGGCATCGCCATGAATGATGGATTTTCGCAGGTTGTGCAATTCAGGCAGCACATTTTCGCGGTATTGCAGCAAAAAATAGTCAACCACTTTGCGGTTTTCCGGATTTAAAATGAAGTGCTTTTTTTGCTGAGCCACTTCCTGGAAATGCTGCAGGTCCCATTCAGAATGACGGGCTTCAATTACATAATCGTGATAGTTAAAAAGGTGTTGGTTTGTCTGGGCAAGGAATTTCCCAAACGATTTAAACATTTTGGGAGTGTGTTTTACTTCAAACCAAAAATTGCCATCGAGCCAGGAGAGCAACCTGAAAATGTTTCGTTTTTCAGCATTATAGGAAAAAGTTTGGCCTCCTTTCGTTAAAACAGGGAACGGAAAACGGGGTTCTGTTTTTTTGTTTAACCACAGCAGCAACCTGTTTTCAGTTTCCGCCCAATCGGCCAAATGCTTTTCATTTGGATACACTTTCAGAATGTATTTTTTCCCGCTGTCTTCTATTTTAAAGTTGGAATTACTGTAACCTTCAATCTGTTTTATTTTTGGTTCTTTAAGGTTCCAGTTTTCAGTCAGAAATTTTTCCATGGTTTTCAATTTTATCTTTTCAAAAATATAAATGTTTTAATGATAGTCAATTGGAATTTACGTTGGTTTTAATTGTGTTTTTTTGTTCTGTTTTTTAGCATGTTTATTTGTGATTATTGTCAGTTAATTAGTGTGTTGCATTATTTAATTTTGACCATTAGTTTAAATTTAAAATGAAAAAATTATGAGTACATATTCAGAACAAGCAAAAGCAGTTTATGATTTTATAGGAACACTTTCGAAAGAGAATCCGAAAATAGCTGAAGGTTTTGGCGCCATGCACCATGCAACAGGAGAAGATAAAGCTTTGACAGCCAAACAAAAAGAACTTATTGCACTTGGTATTGCTATTAGTATTCGTTGTGAAGGATGTATTGCGTGTCATGTGAAAGCTGCTCTTGAAACCGGCGCAACTCAGGAAGAGATTGTTGAAACTATTGGTGTTTCTGTAGTTATGGGCGGCGGGCCTTCAATTGTTTATGGCGACAAGGCCTACAAAGCAATGAAAGAGATGATGTAGAAGAGAGGATAAATGATTTTCAATTGAAACCGGTTGACTTGTTCAGCCGGTTTTTTTGTGCAGTTATAAATAGAGCAGTTCCCCGATTTTTTCCATGGCTTCGGTTGCCCGTGCCTGTATGAAAATATCAGTTATGGAGTGTGAAAAAGGGGATGGCTTGATGTTTATTTCGATAATTTTTGCCCCGTTTTTTTTGGCAATTTCCGGTATTCGTGCGGCCGGCAGCACTTCGGCGTGGGTGCCAATAATGAGCAGCAGATCTGTTTTTTCGGCTTCTTCGAACGAACGTTTTTTTGCAAAAGCCGGGATTTCTTCGTTGAAAAAAACCATATCGGGTTTTAAAATTCCTTTGCAAATGTAACAGGTGGGGGGCAGGAAATTCAAATCGGCAAAACTCATGTCGTATTCTGTATTGCATTCGTTGCAAACCAGCCGGCGATAAGTTCCGTGTAGTTCATAAACATATTTATTCCCGGCTTTTTGGTGCAGGTGGTCGATGTTTTGCGTTATAATCGATTCAAGGAAACTACGTTTTTCCATTTTGGCCAGCACATCATGTGCCGCGTTGGGTTCCGCATCGCCAAGCTTATCGTAAAATATTTCTTTGATTTTTTTCCAGGCCTGAAGTGGTTTTTTGTGAAAATATTCAATTTCAAGAAAAATTGGGTGTGTAGAATTCCATAACCCGCCGGTACCCCTGAAGGGGGGAATTCCGCTCTCGACTGAAACCCCCGCCCCGGTAAAGGCAACCATGTATTTTGAATTACGGATTAGTTTTACTGCCTTTTCTATTTTTTCAATATCCATTAAAATTTTTCAAAAAACACGAGGCTGTCTGAAAAAGTCCTCATTGCTGTCATTCTGAACGAAGTTGAAGAATCTGTACAGTTAAAATCAGATGTTTCTCGCGAAGCGATTCCTTTTGAAGACTATGCTCAACATGACAAAATTGTTTGAGTTTAACTTTTTAGACACCCCCGAGTTGATGAGTATGTTTTTTGAACCTATTCCGATTCACCATTTAACTCTTTTTTTACCGTAACAGTACCGTCTTCATTAAATCTGATTTTAAAGTTAAGTTTTCTGAAGACAGAAATCATCGGCTTATTGTCGCGGGTTGTTTCTGCAATAAGTTTTGTTACACCTCTGATTTTCGCAACTTTCATACAATATTCAGTAAGTATGTAACCCAGTTCTTTTTTCTGCCAGGCATCAGTAATTAATATGGCATATTCCATCACCTCCACATCGGGATCGGCAATTAGTCGTCCCACACCAACGATGCGTTTTTTGCCTTCCTGTTCAACTTCAGCAACAATGGCAATTTCACGGTCGTAATCAATAAAACAGAACTGTGTGGCCACTTCGTGCGAATCGAAGTAGAAGTCGTACCTAAATCTGTGGTAAATTGATTCTTTTGAACAACTGGCGAGCAGGTCCAGCCACATGGGTTCGTCTTCTGGTTTAATAGGTCTTAACGTTACCGGCGAGCCATCTTTTAATTCTTTAGTTGTAATCAGGCTTTCCGGATACGGACGTAAAATAAGGTGCGAGTATTCTTTCACCGGGGTGGCCAGCACCTCTTCGTCAACCACAATGCGGGCATCAAGGGCGATTACATCTTTAGGTGTAACAATCAGCGGATTAATATCCAATTCTTTAATTTCAGGGTAATCGGCTGCCAGGTACGACATACGGATTAGCACTTCCACCAGTTTGTCGATGTTTTTTGCCGGAGCCCCGCGGTAACCTTCCAGTAACGGGTAAATTTTCAGCGACTGAAGCATTTGCCTTGCAAGCTGCTCATTCAGTGGAGGAAATTCCAGACGTTTGTCTTTAAACAATTCGGCGGAGGTGCCTCCCATTCCAACCAGCATGACTGTTCCGAATTCCGGGTCTTTTTTAATTCCGAGGATTATCTCTTCGGCATCTTTGTTATCAACCATTCTTTGTATGGTAACCCCGTCAATTTTTGCATCAGGTCGTTTTTCAGCCGCTGTTTTTACCATATTCCTGAAAGTGGCCCTCACCATTTCTTCATCTTTTATGTTCAGTGCAACACCGCCAACATCCGATTTATGTGTAATATCAGGCGAGTAAATTTTCATTACTACCGGGTAACCTTTCTTTTCAGAAATTTTAACGGCTTCGTCTTCTGTAGTAGCTGGAGTGGGGTGAGTTGTATCGATGCCGTAATCGTTAATCAACATTTTCGAGTCGTCTTCGTTCAGAATTTTTGCTTTTGGAAAAATCTCTTTAAGGTATTTTTCACGCAGTAGATTTCTGTCGTATTCGAATGATAACGGCACTTCTTTGGGTGTTTCATAAAGCATTTCCTGGTTTTCGGCATAATGTGAGAGTGTCATAAATGCCCGGATTGCCTGCTCGGGTGTTGAGTAACTTGAGAGGCCGGCTTTGTTGAATACCTGAATACCGTCGCGCATGCTGGCGCCACCTAGCCAGCCAGTCATAATTGTTTTGGAGGTTTTCTTTGCCATTTCGGCAATCGCTTCAGCTGTTTCAGTGGGGGCGGTCATTGCCTGTGGGGTGAGCAAAACGAGAACGGCATCAACTTTTTCGTCTTCCAACACAATTTTGGTTGCTTCGGCAAAGCGTTCAGGTGTTGCGTCTCCCAATACATCTACCGGGTTTCCGTGCGACCAGAATGGCGGGAGATAATCGTTAAGTTTCTGCATGGTGGAATCAGAAAGTTTTACCAATTTCCCACCCCACGAAATGAGGGAGTCGGTGGCCATAACGCCCGGACCACCGGCGTTTGTAACAATAGCCAGCCTGTTTCCTTTGGGAACGCGCCTGCGGCCAACAAGGTCGGTAAAGTCGAAAATGTTGCCAAAATCGTAAACCCTGGCCAGACCTGCCCTGCGGAAAACAGCGTCGTAGATTGAATCTTCCGATGCCAGTGCACCCGTATGGGATGCTGCCGCGGCTGCTGATTCGGGGAAACGGCCTGATTTATATACGATAATTGGTTTTTCGCGGGAGAATGCACGTGCTGCCGACATGAAGGTGCGGGCCCGCGATAAGGATTCAACATAAAGTACAATGGATTTTGTGTTGGGATCCTGGCCAAAATAGTCGATTAAATCGCCAAAGTTTACATCCATGGAGTTTCCTATTGAAACAAAATAGGAGAACCCGATGTGTGATTCATAAGCCCAGTCGAGCACCGAAGTACAAAGTGCACCCGATTGTGAAATAAAGGCTACATGACCTTTTTCGGGCATTCCGTTTGCAAAACTCACATTCATGCTTAACCCCGGCACCAAAATTCCCAGACAGTTGGGACCGATAATCCGCATATCGTGAAACTTCGATTTTTCTTCTTTTACTTGTGCCTCGAGTTTTTTACCATCTTCGCCGGCCTCTTTAAAACCTGCCGACATGATGATGATTCCGTTAATCCCGGCCTCGCCGCATTGCCGGACCAGAGTTGGAACCAGTTTGGCTGCTGTCATAATTACTGCCAGGTCAGGAACCTTGGGCAAACTTTTTACATCGGGGTAGCAGGGAATACCAAAAACGGCTTCGCGTTTTGGGTTTACAGGGTAAACTACTCCGTTGTATCCTCCCCCAACTAAATTACGCAGGGTAATTCCACCTACGCTGTCAGGATTATTGGAAACTCCGATTAGTGCAATCCGTTTTGGTTTAAAAATGCTGTCTAACTTCTTGATGGCCATTGGTATATGTTTTTTATTTTGTTGAATATTTGCTATCTGCCTTTAAAGTTGGCAGAAATTTCTCATAAAAATCATGAAAAAAAATCATGATCCGAAATTTTTGCCTTTTACAGCTTCAAAGCAGTGGATGGATTAAATTTACTCAAAATCAGTAAATTAAATGGTTGTAAAGTTGAATTATTTCTGGTTATATGTTTAAAAACAATTTTGCAGCCACCTGTTTGACAACATTTTTTGTTTACTGAATACAAAAAAACGCCCTTCAGGTAGGACGTTTTTTATGAATAATCAGCATTGATAATTTTAATTTGCTTTACGTTTTGGTGGTTTTGCAAGGAGGATGATAACTGCTCCTACAATGCAGGCAACACCTGCAATGATAAAAGGAGTAAGCCATGCTGCCGGTGTATCGGCCCCCTGGGCAGTGTCTTTAAATAATCCGGCAATTTGCGGCCCGGCAATACCGGCAATTCCATAAGCAAAAAACACAAAACCATAGTTTTTGCCTACCGTTTTGTTTCCGAAAAAATCGGCAGTTGCAGCCGGAAAGAGTGCGAAATTTCCGCCAAAGTTAAAGCCGATAATGGCTGCGGCAATAATGAAAGTTGAAGTAGTTGAACCCAGCTTGTACAACAACAGCATTACAATGCCCTGCAAAAGACACATCAGGAAAATGGATAGTTTACGTCCGATTTTATCGGATACAATTCCCCAGATGATGCGGCCCAGGCCATTGAGAATGGCGTAAACGGCCATTGCTGTTCCGGCAACAGAACTCGCCCAGTTTATCGTTTTGCTGAATTCAGAATTTGAAGGGTTAAGGGATCCGAGTTCTTTAAAAGTTAATGCATCGATTCCGAAAAGTTTTATGCAATAGATAACCATTAACCCCGCAAGTGCAGAGAATACAAAAGTTAAAAACAGCATATAGAACTGAGGGGTTCTGAGCATCTCTCCGGTATCAAAATTAACTTCTCCTGTTGCCTTGCCGGAATTGGCCTCAGGTGGAGTGTATCCTTTTGGGAGCCAGCCTTCCGGCGGGTCTTTCATAACAAGACTGCCAATTAAAACCATGACTGCAAAAATAATTCCGTACAAAACAAAAACGCTTCTTACTCCGTCGAGACCAAAAAGCTCAAGATTGTTCAGGAGTCCGCCTCCCCAGGACCCGGCCCAT
>JBNJGR010000030.1:0-19621 GCA_051747885.1 Bacteroidota bacterium | reverse complement strand
GAACCAATGTGCTGCTCATTAAAATTTATCCCGCAACACTGGTTCTGGGGTTGGTAATTAGCGTAATCGTTTCGCTTGTTGCTATTTTTATTTCACTCATGCGTTATCAAAACCGGCAAACTGCCGAATTGCAGAAACGCACCGGCCAGAACCTCAAAAAAAGCGTGTGTCTGGCGCTCGATGCGTTGATGTACATTTCGTTAATTATTCCGGTGGTCATTTTTCTTTGGCAGTTATTTCAATCCGGAAACTTAAATACTATTCTGTTCTTTTTATCGGGCGGTTTGCTGCTTGTTGGCCTGCTGTTGGTTTTCAGAAAAATGCTTTTCCGTTTGGAAGCCCGTAAAACCCACGCACTCAGTTTGAAGAACGTGTCCCGTTTAAATCTGACCCGGAATAAAGGACGGTCGTTAACCATAGTTATTTTGTTTGCACTGGGAACATTTCTGGTGGTTTCCACTGGCTCGTATAAACTCGATTTGTTTGCCAATGCTCAGGATAAATCAAGCGGCACCGGAGGCTTTATTTATTTTGCAGAAACCACAATGCCGGTACTTTATGATTTAAACGATGAGGAAAGAAGGGCAGAAGAAGGCATTTACGAAGATTTTGCCGCAGTGCAATTCCGCCAGGTGGAAGGCGACGATGCCAGTTGCCTCAACCTGAACCGGATTTCGCAACCTGCAATTCTGGGAGTTAATCCCGATGATTTAAGCGGGCGGTTTTCATTTGCCACCCACATGAAGGGGTTCGATGAAAATGATCCGTGGGCAGCGCTGAACCAGACATTGGATGATGGTTCCATTCCGGCCATTGCCGACCAAACCGTAATTCAGTGGGGACTGGGCAAAAAAGTGGGCGACGAGTTGCTGTATCAAAATGAAAAGGGAGACACCCTACGTCTTAAATTGATTGCCGGAACAACGCCCTCGGTGTTTCAGGGGTATGTTATTATTTCCAACGAGCACTTCCTTGAAAACTACCCCAGCAACAGCGGCTCTTATATTTTCCTGATTGATGGTGACCCCGGAAGTCAGGAACAAATTGCCGAAGAGTTGCAATCGGTTTACCGCGATTATGGCTGGCGGATGGAATCAACAGCCCGGCGGCTGGTGGAATTTTATTCGGTAACCAATACCTACTTAAGCATCTTCCTGGCGTTGGGAACGTTGGGAATGATTCTCGGAACAATGGGGCTGGCAGTCATTCTGGCACGAACCATTTTGGAGCGCCGCCGCGAAATCGGGCTCATGCAGGCCATCGGTTTTCACACAAGGCAACTGTTCCGCTTGCTGGTGAATGAGTATTTACTCCTTTTGACCGCCGGCGTATTAATAGGTTTTGTAACCGCGGTGGCAGCTACATTGCCAGCTTTTCTTTCGGCCAACTCCGATGCGTCGCTGAGTACCGTAGCGTTGGTTGTGGCACTTATTCTTATTAACGGAATTATTTGGATTGCCGCGCTGAGCTGGTTCTCGCTCCGCAAAAAAACGCTGGTAAATGAGTTAAGAGAGGAATAATATTTTTTGATTATCTACATATCTCTGTTTTTCTGACAAATCTCATATTTTTATAAATAACAAAATCTAAATTTTTGATTGGTTGTTTGTAAAAGTTTATTAATCAGTGTGATTATTAGGTGAATTTAAAAAAGAGCCAGTAAAAAATTCATTGGGTTATTACCATATGTCAATCAACGTTAACCAAATGTTAAAAGAGGCAAAACTCTTTTGTTGGCCGAAGATTTAAGCATTTATTGTTTAATGGCAGATCTTATAATCTTTTTAACCTTCTGATTCCCATAAATTATTAGCAGTTATTTACCTTGGTATTGTTTTTCATTAAACGTTTGTTTGATAAATATCAATAGTTTTCAAAAACATATTGTGCGACATAAAACCCCAAAAATTGCTGATTTTCCTTCTTTCTTATTAAAATCTTGTTAGTACATTTACGACTCCGGGTTTCGAATAATTCCGGAAATCAGAAACCAGAAACGAAATTTTTAAATATCAGGAATATATGGATTCTAAAATTCAACAATTAACTGAAACCATCTACAACGAAGGCGTTGAAAAAGCAAGGGAGGAAGCGGATGCCATTCTGAAAGAAGCCAAAGAAAAGGCTGACCAGATTGAAAAGGATGCGCAGAAAAAAGCCGACAAAATTGTGGAAGATGCCAGCGATAAATCGGAAGAGCTTAAAAAGCAGGTGGATTCAGAAATTAAAATGACACTGAACCAGGCTGTTTCGGCAATGAAGCAGGAAATAACTTCGCTTATTACCATGCAGGTAATTCAGCCTTCGGTAAAAGAGTTATTCAGTAATACCGATTATCTTAAAAAACTGATTTCGGATGTGGTGAAGGGATGGATGAAAAAAGAAGATTTTGATTTAACAGTTATTCTCCCTGAATCGGAGAGGGAAGAGCTCGAAAAATTCTTTAAAAACAACCTGGCAGATGAGCTCAATAACGGGCTGGAAGTTTCTTTTGCTAAAAACCTGAAGTCGGGGTTTAAAATCGGACCATCGGACGGAAGCTATGTTATCAGCTTCACCGATGAAGATTTCACCAATTTTCTGAAAAGTTACCTGAGGCCGAAAACCAGTCAACTTCTTTTTGAGGAGGAAAAATGATTCAACGAAATTACTATTGTCTTGTAGCCGGATTACCCGACGTTATTCCTGATGATAAAAAACTCCATTACTCATCAGCCGAATTGCGCGATTACTTGCAGGAAGAGCTTCACCCTGATGATTACAGGCTCGTGGAGTTGTTTTACCTGCCCTGGGATCACGAAAATTTGCTGAACCTGCTATTTGAAACGGAATTTGAATGGGACGACCGGGGAAATTATTCCCGCGAGTTGCTCGAACAAATGGCCGATAAAAAGCAATACGAGTTGCTGGATACATCGGACTTTCCGCCCTACTTTGTTGAATTTATTGAAATTTATCACGACGACGAAGAAGACTTCCCCAAAACTGAGGCCATCCGGTTTCTTACCGAAGGCTGGTTCAAATGGCTCCGGGCATCGGGAAATGATTTTCTGCGAAAGTTTGCCGACTATAAACAGAACATGTCCAACATTATGATGGCATTAAACGGTCGTAAACACGAAATCCCATATGAGGAAGCCATAATTGGTGACGATGAGGTGACCCACGCTTTGAAGAAAAGCCGTTCACGCGATTTCGGGTTATCAACCGAGATAGACGACATAGAAAACCTCATTCAGATTTTCGAAACAGAAAATATCCTCGACCGGGAATTGAAAATAGATAATCACCTTTGGAAATTTCTCGATGAAATAACCTTTTTCAACTATTTCACAATTGAAAAAGTACTGGCCTTTGTGCAGAAAATTTTTATTGTTGAACGTTGGTTCGAACTCGATAAAGAAAAAGGACAACAGATATTTAATCAATTACTTGAAGAATTACAATCCAATTTTGAATTTCCTGAAGAATTCGCAATAACCTATGGAAAAAGATAATAAAACAACAGGTACAGTGGTTGGAATTGTGTCCAACCTGGTTATGGTAGAAGTTAACGGGCCCGTTGCCCAGAATGAAATATGTTACATTTCGCTCGGCGAAGAGAATCTGATGGCTGAGGTAATTAAAGTTGTGGGGAAAAATGCCTACGTGCAGGTGTTTGAAAGTACCCGCGGACTAAAACCCGGATCAAACGTTGAGTTCAAGGGGCACATGCTCGAAGTAACACTCGGCCCGGGCATTCTCTCCCGCAATTACGACGGACTGCAAAACGACCTCGATAAAATGGAAGGTATTTTCCTGAAACGAGGCGAATACACCGATCCGCTTAACCGGGAAAAGAAGTGGGAATTTAAACCCATTGCCAAAAAAGGCGACGAAGTGCAGGCCGGCGATTGGCTGGGCGAGGTGAACGAAAATGATCAACCTCATAAAATTATGGTTCCTTTTAAAATGGAGGGAACGTATAAAATAAAAGAAATTGTTGGCGAAGGCGAATATACCGTTGACCATAAAATTGCGGTAGTTGAAAATGGCGATGGAACCGAAACTGAACTTACCATGGTTCAAAAATGGCCGGTGAAGGTAGCTATCAGAGATTTCAAAGAAAAGCCGCGCCCGTTTAAATTGCTTGAAACCGGTGTGCGTTGTATGGACACGCTCAACCCGATTACTGAAGGAGGTACCGGCTTTATCCCCGGTCCGTTTGGTACCGGAAAAACCGTGTTGCAGCACGCCATTTCAAAACAGGCCGAAGCCGACATTGTAATTATTGCAGCCTGTGGCGAACGTGCCAACGAGGTAGTGGAAATTTTTACTGAGTTCCCCGAACTGGAAGACCCGCGCACCGGAAAAAAACTGATTGAACGTACCATTATTATTGCCAATACATCGAACATGCCGGTGGCAGCCCGCGAAGCTTCGGTTTATACTGCCATGACGATTGGTGAATATTACCGGGCCATGGGATTGAAAGTGCTGCTGATGGCCGACTCCACTTCGCGTTGGGCACAGGCACTGCGAGAAATGTCAAACCGCCTTGAAGAACTTCCCGGCCCCGATGCATTCCCGATGGACTTGTCGGCTGTTATTTCCAACTTCTATTCGCGCGCAGGATTCGTTTACCTGAACAATGAAAAAACGGGCTCAATTACCTTTATCGGAACGGTATCGCCGGCAGGTGGTAACCTGAAAGAACCGGTAACCGAAAGTACCCGGAAAGCAGCCCGCTGTTTTTACGGACTGAGCCAGGCACGTGCCGACAGTAAACGCTATCCGGCAATCGACCCTATCGACAGTTATTCGAAATACCTCGAATACCCGGAAGTGCAAAAAAACCTTGAAGAAAATGTCAGCGAAGAGTGGCTTGAACAGGTAAATAAAGCAAAAGATGCATTGTTGCGTGGAAAAGAAAGCATGGAGCAGATCAACATTCTTGGTGATGACGGCGTGCCCATCAGCTTCCACGAAACATTCTGGAAATCGGAGTTAATCGACTTTGTAATCCTTCAGCAGGATGCTTTCGATAAAATCGACGCTTCAACACCAATGAACCGGCAGAAATACATGTTGACTAAAGTGCTGGAGGTGATTAGCCGGGATTATTCATTTAACCATTTTGAAGAAGTAGGTGGCTTTTTCAAGGAGGTAATTAACGAGTTCAAGCAGATGAACTACTCCGAGTATGAGTCGGATAAATTTAAGCAGCATGAAAAAGCGCTGGAAGAATTGTTAAAAAAACAGGCAAATTAATATTGAAAAGAATATAACACTGAAAAAGAAATATAATGGAAAGCCAGGCATTTCAGAAAGTATATACCAAATTAACAAACATTACCAAGGCTACCGTTACCCTTAAAGCCGATGGCGTGGGTTACGACGAGATAGCCAGTGTTAACGGCAAACTGGCCCAGGTAGTAAAAATTACGGGAGATGAAATTACACTCCAGATTTTTGAGGGAACAGAAGGTATTCCTACCAACGCCGAAGTGAGCTTCCTGGGAAGGCCGCCACAGCTGAAGGTCAGCGACGAGCTTGCCGGGCGTTTCTTTAACGCATTTGGCGATCCCATCGACGGCGGCCCTGAAATTCAGGGAGAAGTGCGCGATATTGGGAGCCCCTCGGTAAACCCGGTACGCCGCGACCAGCCTTCCAACCTTATTGCCACCGGTATTGCAGGTATCGACCTGAACAATACACTGGTGTCGGGGCAGAAAATTCCGTTTTTTGCCGACCCCGACCAGCCCTACAACCAGGTGATGGCCATGGTAGCCCTCCGTGCCAAAGCCGATAAAATTATCCTTGGCGGAATGGGGCTGACCAACGACGATTACCTGTACTTTAAAAACGTTTTCGATAATGCCGGGGCGCTCGACAGAATTGTAAGTTTTGTAAATACCACAGAAAACCCGCCGGTTGAACGGTTACTGGTTCCGGATATGGCACTGACTGCCGCCGAGTATTTTGCAGTGGACAAAAACGAGAGTGTGCTGGTACTGCTTACCGATATGACACTTTTTGCCGATGCGCTGAGTATCGTGTCGAACCGCATGGATCAGATTCCTTCAAAAGACAGTATGCCAGGATCACTCTATTCCGACCTGGCAAGGATATATGAGAAAGCTGTACAGTTTCCCGAAGGCGGTTCAATTACCATTGTGGCGGTAACCACATTGTCGGGTGGAGACATTACGCACGCGATTCCAGATAACACAGGTTACATTACAGAAGGGCAGCTATTCCTTCGCCGCGATTCCGATATCGGAAAAGTAATTGTGGATCCGTTCCGTTCGCTTTCACGCCTGAAACAGCTTGTAATTGGTAAGCAAACCCGCGAGGACCACCCGCAGGTGATGAACTCTGCTATCCGGTTATATGCCGATGCGGCCAATGCACGCACCAAGCTGGAAAATGGTTTCGACCTGACCGATTACGATGAGCGCACCCTGGATTTTGCAAAAGAGTATTCCAATCGTCTGCTGGCCATTGATGTAAACGTGGGAACAGACAAAATGCTTGACATTGGATGGGAATTGTTTGCAAAACACTTCAAGAAAGCTGAGGTGGCCATTAAAGAGGATCTGGTTGAGAAATACTGGAAAGAATCGAAGAGCTGATTTAAAGCCAAATTTGCAAGTTGGTTAGTAAATGGAAATTTGAGTTGAAAGAATATAATAAACTGAATACGTGGCCATAAAATTTCAATATAACAAAACAGCATTACAGGCACTCGACAAGCAGTTGAAGGTTCGCGAACGGGCTTTGCCAACCTTGAAGAACAAGGAGTCGGCACTGCGTGTGGAAGTGAAAAAAGCGAAAGATAAAGCTGCATCGCTCGAAAAAGAGTACAACGAGCAAATTAAGTCGTTTGAAAATATGGCCCGTTTATGGGGCGAGTTCGATCAAAGCCTGTTAAGCATTAGCGATGTGGAGCTCAGTTCGAAAAAAATCGCAGGTGTATTTACGCCGGTGCTGGGTGAAATTCAATTTGAAATAAACAATGAAAATTTGTTTAACCAGCCGGTTTGGTTTCCCGACGGAGTGGCCATCATTAAAAAAATTGCAGAAGTAGCCATCCAGCGGGAAGTATTTCTGCGTAAAATGGATCTGCTGGATTTTGCCCGCAAAAAAACAACGCAGAAAGTAAACCTGTACGAAAAGGTTCAGATTCCGGGCTTTCAGGATGCTATACGTAAAATCAAGCGGTTCCTCGAAGATCAGGAAAACTTGTCGAAAGCGGCGCAGAAAATTGTTAAAGACAGACAGGAAAAACAAAGACAGGAGGAGGTTGAAGTATGATTGTACCAATGTATAAATACTCGTTCCTGGTGTTTCACTCCGGTTATCAGGATTTCCTGAAGGATATCCGGAAATTAGGAGTGGTACATATAAACGATAAAATAAAAGAACCTACTCCCGAAATGCAGGATCTTTTCAGGCACCTTACCGAGGTTTCAAAAGCGATTAAAAAGCTGGAGATGATTGAACCCGAGGCAACCGGAAAAAAACCTGAATTTAAAACGGGCGAAGAGGTTTTTAACCGTCTCAAAGAAATTGAGAAAGAAGGCGAACATAATCATCACCAGACACAACAGCTCGAAAAGGAACGCAAGCAATTGGTTCCGTGGGGCGATTTTGACTGGGAGATGGTGGAAAAACTGCAGGATAAAGGCATTAATATCAGGTTTATGTCTTGCCCAATCCGGAAATATGAACCCGCGTGGGAGGAGGAATTTTATATCAGGGTGATTAAAGATTTGGACGGGCAGCGTTATTTCGTCAAGCTTGATAAAACCGGCAATGAAAGTGAGGAAAATGGGTTCGAAGAAATTGCGGGTGCCGATGAACTGATATTGCCCAACCGCTCTTTAAGCCAGTTGGATACTGAAATTAAAAAACTGAAAGCCGAAGCTGATAAATTGCGGCACGAACTCCACCGGATAGCCTTTCACTGTATTCCTCTGCTTGAAGAATATTACAATGAAATTCAGCAACAACTTTCGGAACAAAATGCCTTGCTGCAAACGTCCGAAGAGGTGGAGGGTAAAGTAAAAATGCTGGAAGGCTGGGTTCCCGAAATAAAAAAGGCCGAGCTGGATAATTATTTGGAAGAAAATCAGATACTTTATACTGTTGAAGAACCGGAAGGCGACGAAAAGGTACCAGTGCTTTTGAAAAACAACCGGTTTGCCCGATTGTACGAGATTATCGGAAATTTGTATGAGCTTCCCAATCATAAGGAACTTGACCTGGTGCCATTTTTTGCGCCTTTTTACATGATGTTCTTTGGGTTTTCGCTGGGAGATGCCGGTTACGGCTTGTTCATTATTGCTGTGGCCGAGGTCTTTAAACGGAAAAAACCTGATTTACGTTCCGTTTTGAACCTGGCTCAATGGCTGGGTTTGGGTACGGTTATTTTCGGAATGCTTACCGGAACCTTCTTTGGTATCGATCTGATTAATGCAGATATCCCCTGGCTGGAGCGTTTTAAGGCATATATGATTGATACCAATCAACTGTTTAACCTGGCACTTATCCTTGGTGGAGTTCAAATTGTGTTTGGAATGGTGTTGAAAGTCATAAACATTTCGCGGGTTCAGGGCTTTTCTTACGCACTTTCTACCATTGGCTGGCTAATAGTTATTATTGGGTTGGGCACTGTTTTCGGATTGAAATCCGCGGAGGTTATTTCACCTAAAGGGGCCAGCCTGGCGCAAAATATTGTGCTGGGACTGGGTGGAGTGTTCATTTTACTGCTGAACAACCCGAAGCGAAATATATTCATTAATTTTGGCGCTGGTTTGTGGGATGTTTACAGCATGGGCACAAGCCTGCTGGGAGATATTCTCTCATATATCCGGTTGTTTGCACTGGGGGTGTCAAGTGCCATCCTTGGATTGGTATTCAACAGTATGGCCATCACAATGAAACCCGATAATGTGATACTCGGGCCCCTGGTTATGATTATTATTTTAGTGATTGGACATAGCATTACCATATTTATGGCCGGGTTGGGAGCTTTTGTGCATCCTATACGTTTAACTTTTGTAGAGTTTTATAAAAATGCCGGGTTTACAGGAGGCGGGAAACCTTATAAACCTTTTGCAGAACCGGCATCAAAAACATCAGAATTATAAAATCAGTAATAACATTTAAAATAAATCGAGAATGGAACCTATTGTTTTAGCTTACATTGGAATTGGATTAATGGTCGGCCTTTCAGGGGTTGGCAGTGCATTTGGTACCTCGATTGCGGGTAACGCGTCGGTGGGGGCAATGAAAAAAAATAACGAAGCATTTGGTAGCTACATTTTGCTTACAGCGCTACCGGGAAGCCAGGGGCTGTATGGTTTTGCAGGCTACTTCCTGCTCGACAGCTTTGGCTTGTTGCAAACAGGAATTGATTGGTTAGTTGCTGCTTCTGTTTTTGGAGCAGGATTTGCCCTTGGCCTGGTAGGTCTGCTTTCGTCAATTCGTCAGGGACAAGTATGTGCCAACGGTATTGCGGCAGTTGGATCAGGACATGACGTGGCAGGTAAAACATTGATACTTGCTGTATTCCCTGAGCTTTACGCCATTATTGCACTGGCTGCAACATTCCTTATCGGAAATGCAGTAGCTGCTTAAGAATGATGTGAGAATTAATTTTTCCGGTGTGGGTTCCAATCCATACCGGATGAGTAATAATGTATAGGTATCCATTGTCAGAAACTGGCAATGGATACTTTTTGTCTTTTATCAGGAGGAATGAAACGGACAGTTTTTTTGACTCTCAGCTTTGCAATTTTATTTTTTACGGGATGCAATACCCCACAGTCAGGAAAGGAAAAATCGAAAGGAAACCCGGAGGTTTCTTCAATGCCGCCTGACAAGCACACTTCACAAAATGCGCTCGATTATCATGGAACATATAAAGGGGTAGTTCCCTGTGCCGATTGTGAGGGCATTGAAACCATTATTACACTGAAAAAAAATAATGAGTATGAGATTGCTGTAACATATCTGGGGAAAAGTGATTCTCTTTTCCGGGAGTCAGGCAATTTCAGCTGGAGTGAAGATGGCCGGATAATAACCCTTGAAGGTTTAGAAAACAGGGCGTCGCAATATCAGGTGGGTGAAAACAGGCTGTTTCAGCTCGATTTGGAAGGGAACCGAATTACCGGGTACCTTGCTGAAAAATATATTCTTGAAAAAATGGAATGAGTAAAATCATTTACATTTTTGCACAAGTGTATCAAAATGCTACGTCTGTAAAATCGCTTTTTTGTAGAAAATCGTTTGAAAAAGTCCTCTCCCAAACATGAAAAGAAACATGGCCAGCCAAAGCGCATGATTTCCCCAAACGGGGTGGAGCAGATAATAAACAGGAGCAAACACCAGAAACGCAGAAATCAGCAGTGAGTTTCGCATGGCCTTTGAAGCTGTTGCTCCTATATAAATTCCATCCCAGATATAAGAACTGAAACTGGCCAGGGGAATTAAAATAATCCACACCAAAAATGGCTGGGCACTTTGTATCACCTCTTTTTGCGAGGTCAGCAATTTCAAAATAATATTCATCCCTGAAAAATATACCAATGTGAATGCTGCCGCAAGGCCGGTCCCCCAGATAAAAAGCAGTTTAACCACTTTTTTTAGCTGATTGATTTGCCGGGCGCCTACATATTTCCCAACCATGGCTTCGCCTGCGAAAGCAAATCCATCAATAAAAAATGAGAAGAAGAGCAGCAACTGAATCAGCAGTGAATTTACAGCAAGAATGGTGTCGTTGGTACTGGCCGATTCTGAAGTGAAAAATGTGAAAACAAGTATGATGCAAAAGCTGCGGATAAAAATATCAGTATTTACCCGGAAGAATTCTGTTAACCGTTTCAGGTTGAAAATCAGATGTGGGTGAACGTGCACAAGCAGTTGACGGTATTTTTTTAAGAATAGTACAATTGCCAGTATCAGTCCGGCATATTGCGACAATGCAGTTCCCAGTGCAACTCCGTCTGATTTCATGTTCATCCCAAACACAAAAAGCACGCTCAGTAAAATATTGATGACATTTGCCGCAATAGCAATAATCATGGGGTAGCGGGCATTTTGCATACCCAGAAACCAGCCGCTGAAAACAAATAAGCTCAAAGCTGCCGGGGCTGCCCAAATCCTTATCAGAAAATATTCGCGGGCAAGTGTTTTTACTTCATCGCTGCCGCCAATCACTTCAAAACCGGCCCACGCAATGGGGATCTGGAGTGCAAGAATAATTACACCTGCAAACAGCGCAACAGCCAGCGCGCGGGCCAGCACAGTAATCGTTTCAGTGGTATCCGTTTTACCATAAGCCTGTGCCGCAAACCCCGAAGTACTCATGCGCAGAAAACCAAAACCCCAGTAAATAAAATTGAAAATAACCCCGCCCAGGGCAATGGCACCAATGTAAACTTCCGATTTTAAATGCCCCATCAGTGCGAGATCGATTAATCCCAGCAAAGGCACCGTGATGTTGCTTACAATATTCGGAATAGCTAAACGAAGTATTTCGCGGTTCATAAGCACTGGTTGAAAAAATGCAAAGGTAAAAGAATTCAAAATATTGTACCACCTGATGAACAATAAAGGATTTCAATGTGTTTTTATCCTAAAATATTTGGAAGGCGGTTAACCGTTACTTATATTTGCAAATAAAGACTAAGAAGTATTTAATTAATAAAAAGTTAAAAAGATATGGCATTTGAATTACCAAAATTAGGATACGATTACAACGCACTTGAACCTCACATTGATGCACGAACAATGGAAATACACCACTCAAAACATCATGGAGGATACACAACAAAATTAAACAATGCAGTTGAAGGAACAGAACTGGAAGGAAAAAGCATTGAAGAAATTCTGAAAAACGTTTCAGCCCATTCAACAGCAGTAAGAAATAACGGAGGCGGATTTTACAATCACAATTTATACTGGCAGGTAATAGCACCGGGTGGTGCAAAGTCACCTTCGGGCGAACTGCTTGATGCTATTAACGAATCATTTGGATCATTGGAAAAATTCCGGGAAGCTTTTGTCCAGGCTGCATTAACGCGGTTTGGATCGGGTTGGGCCTGGTTGGTTCTTCAAAACAATAAGCTGGCGGTTTCGTCCACGCCCAATCAGGATAATCCGTTGATGGATGTTGCGGATGTTCAGGGAACACCCGTTCTGGGAATTGACGTGTGGGAACATGCGTACTACCTGAAATACCAAAACAAACGTCCGGATTATGTAAATGCTTTCTGGGAACTCATCAACTGGGATGAAGCCGCCAGGCGGTTTAAAGGTTAGTTGATTTTTGGTTTTTTTCCCCGGGGCAGAGGCTCCGGGGTTTTCCTTGCCCTTATCTGTATTATTATGTTAATTTGTTTTTGTTGTTCGCTTTTTGTGAATCTTGATTCGATTGACTAATTTTATTGTCTTGTACCGAATAGAATTCATTTCAAAAAAATCACATTTTTAAGATGAGTGGCAGACAAAAAGAACAGGGATCAAACCGTGTAATGGAATTGGAACTGAAACTTTCGGATTTAAGGTTTGAACTTGAAGAAACTAAAACACAACTTCATGAAGAACAGGAACAACGCCTGTTTTATCAGCGAATAGCTGATTTTACCTTTAGCTGGGAGCTGTGGTTTCATCCCGACGGGAAGATAAATTACTGCTCCCCTTCATGCCACGATCTTACCGGTTACACAGCCAACCAGGTCATGTTGGCCCCTTCAGTTTCTGAACTGATTGTATTTAATCCTGATCGTGAAAAATTCGAAACGTTTATTTCCGGCGCCCTCGATCAAGTGTTCGTAAAGCCTTCGCTCGAATTCAGAATACTCACACGCACGCGGCAAATGCGCTGGTGTTCAGTAAATGTTCGCGGTGTTTACTCCAGGCAGGGACGCTACCTCGGTATCCGAGCCTCCGTTCACGATATCACAAAACTCAAGCGGGCACTGGGACATATCAATAATCTTTCGGAAGGCAGGGAAATTGAAACCCGGAACAAGCAGCGTCTGAAATCAGAACTGGAAATGAAAGAGCGCGACCTGGTTACTTTTCTACTTCAGCTTTCCCAAAAAAATGAACTCATTGCAAGGATTACTCAGCAATTAAAACACATGGTGAATGATAACCCCAAAAATGTAAACGAACGAATTCAGCAACTTTTAAAGCTTTTAGATAAAGCTGCAATCACTACAATTGACTGGGAAATGGTAGAAAGCCAGCTGGAAAAGCTGCATCCGGGGTACATGGACCGTTTGTTGCAAAAGCATCCCAGAATCACCCCCAACGATAAAAAACTATGTGCCTGCCTGAGGCTTGGGCTTTCAAGCAAAGAAATTGCAGGGCTGAAAAACCTGTCGCCGCAAAGCGTTGAAGTGGCCCGTGTGAGACTTCGCAGAAAACTGAAAGTCAGGCACGAAGAGCGGTTAGCCAATTACCTTTCCGAAATATAATTCATTTTCCATTGAATTATTGTTTGGCTCATTCTTTCCGATTGCCTTTTAATTTTTATAATAACACGCTTTTTTTATTCACAATATGAGAAATAACACCTAAATATTTCTGACAAACTGTATTTTTGCCTTGTCTTGCAGATGACCTTTAGTGTTTCAGGTTAATTTCCGGCCTGATAATTTGCTTTCATTATAAGCAAGTGTTGTCAACAAACAGGGTTCATCCTTATTTTTGAGAATTATTGAAATTTTTAAATTATAAAATTTGAAAGAATGAATACACCATCTCAAAAACATCCATCCGGACTTTGGGTGCTTTTCTTTACCGAAATGTGGGAAAGATTTAGCTATTATGGCATGCGTGCCCTTTTAGTGCTGTATCTTACCTCAACTATTGTTAACGGTGGATTTGCGTTTGCCGAAAATCATGCACTTGAAATTTACGGAATATTTACAGGACTTGTTTACCTGACTCCGATTATTGGGGGAATAGTAGCCGATCGCTTGATTGGACAGCGAAAGGCCATTATGATTGGCGGCCTGGTAATGGGCCTGGGGCAGGCGGCCATGGCCTATTCCGAATCGATTACAAGCATTGTGAACATGTCGCCCGAGGCGATGATGGAAGCACGGCAGTACTGGCTATTCATCGGACTGGGATTGCTCATATTGGGTAACGGCTTTTTCAAACCAAACATTTCCACCATGGTAGGGCGCCTTTATGCCGACGGCGATCCGCGAAAAGATGCGGCATTTACCATTTTTTATATGGGTATTAATATTGGTGCTTTCCTCGCACCGCTGGTGGCCGGTTATCTTGGTGAGTCAATCGGATGGTCATGGGGATTTGGTTCAGCATCAGTGGGTATGTTTATAGGTACTTTCTGGTTCTGGACACAGGAATCCAAACTTGGTACACTCGGTTTTGGGCCGAAACGAAAATTTACTGCTAAAAAGGCACGGCTTAACGGTCGCGACTGGCTGGAGGTATTGGTATGGACAGGCGGTATGATAGCTGCTGTTTATCTTTTTGTGAAAACCTGGTGGACACTTCCGGAAACAACTACAACAATAATTATTCGTGTAGGTATTTTTGTGGCAATAGCTGCAATTGCATACATCATTTTTAAAAATACAACCGGTAAAACAGAGTGGAGCCGTATTGCGGCCATTCTTGTTTTTGCCTTCTTTAATGTATTCTTCTGGTCAGGATTTGAACAGGCCGGTGGCACATTTAACCTTTTTGCCCGCGATTTAACAAACCGCATGGTGGGCGATTTTGAAATTAACGCCACATGGTTTCAGTCGATAAATGCCATTGCCATTGTTGCATTGGCGCCCGTTTTTTCAATAATGTGGGTAGCTCTCGGCCGCAGGAATCCTTCAACACCCGTGAAATTTGGACTGGGGCTGTTCCTGCTATCCCTGGGGTTTGTGGTAATGTTTACTGCCGATTCATTGGCTTCTCCGCAAAACCTGGTTAGTCCCATGTGGCTGGTAGGGGTTTATGTGCTTCACACAACCGGTGAGCTTTGTCTTAGCCCAATTGGCCTCAGTATGATCAGCAAACTTTCTCCTCCCAAAATTACTTCGTTGATGATGGGATTGTGGTTTGCTTCAATCGCATTGGCAAACTACCTTGCTGGAGCTCTCAGGAGTATTCTGGAAAATTACCTGCCCAATATGAATATTTTCCTCTTCCTGGTAATTACTTCCGGTACGGCTGCATTGCTGATGTTTGCTATTTCGCCCTGGCTGAAAAAAATGATGCGCGGAATAGATTAATGTTTGATTTATAGCGGAGAAAGAGGGTAGCTGAAAAGTTAATTTCAACGTCATTCTGAACTTCCTGACCGACTTGGTCAACCGGGGTTTCAGAATCTAAACGAATTGAAATACAGACCCTGAAATAAATTCAGGGTGACGTTTTTTGCAGGAACTAATCTTTTTAACTACCCTCTTTTTTGATCTTGAAAGGCGGAATATATCAAGTTTTTTATTTTTTTATTCAATTTTATGTATTGTTTTTAAGTAGTGTTAAAATGATTAAATTCAGTACTATGAGTTTTAGGTGATAGGTTTAATGGCTTTGGTTATATGTTTTTGTTGTGTTTTTTGATGAACAGTTGATTTTAATTGCTTTATATTTGGTTTATCAAAAACATACCAGAACATGATGAGACTCAATGAAGAAGATTTCTATCGACCGATAAATAATGATGAAATTGGCCAGTTGATTTACCAGGGGTGTTCCTCACCCGACTGGAACCTGGTTAAGGTTTCCCCCGATTTTTCTCCCGATAACATCGAAAATGCAAAGTTCACCGGGCACATCCGCCTCAACAGTTTCCAAAAATCAGTTAAACTGGTGGGAGGAATCACTTTTCATACAGGCATTTACAACGCCTGGCTGCACAATTGTGAGGTAGGGAAGGACGCACTGATTCATAATGTGCGAAGCTACATTGCCAACTACAATATTGGCGAGGGAGTGGTTATCCATAATGTGACCACAATTGCCGTGGATGGCGAATCTGCTTTTGGCAACGGTGTGGAAGTGGAAGCCATAAACGAAAGTGGGGGTCGTTCCATCCCAATTTACGACTTCCTGTCAACTCATATTGCCTACATGTTAGCGCTCTACCGGCACCGGCCCGCAGTGGTAGCCAACCTGAAAAACATGGTGGAAAATTATGCAGAAAACATAAAAAGTTCGGTTGGCACTATTGGCGCCCATTCCAAAATTTTAAACTGCAACACGGTGCTGAATGTAAAAATCGGCCCGCTCACTTCAATCGATGGGGCAAAAAAACTGCAAAACGGCAGTATCAACAGCACCCGCGAGGCGCCTGTCGTTATTGGAGAAGGTGTGATAATGGACGATTTTATTGTTTGTTCAGGAAGCCGAATTACCGATGCCACCCTTGTTTCGAAATGTTTTGTGGGGCAGGGGTGTATTCTCGATAAGCACTATTCGGCGGTAAACTCGTTGTTTTTTGCCAATTGCCAGGGATTTCACGGTGAGGCCTCTTCCGTTTTTGCCGGGCCCTACACGGTTACGCACCATAAATCGACCCTGCTGATTGCCGGGATGTTTTCGTTTTTAAATGCCGGCAGCGGCTCCAATCAAAGTAACCATTTGTACAAACTGGGCCCTATTCACCAGGGAATTATGGAGCGCGGCGCCAAAACCACCAGCGACTCCTATTTGCTCTGGCCATCACGTATCGGCGCTTTTTCGCTGGTGATGGGGCGCCACTACAAACATTGCGACACGGCCGATTTCCCGTTTTCGTACCTGATTGAAAGCAATGATGAAAGCATTCTGGTACCGGGTATAAACCTGAAAAGCATAGGAACCGTGCGCGACACCCAAAAATGGCCCCGCCGCGACAACCGTAAAGATTCCAATCTGCTCGATTTGATCAACTTCAACCTGCTGAGCCCGTACACCATCCATAAAATGCTGAAAGGCAGGCAAAAGCTGATGGATATCCGAAAGCATTCGGGCGAATTTGCCAGCGAATACAGCTACGACAAAATGAAGATTGAAAAACGGGCGCTCGACCGCGGTATCAAACTTTACGAAATGGCTATCTGGAAATTCCTGGGCAATTCGCTGATTACCCGTCTGCAGGGGAAAAACTATGGCTCAGGTGATGAAATCAGGGAAACAATGAAACCAGACACCTCGGTGGGCAAAGGGTTTTGGGTTGATTTGTCGGGGCTGATTTGCCCTTTCGAAGCGCTCGACAGATTATTGAAATCGGTTGAAAACGGGGAAATAACCACGCTTGAAGAGGTAAACGCAGCTTTGTTCGCCCTTCATGAAAATTATTATAATTACGAATGGACCTGGGCAGCCGATGTGCTGGGCGCTTTTTACGATAAACCGATGGATGAATTTACGGCATCCGACGTGATTGCAGTGGTAGAAAAATGGAAAGAAAGCGTATTGGGCATCGACCGGTTGCTTTACGAAGATGCCAAAAAAGAGTTTTCGCTCACTAAGATGACCGGCTTTGGGGTGGACGGGCAAAACGGCGCCCGGGAGCTCGACTTTGCCGAGGTGCGGGGCGAGTTCGAAAAAAATGAAACGGTTAATGCCATTCAGCTCCACATGAAAACCAAGGAAGCCCTTGGTGACGAGCTCATACAGCGGATGAAACAAACTCTGAAATCGCAGGTTGAAGCAAATTGAAGTAGAATTATAAAAAAGAAATCCCGAACTGAGGACACCTGAAATTCAAAAAACTGAATTAATTATGTGTGGAATTGTAGGATACATTGGAACACGGGAAGCTTTTCCTGTTTTGTTAAACGGTTTGAAAAAGCTGGAATACCGGGGATACGATTCAGCAGGTGTAGCCTTGCTGAACGGATCGCTGGAAGTATTTAAAAAAGCGGGAAAAGTTTCAGACCTTGAACTGTTTACCGCTTCAGAAAACATTATGGGGACCACGGGTATCGGGCACACCCGTTGGGCAACCCACGGCGAACCCAGCGACAAAAATGCACATCCGCATTTATCGATGAACGGGATTTTTTCGGTGGTACATAACGGGATAATCGAGAATTATGCCCGGTTAAAAACTGATTTAGAGGTACATAATTTTCGTTTCAGCAGCGAAACAGATACCGAGGTGCTGGCCAACCTGATCGAGTATTTTTACACGCAGAGTGAAGAGGTTACAGCAGAAATGGCGGTTCAGCTGGCATTGTCGAAAGTGGTAGGCGCCTACGGTATTGCCGTGTTGTGCAGCCGCGAAAAAGACAAGCTGATAGTTGCCCGTAAGGGCAGTCCGCTGGTGGTGGGGCTGGGGAAAGACGAGTACTTTGTGGCCAGCGATGCCTCCCCAATTGCTGAGTTTACCAGCCATGTGGTTTACCTGAATGATAACGACATGGCCGTTCTTCAAAAAGATAATTTCACCCTGAAAAATATTGAAAACAAACCGGTTTCGGTTACCATTTCGAACCTCGACATGCAAATTGGCGAGCTGGATAAAAATGGATTCGAACATTTTATGCTGAAAGAAATTTTCGAGCAGCCGCAAACCATTGAGGAAACTTTTAAGGGCCGCCTCAAACCCGAATATTCGGATATTGTGCTGGGTGGCCTGCACCATGTTTTTCCGCGAATCGCCAAAGCCGAGCGGATTGTTATAATTGGCTGCGGCACCTCCTGGCACGCGGCACTCATTGCCGAATACCTGCTGGAAGATTTTGCGCAAATTCCGGTTGAAGTGGAATACGCGTCGGAATTCAGGTACCGCAAACCTTTACTAAACAAAAACGATGTGGTGATTCTGATAAGCCAGAGCGGTGAAACCGCCGACACACTGGCGGCCCTGCGGCTGGCCCGTGAAAAAGGCGCGCTGGTACTGGGCATATGCAATGTGGTCGGCTCCACGTTGTCGCGCGAAACCGAGGCGGGCGTTTACACCCATGCCGGCGTGGAAATCGGGGTGGCCTCCACCAAAGCTTTTACGGCGCAGGTGACGGTGCTGACCCTTTTTACCCTGAAACTAGCCAAAACCAGGGGGACCATTTCTGACGAAGAGTACGGTTTGCTGGTGAAAGAACTGGCCGAAATTCCCGGAAAGGGGAGGGCCATTCTCGAAAACAATGAAAAAATCAGGGAGGTAGCCGAAAAATACCAGGATGCTGTGAATGCCCTTTACCTGGGGCGTGGAACACTTTTTCCGGTGGCGATGGAAGGCGCGCTGAAACTGAAAGAGATTTCCTATATCCATGCCGAGGGGTATGCCGCCGGCGAAATGAAACACGGACCCATTGCCCTGGTTGACGATAACCTCCCCGTGGTGGTGATTGCCCCGCAGGATGCGTGGTACGAAAAAATTATCAGCAATATTCAGGAGGTGAAAGCCCGCAAGGGGAACATAATTGCCATTGTTACCGAAGGCGACGCCGGGCTGAAAGAGCTCACCGGCGATGTCATCGAAATCCCGCGTTCGCATCCGGCACTGGCGCCGCTGCTGGCAGTGATTCCGCTGCAACTGCTGGCTTACCACATTGCCGTTTTGCGCGGCTGTAATGTGGATCAGCCCCGCAACCTGGCCAAGTCGGTTACCGTGGAGTAGGCCTCCCGGGACTTTGACTTTCCTAAGTCAAAGTGTTGTTTTTTT
>JBNJGR010000029.1:0-19887 GCA_051747885.1 Bacteroidota bacterium | reverse complement strand
AGCTTAATTCCACAACTGAAGATGTGTGCTTACCTTCCGGAAAGTACTCTTGTGACAAACCGGACAGGTAGCATTTTTCAGCCGGTGAATATTGGTAAGCTTCAACCGGGACCGGCACCTGCTGCACCTGAATTCACTTTTATGAACCAGCTCGTTTTGGTTAAAAACAGTCACCTCAATTTTATCGTACAATATTTTGCACTCCGGGCATTTGTAAACCTGGAACCCGGCTTTTACAAACAAGTCGTTATTCTGTTTCGACAGCTTTTTTAGTAAACGGTGTGTTTTATAATGAAAAAGTTTTTTATTGAGTTTCAGGTAGTTTTCAAGTGGTTGCGAATGGATTAAAAAGCCATGCCCCTGGTTAAATTTATCTTCAAAACCACAGTTATGGCATTGGTAGGTATAGGCGTGTCCCATAGCATTTTGCTTTGATTAAATATACTGAAATTAATCCTGACTTTCAACCCCTTGCGCCTTTTAAACAATACTTTCTTTCACTTTTTAACAGAAAAAAGCTTTCTTTTCAGTAAAAATTAATTTCAGCTTCGAAACTTTTTGTTCATTCAACTGTATTTATTAGTATTCAAATTAAAAATCAAAAAAATGAAAACATTCATATTTACACTTCTGCTCGCAATTCCGTTTGTTGCCGTTTCACAAAATGCTGAGGGGCTTGAAATTGGCGAAAAAGTTCCCGGATTTGAAGCCACTGCCGACGATGGCAGCACCTGGAAAATTAAAAACCATATTGGTGATAATTACCTGGTGGTTTATTTTTACCCGGCAGCCATGACGGGTGGTTGCACGGCACAAGCCTGCTCGTACCGCGACCTGAGCAGTGCCCTTGAATCGGAAGATGCCATGGTAGTTGGCGTGAGTGGCGACAATGTGGAAGGGCTGCAGTTTTTCAAAAAAGCGCACAACCTCAACTTCACGCTACTTTCTGATGAATCAGGAGAAATTGCCCGGCTTTTCGGAGTGCCTGTTCGCGATGGCGGAACATTCAACAGCGAAATTAACGGCCAGGAGTTTGAGCTGGAAAGAGGAGTAACCACCAGCCGTTGGACATTTATTATCGACAATAACGGGAAAGTGGTTTACAAAAACGACGAGGTTGATGCCTCGAAAGATACCGAAGAGGTTTTATCCTTCCTGGAAAACAACCGCTAATCTTCGAGTAATTTTTTGGGAAGCTCTTTTGAGGCTTTGGCACCCAGTGATTTTAGCTTTTCGGTAGAACGGACAAGGTTACCACGGCCTTCAGATAGTTTGTTCATGGCATCATTATAACTGTTTTGGGTGAACCGCAGGTTGTTCCCTATTTTTTCCATATCGCCAATAAAATTCACGAATTTATCGTAAAGTGCCCCACCCTGCCTTGCAATTTCGAGCGCATTGCGGGTCTGGTTTTCCTGCTGCCAGATGGAGGCAATAGTGCGTAGTGTGGCCAGCAATGTTGACGGGCTCACAATTACTACCTTTTGATCCCAGGCAAAAGAAAACAACTCTTGATCTTCCTGAATAGCCAGACTGAATGATGACTCGATGGGCAAAAACAGCAACACAAAATCGGGAGAATTCAGTTTTCGTGCCGACTGGTAATGCTTTTCGCTCAATCCTTTTATCTGTGTTTTTAAACTAAGAAGATGTTCTTTTATGTGACGCACCCGCTCCTCATCGGTAGTAGCATTCACGGCACGTTCGTAGGCAATAAGCGAAACTTTGGAGTCGATGATAATGTGCTTGTTATCGGGCAGGTTGATTACAATATCGGGCTGAATGCGCTTGCCATCTTCTGACAAGTCTCTGAACTGTTTCTGGTAGCCTTGTTCACCTTCGTTCAGGCCCGAGCGTTCGAGAATGCGTTCCAGAACTACTTCGCCCCAGTTGCCCTGTTTCTTCACATCGCCTTTCAGCGCTTTGGTCAGGTTGCCGGCTTCTTCGCTGATACGGGCGTTCAACTCGTACAATTTTTTCAGTTCGGCACGAAGGTCGGTCTGGTCTTTCAATCCTTTTTGGTAAGTGTCGTCCACCTTCTTTTCAAACAACTGGAGTTTTTCTTTCAGCGGATTTAGCACTTCACCAATATTTTTCTGGTTGGCAGCGGTAAATTTCTCACTGTTTTTCTCCAGGATTTTCCCGGCAATGTTTTCAAATTCAGTTGTAAATTTCTTTTGGATTTCTTCCAGCTCGGCTTTCTGTGTGTCCAGCTTTTCCTTAAGGTTCAGGTATTCGGTTTTTGCTTTTTCAAGGCGTCCCACCAGCTGGGTGTTTTCTTCCCTTTTGGTTTCAAGTTCTTTTTTCCAGGCTTCGGTTTCCGTTTTCAGGGAGTTAAAGCGATCTTCCCAGATAAACTGCTGTTTTTCGGCCTCGTATTTTTCAATTTCCAGTCTCTTCTCCTCTTCCTGAAACTGATTTTTTATGCCTTGAATTTTTTTCTGGTTTTTGAAAATAAAAAAAACATAAACTGCCAGTCCGCCTGTTACGATTCCAATAACAAGAAATACAATGGTAATTACATCCATCAGGAAAAATTTTGTGCTGTTAAAAACGGCAATTTAACCAAAACCTGTCGTTTTTTGCACTTCCCCTGCCTAAGAAAAATTTACCATTTATAAACAATGGAATTGATATTCATGCCGGCACCTACTGAGCATAGAATTATGTAATCACCCGGATTGATTTCCTGGTCTTCAATTTTTCCTTTCAGCACCAGATCGAGCAAGGTGGGGACGGTGGCTGTTGATGAGTTCCCCAGGTCTTTTATACTCATAGGCATAATTCCTTCCGGAATATCTTTCTCGCCATATAGTTTGAACACGCCACTCAGTATGGCCTCGTCCATTTTTTCGTTGGCCTGGTGAATTAATACTTTTTTGATGTCGGTTAATTCCAGTCCGGCTTTTTCAATACTGTCTTTTACAACTCCCGGAACATTTTTAATGGCGTAAATATAAAGTTTGTGCCCCGCCATTTTAACCCAGAGCTCGTCGCCTTCCAGGTTGGGATTGTTTGTTGGCCCCAATGTGAGCAGGTTGGCATGTGACACTGAATCGGAGCGACTGGAGTGCGAAAGGATTCCGGTTGGCTCGTCGCTTTCAACAGCCTCGACAATTGTAGCGCCTGCGCCGTCGGCATAAATCATTGAATCGCGATCGTGCGGATCAGAAATACGGGATAATACATCGGCTCCCACCACCACGCCGCGTTTCATGAAGCCGCTTTTAATGTAGGCATCGGCCACAATCATTCCCTGTGTCCAGCCGGGGCATCCCGAAATCACATCGTGGCAAATAGATGAAGGATTTTTTATGTGCAATTTCATTTTCACCTTATTGGCCAGGCCGGGCAAAATGTCGCTGCGTACATTTCCTTCGTAAATATCGCCAAAATTATGGGCAACAATAATAAAATCGAGGCTTTCTTTTGAAATTCCTGCCGTCTGGCAGGCATCTTCTATTGCAAATGCAGCAATATCGGAGGTCACCTGATCCTCGCTTACATAACGGCGCTCTTCAATATTCGTAATTTCATGAAATTTCCGGATGATTTCTTCATTCGGTTTGTCAATTAACTGCTTGCTTGCAGCATCATAAAATTCATTCCCAAGAAAATGGGTATTTTTAATCTGCCTTGGAGGAAGATAACTTCCTGTTCCTATAATCCGTGTATAAACTTCCTTTGCCATAATATCCAACTTCTCAACTAACCACAATTACTGAAATTTGTTCAACTTAAACTCCTCACCATCAAAAACGCCGTAGGAAAAATTTGCAATCCAGTCGCCAAGTAAAATAAACCTGGCTCCATTTTCAAGCTCCTCGTTAACCATTTGATGACGGTGGCCAAATATAAAATAATCTACCCATTCCTTCTCCAAAAAATTTTGGGCAAATTTATACATACTCTCATTCTTAACCTTAAATTCTTCTTTGCGGTCGATTTTCGATAACCGGCTCGACTCTGACCAGCGATGTGCAATGTTGAATGCAAAATTAGGATGCAGGCGTGAGAACAACCACTGTAGTTTTCGACTCACAAAAATTTTTTTCAACATCAGGTAACCTTTGTCTTTGGGGTCTAGACCGTCGCCATGGGCAATTAAAAATTTTTTGCCCCTGATTTTAGTTATGAATTCATTGCGGTGGACAATCATTCCAATTTCAGTGGGCAGGTAATCGAACACCCAAAGGTCGTGGTTACCGGTAAAAAAATGGACGGGCACCCCATTGTCAGAAATGTCGGCAAGCCTCCCCAAAATTCTTGTAAATCCGCGCGGAACAACTTTCCGGTACTCAAACCAGAAATCGAAAATATCGCCAACAAGGTAAAGCTCGCTTACATCGTCTTTAATAAAATCGAGCCACTTTGCAAAAAGCTGTTCGCGTTCACGGTTGTTTTTGAGGGCAGGTGCTCCCAAATGGACATCGGAAACAAAATATATTTTTCCTTTTTCTGACAAGACAAAATATCGTTCAAAATTGATTTTACAAAATTTTCGGCATTTAATTCAGCAGCCTGGACAAGGCTCTATCCAAAGCCTGCCCTTTAAGGTCTTTTGCAATTATCTCACCCTCTTCGTTGAGCAGATAATTGTAAGGCACAGTTTGAACATTGTAGTTGCGCACCGCCTGGTTGCTGCCTTCCATATCGCCCACATTAATCCAGGTCAGTCCGTCCTGATCAATGGCATCAACCCATTCAATCCGGTTATCGTCAACACTCACCTGATAAATTTCAAACCCTTTATTTTTGTATTTATTGTAGGCCTCCGCGAGAGCTTCGTTTAAAATTCGCGAATCGCGGTTAAGCGCCGACCAGAACTGCAGCAATACAACTTTCCCGCGTAACGACGAAAGTGCAATTTCTTCCCCTTCGGGTGTGGGCAATATAATTTCGGGACTGTTTTCGCCCTGCTCCTGAATTAACTGTTGCAACCGGGCACTTTGGTCATCTTTTAACAACTGCACAGTATTTTGGTACAATGCTTTAACATGTTCCGATTCCGGGTAAATGGAGTTAAGGGCAGAGGCCGCTACCCGCATGGTTTGCAAATCGTTAATCACGTAATTCTGCTGGCCAAATTTTTGGTACAACGCCAAAACACTGGCCATTGAAAACGGATTATCATTAACAAATTGTGTGGAAAATTCCACCTGCTCCTCTCTGATTTTCCGGGCTTCTTCTTCCCATTGGGTTCTCATTGCCGGGTAATCAGGATTTCCTTTGTATAAATTATGTAACGATTGTAGTGAATCGAGTTTCTTTTGCGTGGAGTTGAGATGATCGGTAAGCTCCTTTACCTGCACCGAGCCGGTTGAGCCCTCCACGTGGTAATCGCGTTCAAAGTTTACAGCATCTGCCGTAACAATCACTTCATCAAGTGAATCAATCAGCAGCGTAATAAACTTGTTGTCGTTAAGTTTAAGCAAATAGTACGAAGGAGTATTGGTAGTGCCTTTGAATTCGAACTCACCATCTTTGTCAATTTTCACTGAATCGAGAGGTTGTGTGGAAGAAACAAGTAATTTTTCAAAGTAAATGGTCTCCCCTTCAGCGTGTGAAACTTTTCCGCTTACAGTAAACCGGTTTTCATCTTTGGCACAACCTGCCAATAAAATTCCAGCAACAAAGATTGCAATTAATAACCTACTGATCTTCATATCCAGTTTTTGATTTTAAGAGGCGTAAAATTAACAATTTCCAGTTTTTCATGATTACCAATCGGCGAAAATAACATATTTTAACCCGCATTACTGCACACTTTTAAAATTAATTGAACCCAGGCGCCGGGAAACCAATTATTCAGGTTAAAGAATTTTGTCAGAAAATTTTTTTCGCAATTTTTGTAATGGTTTATTCAGTAAAAAAATTTATGTTCGTCAAAACACAGTTTTACAGTGAAAGTATATCACAACATAAACAACTTTGATGCAAAGAACCCGGTGGTTACCATCGGCACCTTCGACGGGGTTCATCTGGGGCACCAGAAAGTAATTGCCCGGTTGAAAGAATTTGCCCGCAAACATAACGGTGAATCGGTAATTTTTACGTTCCACCCCCACCCCCGGCTGGTTACGTCGCCAAACGAAGGCAACCTCCGCCTGCTTACTACCATTGAAGAAAAAAAGCAATTATTTGAAAAGTCGGGAATCGATCACCTGATTGTTTACCCGTTTACCAAATCGTTTTCGGAGTTAAGCTACAGCAGTTTTGTAAAAAATATACTGGTTGATAAACTAAAAACCCGATGCCTTGTGGTGGGATATGATCACCGGTTTGGCAAAAACCGCGAGGGAAGTTTTGAGTACCTGAAAGAGTGTGCGAAAAGCTACAATTTTAAAATTGAAAAACTGGATGCGCTGTTGATTGACGAAGCTCACGTGAGCTCCACACAAATTCGCAACGCCCTTGAGGATGGGGATGTTGAGCTGGCCAACAAATTTCTCGGATACCGTTTTACTTTGCACGGCACTGTGGTGGAAGGGCAGCGGGTGGGACGCAAAATGGGATTTCCCACCGCCAACATCGAGGCATCCGATCCACACAAACTCATTCCGGGTTACGGCGTTTATGCGGTTGAAATTATTCTTTCAGGAGAAAAATACGGCGGGATGCTGAATATTGGTACCCGCCCAACTTTTAACAATAATGCCGACAACCGCAGCATTGAAGTGCATATTTTCAATTTCTCGGGTGATATTTACAACAAAGAAATTACGTTGATTTTTGCTGCAAAAATAAGAGACGAAAAAAAATTCAGCGGACCTGAAGCGTTGGTGGAACAACTTAAAAAAGACAAAGAGGCCGCGCTGAGAATTCTTTAAAACCCAACGATTGCTTTTCATTCCTCTACCACAAGCGGGAACTGAATATCAGAATCCTCATCCTGTTTTACTTTTAACCGATATTCTCCCGGCTCCGACAGAGAATAATTCATTTTCTTTCCGCGCAGATAAACCATTACGTCTGGACATATTTGAGCTCCTTTTTTAATCTTTCCCCAGGCTTCAATCTTGATCTCATTATCCTGTTTCTGCACAACGAATTCTGAAAAACTGTAACAGCCATTGGTGCCGACAAGTCCAAAAAAAGCAATGTCAAACGGTTTGTTTGTTTTAACAGTATCAGGAACAGCAACACTATCCATCGGAATCAGAAAATAGTTATATTCTGTGTCGATTTCCTTTTTACAGGATACAATAATTAAAAACAAGAAAACCACCGATACAATTACGGGAAATAAATTCTTATACATCATCGACGGCTAATTTTAAATACTAATAGGAAGATTTAATCTGCTTGAAAAAGGTTGCTTAATTGGGAAAATTATTGGTTGTTTTTTATCAGCGAGCAGGAAACCGGCAGGTGGTCGGAATTCACGAAGTCATAAGTTTGAAAATTATACGATTCAAATCCCGAACTGTGAAAAATATAATCGATACGAAAAGATGGCAACTTCCCAACGTAAGTGCGGCCAATTCCGTTGCCTGACTCTACAAAAGCATCTTTCAGGCCTTTTCGCAACTGGCGGTAGGCATACGAGGCCGGAGGATCGTTAAAATCGCCGCAAACCAAAACATGGTAGGGCGAATCATCAATATATTCGCGGATTTTTCTTGCCTGTTGTGCCCGAAGCTGAAATCCATTCTTAAAGCGCGACCCCACTTCACGCATGTCGTCCAAATCTTTTTCATCATCTACTCCTGATTCGATAAAAGAATATTTACCCGGATCAATCTGGTACGACTGAAGATGCACATTGAAAACCCGAACCGTGTCGCTGCCAATCAGCAAATCGGTGTAAATGGTGATATTCTTCGAATTTTCAAACCTGATTTCCCCCATGTTAACAATGGGATACCTGGAAAGCGTGACACTGCCATACGTTGTACTCGACCGTGCAAACTGATAATGGTTTATAAAATCGAATTCTTCTATTGTTTCCCCCAGATTGAAAATACTGGTTTTCCAGAGTCTCACTTCCTGCAAGCAAATAATGTCGGGTTTTTGTTCGGCCAGAAAGTTTTTGATTTCATCAGCAGTTTCTTTCGGTGTCAGCTCATTGTTGCCTGCAAAATGCATCACGTTGTAAGAAAGCACTTTAATGTCACCGGGTTCAATTGTTTTTCCTCCAAATTGTACAAAACGCGATAACGTGCCCAGACCTATCACTATTGCAATAGCCGAAAACCACATGTAACGCGGATTTACTAGAAGCCACACTACAATAAAAAATAAATTGAGCCCCAACAACACAGGATACCCCAACCCGAAAAAAGATGGAAGCCACCACTTATCCGGAGGAATATGACCCGAAAGGTAGGACAAAATCAGCGCCAATACTGCCAGCAGGTTAATACCAATTGATATATAAATTACAATTTTTCTCACTACTCAAGGTTAAAATCCTTCTTACCGCGTAAAGTTGTCAAAGAAATTTCAATTTACATTCTTATACTTTTCAAAAAATAAAAACCATCTGCAAAAAACTCAAAAATCTCCCTTTTGGCAGCGCAACATTCTGCTTTTTCCGTTAATGTCATTTTTAATTTCAATTGCCCCAAAACCTTTCGCCGCCAACAAACTGACTAATTCTTCTCCAAGGTTTTCATTTATTTCGAAAAACAGCCAGCCATTCGCCTTTAAATACCGGTTTGCAAAATCAGCAATACTTCGGTAAAAAACCAGCGGATTAGCATTGGAAACAAACAAAGCATTTTCAGGTTCGTATTGCAGGACGTTTTGGTGCATGGCAGCTTTTTCCAATTCGCGCACGTAAGGCGGATTACTGACAATTAAATCAACAGGTTCCCAATTTTCTTTTTCCCATTGCAAAATATCGGCCTGCGTAAAAGTCACATCCAGCTGGTTTATTTCAGCGTTTTTGCTGGCTGTCCGAATCGATTCCGCAGAAATATCCACACCAGTCACCACTGCATTTTTCAATTCCTTTTTCAACGCCAGCGCAATGCAACCGCTGCCCGTCCCTATATCGATAACCGATAATTTTTCATTTTCAACAGTTGTTATAACCCACTGAACAAGTTCTTCTGTTTCGGGGCGCGGAATAAGTACCGAAGGATTTACTGTGAGTTTCAGCTCCAAAAATTCGGTTTCGCCCAAAATATACTGGATGGGTTCAAACTTTTTTAGCCGCTCCACAATTTCTTCAATTCTTTTTTGAGAAGATTTTCCCAGTTTCTGATTTCTGCGAAAAACAAGGTCGGTGTACGAAAACTGAAAAAGGTGCCAAAATATGAGCCGGATAAAACCCTTCACTTCGGTTTTGGGGTACAAACCGGTTAATTCTTTTTCGATGTATTGAATAGTCGCTTCCATTGTGTTACTTTTGGCAGTGCAAAGATACTTTTTCCGCGGCAAATGGAGATACACGAAAAATACATGCACCGCTGCCTGGAGCTGGCAGAACTGGGAGCCGAAAGCGTGGCACCCAATCCGATGGTGGGCAGCGTAATTATTCACAATGGAAAAATAATTGGTGAAGGTTTTCACCGGCAGTATGGCGGCCCCCATGCCGAAGTAAATGCCATCAACTCTATTCCCGACGACAACCTGCTTAAAGCCAGCACCCTTTACGTAAACCTTGAGCCGTGTGCTCACCACGGGCAAACTCCTCCCTGCTCCGATTTGATAATAAGAAAACAAATTCCGAAGGTGGTAATCGGAACTGTTGACCCTTTTTCTGAAGTGGCTGGCAAAGGAATTGAGAAATTGAAAAAAGCCGGAATTGAAGTAAGAGTGGGCATTTTGGAAAAAGAGTGCCGCGAACGGAACAAACGGTTTTTCTGTTTTTATGAAAAAAAACGGCCTTATGTAATTTTGAAATGGGCCCAAACACTCGATGGATTTATTGACGTGGACCGCAGTCCTGAAAATTTTGGCGAACCCACCTGGATTACCGGCGAGTTGGCGCTGCGACTGGTTCATAAAATCCGTTCGCAGGAAGATGCGATTATCGTGGGCACAAATACAGCAGAAAAAGACAACCCCTCACTTACAGTCCGTCACTGGCCGGGAAGAAACCCGCTGCGGGTGGTGATTGATCGCAATTTGCGGTTGCCCTCGTCGCACAATCTTTTTACCGGCAAACACAAAACGTTAGTTTTCAACTCATTAAAAACCGAAGATGATGGCGCTGTCTCTTTTGTTAAAATTGATTTCGGAAGTAACAGCATTAATCAAATTTTAAGGGAATTGTACAACCGCAAAATCCAGTCGGTTATTGTTGAAGGGGGCCGGCAGTTGATTGAAAGTTTTTTTCAAACCGGCCAATGGGATGAATCGCATGTATTTATCGGAAACAAATTTTTTTACCGGGGAGTTTCAGCACCGGGGATCAGGGGAAAATTAATTGCTGAGGAAATTCTGCAAACCGACTGGCTGAAAGTTTTCCGAAATCAACCTTAAAGCGAAATACTGCGCGGTCCGCCAGGCATAATCTCAATTTTTAAAACCCGTTCAACATACTGAAAATAGTAAAACAGTTCGTGGTTCAGCTCAAAGTCGTAATCTATTGTTGGGTCGTACCCCACAATGGGTTCAAAAAACCAGCTTTTTTGCGGATGCCTGGCATTGTGGTTCCAGGCATTTACATACCTTTCATTCCAGTTTTCGTAATATTCCTGCGAACGGTATTGCGACGGGTTATTGTGCAACTGGTACCAGGTTTCAAATTTTGAATCAAATGTTTCAATTCCATATTCAACTGAATCCTCGGCCATTATTTCAACCCCGTTATTATTATCATTTTTCACCGCGCTTTTTTGCGATGCACAGGCGGCAAAAATCAGTACCAACCCCATAAAAAAAATGAATTGTTTCACTATTTTTAATTTTTCCGTTTTCATTATTATTGCTATTATGTTTTACTAATAATTTTTACGAATTTTATACCAAAATTGTTTTCCCGCGATAATTTGAATAATCCGGACAAAGCAAAAATATTGAATTAAATGTAAGTACCTGAAAAAAGTTTAAATGAATCCTGTAATGGACTTTTGGTCTTCTTTTTCATTAATCTTTTTGGTCACCGCCATTCCGGTTGCCATAATGATTGTTTTAGAAAAAAGGTCGCCGTATAAAACAGCTGCCTGGATTCTTTTGCTTGTTCTTTTGCCTGTGTTCGGGGTTGTCTTCTACCTCTTCTTTGGTCAGGAATACCGTAAACGTAAACTTTATTCACGAAAAGGTATTAAAAGCCTGGGTCAATACAGGAAGCTTTCGATAAAACAACTTCGCCAGTTTGAGCAGGCATTTTCAAACCTCGAAAAAAAAATTCTTGAAAAAGAGAACATTATCCGCCTGTTGCTCAACAATTCTGATGCATTGCTTACAACCGGAAATAAACTGAAAATACTGGTAAATGCCGACCAGACTTTTAAAGCCATCTTTTCGGCCATTAAAAATGCCCGGCATCACATTCACCTGGAATATTACATTTTTGCCGACGACAAAATTGGGAACCAGGTGAAAGACCTTCTGATTGAAAAGAGTCTTGAAGGCGTGGAGGTGCGTATTATAATTGACGATGTGGGCAGCTGGGGGCTCAGTGATAAATTTATTAGTGAAATGAAAAACAGCGGCATCCGAATTCAATCGTTTATGGAAGTGCGGTTTCCCCGGCTCACTTCACGGGCAAACTTCCGGAACCATCGCAAGATAATTGTAATTGACGGCGTTACAGGATTTACCGGAGGAATTAATATTGCAGATCGGTATGTTGACGGTGTAAAGGGAATTGGCCCATGGAACGACATTCACCTTCAGCTGGAAGGAGATGCCGCAAATTGCCTCCAGGTGGTTTTTGCTGCCAACTGGTATTTTGTAATGCGTGAAAATTTAACAGGAAGAAACTATTTCCCGCCCCTCAAGGAAACCAAAGGAGTTCCGGTTCAGATTTCGGCCAGCGGCCCCGATTCCGACTGGGAAAGCATTGGACAGGCAATTTTTGCGGCTATTGCCAATGCCAAGAAAAGGGTTTACCTTACTACACCTTACCTGATGCCCCCGATGCAAATTGTATCGGCACTTAAAATGGCTTCGTTAAGCAATGTAGATGTCCGTATTATAATACCGGAGAAATCAGATGCCAGAATTCCGAAATGGTGCTCATTTTCATACGTAGAAGAGCTGCTCGAAGCCGGCATAAAAGTTTACTTTTTCCAAAACGGGTTCATTCACAGCAAATATGTTATTGTGGATGACGTTTTTTCAACCATTGGCACTACCAATCTCGACTTCCGTAGTATTGAAACCAATTTTGAGGTAAACGCTTTTATTTACGACGAAGATTTTACCTCGAAACTGGTTCGTATTTTCAAAAAAGATATTCAAAACAGCCGCGAAATAAAACTGAAAGAGTGGAGTCAGCGCCGCTGGCACTTCAAATTAAAAGAATCGCTGGCACACACGGTAAGCCCAATGCTGTAAACAAAGCTGTTGCAATTATTATTTGGCACACCTAATTTTCCATTCAAAAAAATTTGAAAAACGGTAAAGCTTTTGTATCTTTATATCATCTATTTTTAGATGACCCATATTTTTTTTATCTTCCCGATGAAAAAATAGCCCCGGCCAGTCCTTTGCCGGGGTTTCTTTTTTTCCAATTTTCAACTTCAAAGAAATTCAATTTCAATATTGAATAAAATATATATTTTTGCGGCATTTATAAATCTAACCATCTTTAAAAATGAGAAAAATTTTACTTATTTTCGTTTTTGCCGCAACGGCATTTTTAACAACAAACGCACAAAACATTCAGTTACATTACGATTTGGGAGAAGGACGGAAGTTTTTCACAACCACAGTTGAAATGTTCAGGCCCGACAGCTGGGGTAGTACGTTCTTCTTTATCGACATGGATTACAGTGCTGAAACACGCGGTATTGACAACGGTATTTCGCTGGCTTACTGGGAAATTGCCCGGGCCTTTAAATGGAATGAAACCCAAAAAATTATGCCGAGAGTGGAATTCAATGGAGGTATTCTAAAACTTAATGGTGACAACTCACCGTTTATCCCGATTGAAAATGTTTACATTGCAGGTTTGGAACGCACCTGGGCATCGGCCGATTTCTCTAAAATTTTCACGTTTCAAACCAATTACAAATACATTCAGGGAAAAGAAAAGGCATCGTTTCAGTTAACCGGAGTTTGGACCATCCAAATGCTTGAAAATAAACTCACCTTTGCCGGATTTGCAGATTTCTGGAAAGAAGAGATGGATGTTTGGTATGATGCTGAGGGAAATAAAAAAGAAAAAACAGATTTCCGTTTCTTATCGGAACCACAACTCTGGTACAATTTCAACAAAAACTTAGCAGTGGGTACCGAGATTGAATTGAGCAGTAATTTTGTGGATAAAGGATTTGATGTAATGCCCACCATCGGAGCAAAAGTCACCTTCTAAAATTAAATATTATGCTGAACCGGTTTTTCAAATTAAAAGAGAATCACACCTCCGTAAAAACAGAAATCCTGGCAGGAATAACCACGTTCATGACCATGGCCTACATTTTGGCGGTGAACCCCGACATTTTAAGCGCCACCGGAATGGACAAAAACGCGCTGTTTACAGCCACTGCCCTTTCGGCACTGGTGGCTACACTTTTCATGGCGCTGGTTGCCAAATTGCCGTTTGCTCTGGCACCCGGCATGGGCCTTAATGCTTTCTTTGCTTTCACCGTAGTTCTGGGAATGGGCTACAGCTGGGAGTTTGCGCTCACCGCGGTTTTTATCGAAGGTATTCTTTTCCTCATTCTAACAGCTTTCAATATCCGCGAGTTAATTGTGAATGCCATCCCGCTGTCGCTGAAACATGCGGTTTCGGCAGGTATTGGATTGTTTATCGCGTTTATTGGTCTGCAAAACGCAGGAGTTGTTATTAGCAACGATGCCACTTTGGTGGCCTTGGGTGATATGGGTTCGCCGGCAGTGCTTGTGGCGCTTGGCGGAATTGTGCTCACAGCCGTTTTGCTGGCACTGAAAGTAAAAGGTGCGCTGCTGATTGGAATTTTTGTGGCAACCCTTGGAGGACTTCCATTTGGCGTTACTCACATGCCCGAGGGAAACCTGGTGGACGCGCCTCCGTCGCTCTCCCCGATTTTCTTCAAATTCGATTTTTCCCAGCTGTTCACCATGGACATGCTGATTGTGCTGTTCACCTTCCTGTTTGTGGATATGTTCGACACCGTGGGCACGCTGGTTGGTGTTTCCGACAAAGCCGGAATGCTTACCAAAGAAGGGAAAGTGCCACGTGCCAAACAGGCGCTTTTTGCCGATTCAATTGGAACAACACTGGGCGCAATCTTCGGAACCAGCACGGTTACCACTTATGTTGAAAGCGCATCGGGAGTTGCCGAAGGCGGACGAACAGGCCTGACCTCGCTTACCACAGCAGGGTTGTTTTTGGTGGCCTTGTTTTTTGCACCGCTGTTTACCATGGTGCCACCTGCAGCAACTGCAGCAGCACTCGTGCTGGTTGGCTTTTTCATGATGTCGCCCATCCTGAAAATTAACTTCGATGACTACACCGAAGCCATCCCGGCATTCATTACCATTTTGGTTATGCCACTTACATACAGTATTGCCGAAGGTATTGTTTTCGGAATGCTTTCGTATGTACTGCTGAAACTACTCACCGGAAAAGTGAAAGACATTTCGGTGGTCATGATTGTTCTGGCCATACTTTTTGTATTGAAGTTCTTTATCTAACCTGTTTAATTCATGAAAAATATTTTTACAATTGTAAAGTGATAATCTCAAATCGTTTATAATCCCATTACTAGAAAAATATTTTTCACAAGTGCGTTTATTTTAATGCATCTGCTGCGTTGCGAAACCTTTGAAATAGAAAACTATGTCTGCAGGTTTCGACGTCTTGCATCTGCATCAAACTAAAAGCATGAATTAAACAGGCTAAAAGCATAAAAAAACAAGTTCGGTAACGCGCTTACTGAACTTGTTTTTCTATTTTTGCAGGAAAGGGTTGTTAGCTCAGTTGGTTTAGTCCGCCAGCCGGCGGATGACAGGCATGAGGGACATTAGCTCAGTTGGTTTAGAGCACTTGCTTGACAGGCAAGGGGTCACTGGTTCAAATCCAGTATGTCCCACTATTATATTTTTTTTAATGTATTTCGTTTACGCACTATATTCTCCAAAATTCGATAAAATTTATGTCGGATACAGCGAAAATGCTAAAAAAAGATTAAAATCCCACAATGATGAACGAAATAATGGATGGACAGGTAAATTCCAGCCCTGGGAAATAGTTTACACTGAAATATGTGAAACAAAAACGGAAGCTTTAAAAAGAGAGAAACAATTGAAATCCGCGGCAGGAAGAAGATTTGTCCGCGGAATAATTAAGAATAATTGATTCCATCCAAAACGTTAGTTCAGTTGGTTTAGTCCGCCAGCCGGCGGATGACAGGCATGAGTCCGGCAGTTAGAATCTGCCACAACCCACAAAACCTCTCAAAATGTATTTTGTTTACGCTTTTTACTCGCCAAAATTCGATAAAAATTACCAAAAAATTCTATTTGAATTACCCCGCCCAACTCGGTTGAATTATGCTCCCCTTTTCCTCCTGATTTTCAATGCGCAGGTGTACATCGATTTCCTGCTGCATCTCTTCCACGTGTGAAATAACGCCTACAATGCGGTTTTCTTTTCTGAGCGATTTTAACGTATCAAATACAATGTTCAGCGACTCTTTGTCGAGCGAGCCAAAGCCTTCATCCAAAAAGAAAAAGTTTTGGTTCGATTCGGTAATTTTCTGGATATTATCGGCCAAAGCCAGCGCCAGCGACAAGGCCGCCTGAAATGTCTGACCGCCGGAAAGCGTTTTTACACTTCTGATTTTACCACCATTCATAAAATCGCGCACCTGGAAATTATTGTCGGGCGTAATTTCCAGGCTCAGCTTTTGACGGGTCAACTGGAAGAAACGGTCGTTGGCCGCATTGCATAAATTCTGCAGGTAAACCGACGAAATATAATTAACAAAACCGCTGGCCTTGAAAAGCGATTTCATTGTTTTGATGTTTTCCGCCCTAACTTCCAGTTTTTCGAGCTCTTCACGAAGCAAGGCCTGGCTTTCCAAATCTTTCTGAAGCTTTTTGAGTAACTCCGCCGTTTTTCCCTGTTCCTGATTTTTTTGCGTAATCTGTTCTTTCAGCAAAGAAATTTCACTGAAAAGTTTTTTGTGTGATTCAGCATTATACTCCCGCTCCCCTATTTCGCTTTGCAACTGCTCCAGCGATGATTTAATACGGAGGAGCTGATCTTTAAATTGTGCAATTTTTTGTTTTTCAGCCTCCGTATTCAAAGGTCTCGAAAGAATCTGTATCACTTCATCAACAGACTGAAAGGAAGATTCTTCCAATTGTTCATCCACCCGTTTTTTGAGGGTTGCAATGGTTGCCTGATCCTGTTCCAGCTCTCCGCGATTTGTTTTCAGACTTCCGCTCAAGATGTCTTTTTTTTTGTTTCGCTCCTGCAGGGAAGTTGAATTTTCAGTAAATTCCTTTTCAATCCGTCTGTGTTCATTCAATAAATCTGTTTTTTCTTTTTTGATACTTTCAACCGAAGTTTGCTTGTACTCTTCCGGCTGAATCAACTGAAGCTGACCAACTATGGTTTTCAGTTCAGTTTGATTTACCGTAAGCGACTTATCTATTTTTTCCAGTTCTTCCTGATAACGTTCCTTATTCTTTTCTTCATTAGTAAGTTTTTGGCTTACTTTCTCCAAAGCCGTTTCATGTTCTTTTAACTCACCCTGAATACGTTTTGCCTCCCTGAATGCTTCATCCAACTCCTTCTCTTCCCGGTATTTTTCCCAGACAAACCGTTCGGCATGAGCGGTTATTTGTTGCAATTGCTCCTTTTTCTTTTCCCTGAATTCTTTTTGATTTTGCTGAACTGTTTGCAGTTGGTTGTCCAAAATATTCATCCTGTTACTCCATTCCGACAAAAACTCCAGTTGCTGCTCAAAAGCCTGTTGTTTGGTAGTCAGTTCAACAAGTGTATCGTTAATATCTTCCGTTTTAAATAGTTCCGGATGATGCACTGATCCGCAAAGCGGACAAGGTTTCCCCTCTTCCAGTTCTTCGGCATAGGTTTTCAACTGTGCTCTTACCTTAAAATGACTTTCCTGCTCATTCAGTTCCTTTTGTTTTTCTTTAATTTTTAACGTTTCAGCTTTAAGATGTTGGATACAGGTTTTAAAATCTGCTTCTTTCGGAAGTTCTTCAAACACCGGAGTTGCCAGAATTTGAGATTTTTCGTCAAGGATTTCCTTTTCCTGTCGAATGTGTTTTTCAATCTCTTTTTCAGTTTCAAGTAGATGTTTGTCCAGATTGTGTTTTTGGATGTGCCAGGCCCTGATTGTCGAAAGCAATTCCAAATCCGGAATTTTGCTACGCTCTTCTTTTATAGTCCCTTCGAGTTGTTGTTTTTCCGTTTTCAGTTTTTCAAGCTGCTGAACCGTATCATTCAAAACTTCTTTACCTTTTTTATAACGGGTTTCTTCGCTGGCAATAATTTCTTCCAGTTTTTTCATCTGCACCAGGCGGGACAATTCTTCCGCTTTTTTCTTCAACTCTTCCCGTTTTTCATAGGCCGGTTTTAGCTCTTGGAGCAGCTTTTCCAACCTATCAATTTCAACTTCTTCAGCTTTTAACTTCTCACTGTCAACACGAATCTGCTTTTCACGTTCTTCCTGTTTTTTCTGATTTTCATGCAACGAATCCAGCAGGTGCTTAAACCGAAACACACACAGCTCGTATCGATTTACTTTCTTTTCGAGTGCCTGAAATTCAGGCTCCTGTTCCTGAAGATTTTTTTGTGCTTTTTCTGCTTCAATTTTCTTTTGCGTTAATTCCTGCAATTTCCGAAGTTGTTCTTCCGCCTGCTGATTCTCAGCAAGTTTCCGGTTCTGTTCTTTTAATTCCTCTTCCAGTTTTGTTAACTGCGCCAGATAGACATTTTTCTGTTCCGCATCAACCGCCCCGAGTTGTTGCAACTGTCCTTCAATATTTTGTTTTTGGGCGTTATTTTTCGACTCCAGCGAAGTGACTTTGTAATAAAATTCGAACTTCCCCAGGTTGAAAAGCTCTTTCATCATTTGGGTGCGGTCTTTATTTCCGAGTTGCAGAAACTCCTGGAATTGTCCCTGCGGAATAATTATGGTACGCTTGAAGTTGTCGTAACTTAATCCAATGGTCTGTTCGAGCGCTTCATTTTCAATGGGATGCCACACATTATCAATTTTTTTGTATGTGGAACGCTCCAACGCTTTTACATCTTCAAATTTTTTACTGTTGCGTTTGCCCTTTACTGTTGCACGGTAGGCAGTTTGCTCTTTGCCCGTTTCAAAAATAAAGTCGATGAGAAGTTCATTCGATTTCAGGTTCATCATGTTGTAATACCGGTTGTCGCCCGAAAGGTTCAGGCGGTCGGTGCGGCCGTAAACGGCAAAAGTGATGGCCTCCAGAATGGATGATTTCCCGCTGCCAACGGTTCCGAAAATGCCAAACAGGCTGGCGGCGGTTAATTTGGTAAAATCGATGGTCTGCCTTTCCTGGTAGGAGTACAGGCCTTGTATGGTTAATTGTACAGGTATCATTGTTTTATTTTTTATGCCACAGATTAGTTTTGCTCAATCGCCACAGATTGCACAGATAAACACAGATTAATAATATCTCTGTGAAAATTTGTGTTATCTGTGGCATTTCTTTAATCATCTTCTGCCAAAACTTCCTTAAACAAGTTCATCAACTCCTCGTTCGGCTTCTGCCCTTTTTCGTGTTTGAAATAGTCGCGGAAAAGTTCTTCCATACTTTGGTTCAGGTCAATTTGCTTTTGCCGGCTGCCCATCAAACTTTCGGCATCGGTTACTTCAGGTATAATTGCAACAATTCCGGAATGAGTGGCATTTAGTTTTCTTCGTTCCATCGCCGTTAGAAAAGTTTCGGTTACCAGCGTCAGTTCAACCAGCGCATTCTGATTTTCAGTCAGCCACTGCAAAGCTTCATCCATACCTTCGGCACGTTTTCTCAACAACCATTTTCCTCTGGTCAGTTCAACCTCCTGGACATTGGTCGCTTCTCCCGGTTCAGCATCGATGATTAAAACATACTTCTGCTGATTGGCTTCGGCAAAACTGTACGACAACGGACTGCCACCATAATAAACCGGACAGGGTTTTGGATCTACCAGATGCATCCGGTGCAGATGCCCCAACGCAGTGTATTGTATTTGTTTCGGTATATTTTCGGTGTAAACCGCCTGCGCCCCGCCCACATGCAAAATCGGCTTTTCGTCTTCCGGCTCCTCTGGTAGCTCATCGCCTTTTTTTACCATAAACAGATGCGAAACTAAGATATTCACTCCCTTTTCATCGCAATATTGATCGGCCAGTTTTTGCCATTTCTCCTGAAGGACAGACCGCAACTCCTCTTCGCTGTTTTCCTGCCCGAGAAAAGTTTTCAGCCGGTATTCGTTGGCGTAAGATGTGTGCAAAACCCGCAGCGGAATGTTTGTTCCGGGAAGTTGCAATTCCAAAAAACCTTCGTCGCTTTGCAAAACCTTAAGACCCGAATCCAGTTCAAACGGGGCGATAACCGAATTGGGATAACCGGCAAAGATAATCCCACACTCCCGGGCCAGCGGGTCGGGCGCCTCGATGCGGTCGGGCGAGTCGTGGTTGCCGGCAATGGCAATTACCGGACGCTGTCCGTCGTCAGCCAAACGTTTTAACGTTTTGTAAAACAAGTCAACCGCTTCGGTGGGCGGATTAAACGTATCGAACAAGTCGCCAGCCACCAGCATGGCATCCACCTGTTCCCGTTCAGCAATTT